>NZ_CP062222.1:301250-602500 GCF_017487405.1 Brevundimonas goettingensis | reverse complement strand
CCGGCAGGTGGCGGATCCGGCGATCGGTCATCCGGCCCATCAGGATGGCGACGGTCTCGGCCGGTTTGGCGAAGACCACTTCGGCGGTCATATAGTCGGAGACCGGCTTGCCGAGCGCGGCCGCCCCGTCGGCGGCGACGGCCTTGACCACATCCCGCTCGGAGAAGACCCCGGCGACCCGGTCCCCGTCACAGACGATCAGGGCGCCGACACGTTTGGTGTCCAGCTCGGCGCAGGCTTCAGCGACGGTGGCGGCGGGCGCGAGGGTGAAGACCGCCCCTCCCTTGCCCTTGAGGATTTCGGCGACGAGCATCAGGGGTTTCCTTCTCTATCGTTGTAGAGAACGACGCCGGCAGGGCTCGTGATCGGGCCTGTCGGGCCGCTTCAGGCGCGAGGATCGCCCAGACCGGCTTCCGACGCAAATCCTGCGGGCGGTTTTCCGAACCAGCGGGCCAGCGGACCGATCAGCAGCAACCCCGCCAGGAAGCCGAAGGCATGGGCCTCCCAGGCGATGCCCGCCCCGTCGGCTCCCGGCGCGAAGCCGATCAGGCCGGTCACGGCGTTGAGGATCAGGATGACGGCGCTGGTCGAGATCACACCGCGGTCGCTGAGAGGCCGCACCCGGCCACTGGTCCCGAGCAGTCGGATCGCCCCGCCCAGCAGGCCGGTGACCGCCCCGGACGCCCCGACCATCGGCGCGTCGGAGCCCAGATGGATGAGGCCATATCCCAGGGTTCCGGCCAGACCGCAGACTATATAATAGGCGAAAAAGATGAATCCGCCTTTCGCGCCCGAAAACAGGCGTGCGATCGGGGGGGCGAAAGCGATGGCGAAACCGGCGTTCATCAGGGCGTGAGCCCAGCCGCCGTGCAGGATCATGCTGGTCAGAATCCCCGGCCACCAGCCGCCGTTCGTCAGGGAGTTCGGGAAGAAGGCCCAGCGCAACCCCTCGTCCGGCAGTCGCTCCTGCAGGAAGAACATCACCGGCATCGACAGGGCGACCAGCAGCGGCGCCAGGGGCGCGTTGAAGATGCGCTCGCGATCCTGCCCGTCGCCGCCGTCCGGCGTCGGCGAGGGCGCGCGAGCTCCCCACGGCGACGACGACGGCGGGCCTGACGGAGTGTCGAATCTGTCGTGTTCGGAACCCATGTCGATGGAATGCGCGGAGAATTCTGCAATCTCAAGCGCTTCTTAATAACCCTAACCGCATTCTGGCACGCGGGTTGGTTACCGGCCCATCAACCAAGTTCCGTGCGGAGACCCGGAATGACCACTGCCAGAATGCGCCGGACGGCCCGCGGGGGAGCCCTGTTGGGGACCGTGTGCCTCGCGGCCATGGGCCCGACGTTCGCCCTCGCCCAGACGACGGGCTCGGCCGGAGCCTCGAGCTTCCAGGCCGGATACGGCAACGCCCGCTATGCGGTGACCCAGCCGTCGACCGGGTCGACGCGCGACGCCAACGGCAACCGTCTGATCGTGGACGGCATCATCCAGAGCGGCGCCTCCAGCTATTCCAGCGCCAGCTCCGGCGCCTCGTCGGCCTATGCGGGGGCGGGGTCGTCCTCGTCCAGCAGCAGTGGCGGCACGACCATCGGCGGCGCGACCGCCATCGGCAACAGCCTGAACGTAGTGGTTCAGGGCAACCATAACACCGTGATCGTCAACTCCAGACAAACCAACACGGGCAATATCAGCGCCGGCACGGTGCTGAACGGGACCCTGGACCTCGATGACTGAACGCACCCTCTCCAAAAGCCCTCTGGCCAAACGCCCCCTGGCCAAACGGGTGCGCATCGTCGGCGCGGCCTGCGCCATCGGCGCCCTGATGTCCGGCTGCGTGAGCACGGTCGCCGGACCGGGCGGCCAGTATGCGACGCCCATCGGCAACGCCCCGGTGACGGCCAACCCCACGCCCTATTCCACGGCCCTCTACTGCCTGTCGGACTATGCGCGCCGCTACAACCTGCCCTCGCCGCGCATCGCGGTGGGCCGGATCAGCGACTACACCGGCTCGGTCTCCTCGGACGGCGGCCGCCAGATCACCCAGGGCGCGTCCCTGATGGCCTATTCGGCCCTCGCCAAGGCCGGCGCCCGGATGGTCGAGCGCTACGACACTTCCATCTCGGAGCTGGAGCTCCGCTATGCCAACAACAAGCTGATCGGCGACGAGGGCGCGGCCGCCGGCGGCGCCCCGGACAGCAACAACTATCGCCGCATCCTCGCCGGCCAGGTGCCGGGCTCGGACTTCTACCTCGTCGGCGGGGTGACCGAGGTGAATTTCAACATCCGCTCCGCCGGTGTGGACATCGGTCAGGGCGAGGTCGACTCGGCCCGCCCGGGCTCGGCCCTTATCCAGGGCAAGGTCTTCGTCATGAACGTCGCCATCGACCTGCGTCTGGTCCAGACGACCTCGATGGAGGTGGTCGACGTCATTTCCTACCAGAAGCAGATCATCGGCCGGGAGATTTCGGCCGGGGTGTTCGACTTCCTCGACGGCAACGTCTTCGACATCTCGGCCGGCACGGGCGGGATGGAGCCGGTCCAGCTGGCGGTCCGTTCGCTGATCGAGCGCGGCACCCTGGAGATGATGGCCAACCTCTATGGCGCCCCGGGTCCGCAGATCTGCCTGGACGCCGCCCACGATCCGCTGGGCTCGGTCGGCCCGACCGGCGGCTACTACCCCGCCTATGCAAACACGGACAGCAACAATGGCCAGACCCGCGCCGATCCGAACCGCTGGCATGCTGGCCGCGACGGTGATGTGCGTCGCAGCAGCCGCTACTGAGGCTTCGGCCCAGACGGCGCCCGGCGCCCTGGTCCTGAACAATCAGCTGCAGCTCGGCGACGTCGTCAGCGGCCAGACCCTCAATGTCGAGGGCGCGACCGATCAGGTGACCGTGTCCAACGCGGCGACGGGCAACAGCCTGTCGGGCGCGACCGAGGGCGTGGATCTGGACGTTCGCAACGTCCAGACGATGAACGGCAACACCCGCGCCACGACCGAGATCAATCCCACCGGCGACACGGGCGGCATCATCAACGCCACGACCCAGGCCAACGGCAACTACCTGGCCGGCGGCGGCTATGGCGGGAACCTGGCCATCGATTCCGACCAGCGCGTCGGCCCGTCCGAGATCACGGCCTCGACCGCCATCCGCGGCGGGACCGCCCGCCTGCTGGGTGGGGCCAATGTCACCGCCGCCGCGACCGGCAACGCCGCCGCCCTGGCCGGCAATGTCGGGGTCATCTCGGGCGCCGTGCATCAGGTGTCGGACGCCTCGGTGCGCGCCGAGAACCTGGCCGAGACCCAGTACATCCCCGCCGGGGCCGTGTTCGGCGCCCAGGCCATCAACAACGCCGCCGCGGTCAACGGCGAGGACCAGTCGGGTCAGTCGATCTATATCGGCCAGCGCTCGACCGGCGACGCGGTCACGGCCAACACCAGCGCCAACGCCGGCAACGCCTGGGACCTGACCGGCGCCTCGGTGGCCACGGCCAACCAGGCGGTCATCGCCAACAAGGGCGGCTCGGTCGTCGCGCGGACGCAGCAGGAGAATTTCTCCGCCGTCGCCTCGACCGCCGTCACCACCGCCTATGACTACGGCCGCGCCGTGGCCTCGGCCGAGGGCACGGGCAACGCCGCCTCGGTGGGCAACAACGACAAATACCTTGAGCTGGACAACAGCCAGATCAACTCGGGCGGGGTCGAGGTCCGGGCCGAGTTCTCGGGCGCCCAAGGCTATGACGCCTATGTCTCGGCCAATGCGGCGGGCAACTCGGTCACGGGCTATGCCTGCGCCGAATGCCAGGCCACGCTGAACGCCACCAACAACCAGACCAACGACGGAAACGTCAGCGCCTCGGCCAATACGACCATCTCGGGCGCCAACCGCAACGTCATCACCGGCTCCAACGCCGTCGGCAACGCCGCGACCTTCTACGTCTCGCGCCCCGGCCAGTAAGGCGCGCGAGACGGGTAACGCCCGCCAATTCAACGAAATCGCTTGAGCGGCCGTGACCCTGCCCTAAGGGTTAGGGGTCCGGTCGACTGACGGCGTTCGGGCGATTCCCGACTGTCCGGAGCGACCCGAATGATCTCCCCTCGCCGCCTTCTGCTGCTCGCCGCCTCGAGCACGGCCCTCCTGACCGGGGCGGCGCTGCCCGCCTGGGCGGAGATCGCGGCGCCCGCCCCCGTTTCCGCGCCTACGGCCACCCCGTCGGATCCCTGGGCCCAGACGGCCAGCGATCTGACGCCCGACGCGGGCGTGCGGTTCGGCGTCCTGCCCAACGGCATGCGCTATGCGATCATGCACAACGCCACCCCGCCGCATCAGGCGGCGCTGCGCCTGCGCATCGACGCCGGCTCCCTGTCGGAGCGCGACGACCAGCAGGGTCTGGCCCACTTCCTTGAACACATGGCCTTCAACGGTTCGACCCATATCGCCGAGGGCGACATGACCAAGAACCTCGAACGGTTGGGCATGTCCTTCGGTGGCGACACCAACGCCCAGACCAGCTTCGACCAGACCACCTATATGCTGAACCTGCCCAACACCTCCGACGAGGTGGTGGACGCCAGCCTCTTCTCCCTGCGCGAGGTGGCGTCGGAGCTGCTGTTCGCCTCGGACGCCGTCGACCGCGAACGCGGCGTCATCGAGGGCGAGGAGCGCACCAGCGACAGCCCCGGCCTGCGTTCTCTCAAGGCCCTGCTGCCCTTCCTCGCCCCCGGCCAGCGGCTGGCAGACCGCCTGCCGATCGGCGACCTGAACATCATCCGCACCGCCCCGCGCGACCGGTTCGTCGACTTCTACCGCGCCTACTACCGCCCCGAGCGCGCCACTCTGGTCGCGGTCGGCGACTTCGACGTCGACGCCATGGAGGCGAAGATCAGGGCGAAGTTCGGCGACTGGACCAATACCGCCGCCAACGGCGCCGATCCGGATCTGGGCCAGATCCAGCCACGCCAGCCCGAGACCCTGATCCACGTCGAGCCCGGCGGCCAGTCCTCGGCCCAGATCTTCTGGACCGTGCCTCATGACGACGCGCCGGATAACAGCGCCGAGCGCCGCAAGTCGGTCGTGCGCAGCCTGGCCTCGGCGGTGCTGAACCGCCGGCTCAGCGATATCGGACGCCAGCCCAATCCGCCCTTCATCGGCGCCGGCGGCGGCTATCAGTCCCTGTTCAACGCCCTCGACGCGGGCAGCCTGTCGGTCGCCTTCAACCCGGGCGAATGGAAGCCGGCAATCGAGGCCGTCGAGCAGGAAGAGCGCCGTCTTGTCCAGTACGGGGTCACCGCGTCCGAGCTGAACCGTGAACTGACCGAGTTCCGCACCGCCCTGACCGCCGTCGCCGCCGGCGCCGCGACGCGCCAGACCCCCAGCCTGGCCGCCGGCCTGGTCAATTCGGTCAACGACGACGAGGTCTTCACCAACCCCAACGATGACCTGAAGCGGTTCAACGAGATCGCCCCGACCATCACCGTGGACGAGGTCAACGAAGCGGCGCGCAAGACCTTCAGCGGCAACGGGCCTCTGGTCTTCGTCACCTCCCCCGTGCCCATCGAGGGCGGCGAGGCCGCCGTCACCGCCGCCCTGGAAGCCTCGCGCGCCACCCCGGTGACCGCCCCGGTCATCGCCGCCGACGTCCAATGGCCCTATGCCGACTTCGGGACCCCGGCCCAGCCGTCCCACCAGAGCGAGATCGCCGATCTGGGCGCGACCCTGGTGACCTTCCCCAACGGGGTGCGAATGACGGTCAAACCGACCACCTTTGCCGACAAACAGATCCTGATCACGGTGCGCGCCGGCAACGGCTATCTGGACCTGCCCACCGACCGGCCTACCCCGGTCACCTGGGCCGCGGGCTCCGAAATGACCGAGGGCGGCCTCGGCAAGCTGACCGCCATCCAGCTGGATCAGGTCACGGCGGGCAATGTCGTCGGCGTCAGCTTCGGCGCCGACCAGAACGCCTTCCAGTTCGGCGGCTCGACCCAGCCGCAGGACCTGAACCTGCAGATGCAGCTGATGGCGGCCTATTTCACCGACGCCGCCTGGCGGCCCGAGCCCTTCGCCAAGACCAAGGCCGCCTTCCCGCAAGCCCTGGCCCAGTATCGCGCCACCCCGGCGGGCGCCTTCAGCCTGGCCGCCGCGGGCCTTCTGGCCGGGAACGACCCGCGCTTCGGTCTGCCGACGGCGGATCAGATCTCGGCCGCCAGCCTGGACGACATGCGCCAGATCGTCAGCCAGTCCCTCTCGCGCGGACCGATCGAGATCGTGATCGTGGGCGACATCGCCGTCGCCGACGCCGTCGCGGCGGTGGGCTCGACCTTCGCCGCCCTGCCCGCCCGCACGCCCGCCGCGACGCCTTCGGCCCAGGCCCTGCGCGTCGGCTTCCCGGCGCCGACGGCCGAACCGGTTCAGCTGCACCACACCGGCCTGCCGACCCAGGCCCTGGGCTATGTCGCCTGGCCGAGCGTGGACTCCATCGGCGACCGCAAGCCCGCCCGGATCGTCAACCTGCTGGCCCGGGTGCTGCAGTTGCGCGTCACCGACGAGATCCGCGAGAAACAGGGCGCGGCCTATTCGCCGGGGGCGGCTGCGACCTCGTCGCTGGTGTTCCCCGACTACGGCTATGTCTTCATTCAGGTGGAGACCCCGCCCGAGGCCCTGCCCGTCTTCTTCCAGACCGCCGACGCCATCGCCGCGGGCCTGCGCGACGCCCCGGTCACCGAGGACGAACTGAACCGCGCCCGCCTGTCGGCGATCGAGTCGATCCGCCGCAGCCAGGCCGGCAACGGCTATTGGCTGGGCGCCCTGAAGGGGGTGCAGACCGACCCGACCCAGATCGAGGCCATCCGCACCGTCATCTCGGATCTGGAGGCCATCACCCCCGCCGACCTGCAGAAGGCCGCCCAGACCTATCTGCAGCCCGACCGCGCCTGGCGCGCCGAGGTGACCGCCGAGACCGCGGCGCCCGCGACGGCGGCTCCCGCCGCCCAATGACGAAAAAGGCCCCGGGGCTTGCGCTCCGGGGCCAGTCGTTACTCAGGATCGCCGGCGATGAACCGACGCTCTCAATCTATCAAACCCGACCTGTCCGCAGGCTGAACGGGCCGTTCGGGAACCGTTGTCTCGATCAGAACACCCGGCCGCCGACGCCGCCGTCCAGCGTCATCGAGGCGCCGGAGATGGACATGCTCGAGGCCTGAACGGTCTCTTCGCGGTATTCGGTATAGGTCTCCTGACGCCACATCGTCAGGATCTTGACGCCCGCGCCATAGCGGCGGAGCAGCGAACGCTCGTTGCAGTCGCGTTCCGGCTTCTGGGGCCGGCATTCCATCACGCCGCCGCCGATCGGGCCACCGGGGCCCGGCTGGGCGACGCCGCCCTGAGCGGAGGCGTAACCCTCGGCGTAGCTGGCGGCATAGGCGGCGGCGGCCTCGGCGCTGCGGCCGTACCACAGGCTTTCGCCCTTGCGGCAGCTCATGGTCTGGCCATGGTCGAAGCTGATCTGGTCGACATAGTCGGCCCAGGTGACCTGAAGACGCGTCCCGGCGATGCAGCGGTAGATCTCGCCGTCATAGGCGTCGGCGATCTCGCGGCCCGGCTGGACCTGGGACGCCGGGTGCGGGATCTCGCGGTCGTCGATGCAGACGGCCTGGATGACCACGCGGCTGAAGGCCCAGCGCGAGGCGGTGAAGGGCGTCCGGACCACCTGGGCGGCGACCGCGCCCTCGACATTCAGTCCCTCGATCACCGTCGGATACGGCTGGGCGACGCTGAAATACGCCCCGCCGTTCGAGCTGATGTAGGTGTCGCCCTGGCCGTGGGCGTTGATCAGCGATCCCGCATTGGCATTGGCGTTCGCATTGGCGTTGCCGTTGACGTTGACGTTCACATTGACGTTGAAGTTGCCGGTTCCGCCCGGATAGGACGGCGGCGGCGGGGCCTGCAACAGCTGCTGGGCGGCGACGGCGGGGTCGGCGCGGGAGGGGGCTGACAGCAGGAAGGCGGGGTCGGGGTGCAGCTGCCGCACTGGGCGACCGCAGAGCCGCCGACGGCTCCGAACGCCGTCAGACCGACGATCGTCGCCAGCCAGGTCTTGATCCGCACCCGCATGGGCTGGGCTCCCCGAGAATTCGTTCACGCGAGACCGGTCCGCGAAGGGCGCGCCGGTCCAGCGAGCATTTGACGACCAAACCCTTGCGTTTCCGTTAGCTACGTCCTGCGGCGAGAGGCCCCATCCTTGCGTGAGGGCGGCTGAAAGGCCGCGCCATGTTCCATTCCGGTACGCAAACCCTGATCGACCACTGGACCGCCCTGCCCGAGGCGCGGCGCATCCCCGCGCGCGCCGACTTCCAGCCGATGGCCTTCGGCCCGCTGACGCCCCAGCTGTTCATGGTCGAACGCGAAGGCGCGCGGCTGCGGCTGGCGGGCGCCTGGGTCGAACGCGTGCACGGTCGCCCCCTGGGCGGCGCCGACTGGCTGTCGGTCTGGCGCGAAGAGAGCCGACCGATGGTCGCGGCCGCCATGGTCCAGGCCATCCGCGAAGCCCGCCCGGTCGTCCTCGCCGCCGACGCCGCCCGCATGGAGGGCGTGCTCGAAATCGTCGTCGCGCCCCTCAGGAACCGCGCCGGAGAAGCGGACCGGCTGGTCGGCCTCTACCAGCCCGTGAACCGCGCGGACCGCGAGGCCGAAGACGTCGGCGCCCTGCACGCAAGACTGTCGATAGGCGTCGGCCCGATCGCCCGCGCGCCCTTGAGTCTCGCCGCAGTCGACGGCCGCCGCATCGCCTGAGCGGCCCCGAATGCGCCTTTTATCGACAGTCTGTCGATATTGCATGCGCGCGTCGGCAGGTTGTGCTCCGCTTGGGCATGGCCGTTCAGCAGTGTCGAAAGCCCGCCGCTTACATTCGACAAACTACTGATTTCAGTAGCGATATCGACCCGCCCACAAAGCGCGACACACAACACCAGGTTCAAACCAGGAGATTTCACGGGCGCCGTCGTCGTTTCGATTCCGTCGCATCACGGTCACATCGGCGGCGACTTGGGCCATCGGGGGTTTGACACCGGTGGAATATCGGAGAACACTGCGGATTATAGACACCGGTGTCATCGCAAAGAGTCCACCCATCCCGAATAAGGGGAACGGACCAGATGACCTCGGACATTTTGATCCTGGGGAGGAACTCTGGAATGACGACTGTTCGCTCACGCCTGCTCGCCACGTCGGCGATGATCACCGCGCTCGGCATGGCCGCGCCCGCACTGGCGCAGACCGCGCCCGCCCAGACGCCGCAAACCGACGACGGGGCGACCCAGGTCGAGGAAGTCGTCGTCACCGGCTTCCGTGGCAGCCTGGAACGCGCGCTGAGCATCAAGCGCAACGCCAACGAAGTCGTCGACAC
Source organism: Brevundimonas goettingensis (assembly GCF_017487405.1). Classification (NCBI taxonomy): domain Bacteria; kingdom Pseudomonadati; phylum Pseudomonadota; class Alphaproteobacteria; order Caulobacterales; family Caulobacteraceae; genus Brevundimonas; species Brevundimonas goettingensis. The sequence continues at coordinate 593,092 of NZ_CP062222.1, read as the reverse complement.
CATCGTCGCCGAAGACATGGCCAAGTTCCCGGACAACAACCTCGCCGAATCCCTTGCCCGCGTGCCGGGCGTGGCCATCACCCGTACGGGCGGCGAAGGCTCGCAGATCTCGGTGCGCGGCCTGGGTCCGGACTTCACCCGCGTCCGCATCAACGGCATCGAGGCCCAGGCCACGACCGGTTCGAACCGCGGCCGCGGCTTCGACTTCAACGTCTTCGCATCGGAGCTGTTCAGCCAGCTGGACGTGCGCAAGACCCCTTCGGCCAACGTCGAGGAAGGTTCGCTGGGCGCGACCGTCGACCTGCACACCGCCCGCCCCTTCTCGCAATCCGGCTTCAAGGCCGCCATGTCGGCCCAGGGCGCCTGGAATGACCTGTCGGAGGCCACCAACCCGCGCCTCGCCGGCCTGGTTTCGAACCGCTGGGACACGCCGCTGGGCGAGTTCGGCGCCTCCTTCTCGGTCGCCTATTCCGAGAAGACCACCCTGCAGAACGGCGCCTCGACCGGCCTGTGGAACTTCGGCTCGGCCGACGGCGGCTGGTGCGACCCGGTCGCCCGCCCGACCCTGTGCGCCGGCACCAACACCGCCGCCCGCGCCACGGCCAGCCTGGACAGCACCCGCTACCCGCGCTTCCTGCGCTACCAGGACTACCGGCTGGAGACCAAGCGGACCGGCATCACCGGCACCCTGCAATGGCGCCCGCAAGAGTCGACCCTGGTCACCTTCGACGTCCTGTACTCGAAGTTCGAGGGCGAGCGGAACGAGCGCCAGCTCGAGTCGATCGGCCTGAGCCGCGCGGCCTCGCAAGGCGGCAAGCCCGAGACCGTCGTCCGCGACATCGTTCTGGATGGTAACGGCACCGCCGTCTTCATGGCGCTCGACAACGTCGATATCCGTTCCGAGAACTATATCGACATCTATGACACCACCTTCCAGCAGTACACGCTGAACGTCGAACAGCAGTTCGGCGACAAGCTGACCGTCACGGCGCTGGGCGGCTATGTGAAGAACGACTTCAACAACGCCATCGACTATATCGTCCAGATGGACCGTCAGAACACCGATGGCTATTCGTACGACTTCCGTCCCGGCGGCCAGTACTTCCCGGCCATCAACTACGGCTTCGACGTCACCGATCCGAACCAGTGGTACATCGGCCCGACCACGACGGCGGCCGGCGGCACCGGCGCCAGCGGCCCGGACATCCGTCTGCGTCCGAACTGGAACGACAACATCTACAAGACCGCCCAGCTCGACTTCAAATACGAGTGGTCCGACAACCTCACCCTGCTGGGCGGCATTCAGGCCAAGCAGTACGAGTTCATCGGTCGCGGCCAGCGCCTGGCCAGCGAGAGCAACATCCCGGCCATCCCGGCAGGCTACAACATGACCAGCCTGACGGAAGCCTATTGCGGCTTCCAGGGCCTGAGCCTGCCGTCGGGCACCCCGAACTGCTGGCGCTCGCCGAGCCTCAGCGCGATCGCCGAAGCCTATGGCGTCTTCTCCAACACGGGCCGGTTCGCCCTGTCGGAGACGGTCTCCAGCGCCCGCGGCGACAACCGCACGGTCACCGAGGACGACCAGGCCGCCTATCTGCTGGCCCAGTTCAAGCTGACCGCCCTGGGCATGCCGATCCGCGGCGACATCGGCTTCCGCCGCGTCCACACCAAGCAGGAGTCGGGCTTCTATTCGACCGTTCCGACCGCGGTGAACCCTTCCGGCTTCGAGTGGACGGTCGTCGGTCGCGAGTATGACGACAACCTGCCGTCGATGAACCTGGTGTTCGAGCCGGCCGAGGACTTCCTGATCCGCTTCGGCGCCGCCAAGGTCATGGCGCGTCCGGGTCTGGCCCAGATCTCGGCGGCGACCAATGTTTCGGTTGCCGGCGGTTCGCGCACGGTCTCGACCGGCAACCCGAACCTGGAGCCCTACCGCGCCAACACCTACGACCTGGCGTTCGAATGGTATCCGGCCCGGGGTTCGATCTTCTCGGCGGGCTTCTTCTACAAGGAGATCTCGACCTACATCCAGAACATCACCACCACCGGCACCTTCGCCTCGACCGGCCTGCCGGACTCGCTGCTGGCCGGCACCGGTGTGGCCGCGACGGACTCCTTCCAGATCTCCAACGTGATCAACACGCCCGGGGGCCCGCTGCAGGGCGCCGAACTGAACGTCCAGCAGGCCCTGACCTTCCTGCCCTGGAAGTTCTCGAACCTGGGCGTTCTGCTGAACTACACCTACGTCAAGTCGGACATCGACTACTTCGTCTCGACGACGGCCGGTTCGGCGACGGTGACCCAGCCCCTGCTGAACCTGTCCAAGAACGCCTTCAACACGACGATCTACTACGAAGAAGGTCCGTTCCAGGCCCGCGTGTCGCTCAACTACCGCGACAAGTACCTGACCGCCGTGCCCTCGTCGTACAACACCGACGTGGCGGGCGTGAAGGCGACGACGTTCATCGACTTCTCGACCAGCTACAAGTGGGGCGACAACCTCACCTTCACCGTGGAAGGGATCAACCTGACCAACGAGCCGACGATCTCCTACACGGACTCCTCGGCGGAACGGCTCAGCGACTACTTCCAGAGCGGGCGTCAGTTCTACGCCGGCGTCCGGTACGCCTTCTGATCCAGGCCTGATGACGGCGGTCCCTGACGGGGCCGCCGTTCTTCTTTCAAGACACCCGTCCCCCCGACGCCGTCTCCCAGAGACACCTCCATGTTCCCTTCCCTGATGAAGCCCGGGCGTCGCGACCTCGCGAAGGCCGGGCTCGGCGGTCTGCTGGCCGCGTCCCTGCCGGTCTCCTTGCCATTTGGGGCGCTCGCCCGAGCCGTTGAGGACCCTAATGATCCCTGGGCCGAGGCCCGGGCCATCCGCGCCCGCATCCGCCCGCCGGTCTTCCCGCGCGCCAACCGCTTCGGTCCCGAGCAGTTCGGCGGCAGGGCGGACGGCGTCACCGACAACACCGAGGCCTTCCGCCGCGCCATCGACGCGGCCTCGAAGGCGCCCGGCGGCGGACGCGTCGTGGTCGAAGGCACGGCCGACGGGACGGTCTGGCTGACCGGCGCCATCCACCTGAAGTCCAACGTCGAGCTGCATGTCTCGCGCGAGAGCACCATCCGCTTCCGCACCGAGCCCGAGGCCTACTTCCCCGCCATCCTGACCCGCTATGAGGGGACGGAGTTCATGGGGATCTCGCCCTTCATCTATGCCTATGGCTGCGAGAACATCGCCATCACCGGCCACGGCATCCTCGATGGTCAGGCCAGCCGCGAGAACTGGTGGCGGCAGAAGCGGGTCGCCGACGGTCAGGAGAGCGACAACGGCCGCCTGCGCCGCTGGGCCGAGGAGGGCAAGCCGGTCGCCGAGCGCGTCTTCGGCCCAGAGGCCACCATCCGCCCGCAGTTCATCCAGCCCTACCGCTGTCGCAACGTCCTGATCTCGGACCTGACCATCCTGCGCTCGCCCATGTGGGAGGTGCATCCGGTGGAGTGCGAGAACGTCACCGTGCGTCGGCTGACCATCTCCAGCCACGGCCCGAACAACGACGGCTGCGACCCGGAGAGCTGTCGCGACGTCCTGATCGAGGACTGCGTCTTCGACACCGGCGACGACTGCATCGCCATCAAGTCGGGCCGCAACGCCGATGGGCGCAGGCTGGGCAAGCCGACCGAGAACCTGATCGTCTCGGGCTGCACCATGCTGGACGGCCACGGCGGGGTGACGCTCGGCAGCGAGATCAGCGGCGGGGTCCGCAACGTCTTCGTCGAGAACTGCCGCATGGACAGCCCGCGGCTGAACACCGCCATCCGGTTCAAGAACAACGCCGCGCGTGGCGGGACCCTGACCAACATCCACGTCCGCGACGTGACCGTGGGACAGGTGGCCCATGCCGCCATCACCATCGACTACAACTACGCCGAGGGGGCCAACGGCCGCTTCACCCCGGTGTTCGACGGCCTGACCATCGAGCGGATGACCGTCGGCCGCTGCGAGCGGGTTCTGGACCTGCAGGGGTTCGAGACCGCGCCCATCCGCAACATCGCCCTGAAGGACTGCGACTTCGTCCGCGCCGCCGAGCTCGACATCATCGAGCATGTCGAGGGGCTCACCTACGCCAACGTCCGCCGCAACGCACAGGCCGTGACCGGTCCTGCACCGGGCGGCCACGGCAATGCAGCCGACCGCTCCGGTTGAGGAACACACCATGCCCAAACACGCCCGTCCCCTGATGCTGACGGCGGCGCTTCTGGCCGCCCTTTCCCCCCTGCCCGCCTTCGCCCAGACGGCGCCGGCGGCCGCCACCGCTTCGCCCGCCGCTCCCGAGACCGGACGCGACCGGCTGATCGCCTGGCTGACCGATGTGGCGCGCCAGCACGCGGCCGAGCGCCGCGCGACGATCGCCGCCCTGACCACCGAGGCCGACGCCCGCCAGCGTCAGGTCCGCGTCCGCTCCCTGCTGGCCGAGATGGTCGAGTTCGAGAGCGCGGCGGGGCCCGTCGTCTCCGAGAGCACGGGCGTCAGCCACGAGGACGGCTTCGACGTCGAGCGCGTCCGCTACCAGAGCCTGCCCGGCTACTGGGTCACGGCGAACGTCTTCATCCCCCGCACGGAGGGACCCCACCCGGCCATCGTCATCCAGCCCGGGCACGGGGTGGACGGCAAGCTGGGCAACTACTCGTTCGCCGCCAACTTCGCCCGCGCGGGCTTCGTGGTCCTGAACATGGACATCGTCGGCGAGGGCGAGCGGATCCAGCACTTCGACCCGGAGATCGGCTCGTCCAAGGTCGGGCGGCCGACCGGCGAACACTCCATGGCCTTCGAACAGGCCCTGCCGACCGGCGGCCACGTTTCGCGCTACTTCATCCAGGACGCCATGCGCGGCGTCGACTATCTGATGGCCCGGCCCGACGTGGACGACCAGAGGATCGGAGCCTTCGGCTGTTCCGGCGGCGGCACGATCACCGCCTATCTCGCGGCGCTCGACCAGCGCATCAAGGCGACGGCGACGGCCTGCTATGTCACCGACTTCGACCATCTGCTGGCGCCGGGCGTGACCGGGCCGCAGGACGCCGAACAGTCGATCCCCTTCTTCATCGAGCGCGGTCTGGACCTGGCCGACTGGGTCGAGGCCGCCGCGCCCCGCCCCTATGCCGTGGTCTCCACGACGTCTGACATGTTCCCCATCGACGGCGCCCGCGCGGCCTATGCGGAGGCGAAGCGCTTCTATGGCCTGATGGGAGCCGAGGACCGGATCACCATGATCGAGGGGCCGGGCGGGCACGGCAATCTGGGGCCCATCGCGCCGCAGATCGTGGCCTTCTTCACCCGGAACCTCATGGACAGCCCGGCCGAGCGGCCGTTCACGCCAGTGCCGCTGGGCGACGCGGCGCGGCTGATGGTGACGCCGACGGGCCAGCTGTCGACGTCGATCGGGGGCGAGACCCTGCAGACGCTCGCGCGGGCCGAGGCGGACGCCAACCCGGCGCCGGTCAACGCCAACGAAGCCCCCGCCGCCCGGCTGGCGCGGCTGAGGACCGCTATCCGCGACATCGCCCGCACCACCGTCAATCCCGGCGATGCCGCCCCGGTCGTGCAGCCCTCCATGCTGATCGAGCGCAGCGGCTATGCCTCGCGGGACCTCGTGATGGAGACGGTTCCGGGGATGCAGGTGAAGGCCACCTTCGCCCGGGTCGGCGGTCCGGAGCGCCATCCGACCCTGCTGCTGCTGACCTCCCAGCCCGTCACCGCGCTGGGTGCGCCCGGCGGTCTGTTCGAGACCTGGGTCGCGGCGGGCTGGAACGTGCTGGCGGTCGAGCCGCGCGGCGCGGGCGGGACGGAAGAAGCCAAGTCGCCGCTGACGGGCGACTGGACCCTGTTGTCGCTACGTGCCCTGCTGGTGGGAAAGACCCCGGTCGGGATGCGCACCGACGACGCCGTCGCCGCCCTGAACTGGCTGGCGACCCAGACCGACGTCGACATGCGCCGCATCGCCGTCACCGGCGTCGGCGCCATGGGCCCCGTGGCCCTGCACACGGCGGTTCTGGACGACCGGGTGGGCAAGGTGACGGTCGACAGCTCGATCACCAGCTACCGCGAGTTCGTGGACCAGCCGATCAGTATCAACATGGCCGAGGTCAACCTCCCCGGCGTGCTGCGCCGCTATGACCTGCCCGATCTGATGGCGGTGCTGGGCGACCGGCTGACGCTGGTCAATCCGGTCAGCTCGATCGGCGACACGATGACCGCCGCCGAGGTCGCCGCCCGCGCGCCGCAGGCCGCCGTCGTCTTCCGGGGCGCCCGCGATCCGGTCGCTCCGCCGCCTGCCCGGTAACGTTCAGCCCTTCAACGAAGGCCGTCCCCCCATGCTGCGTTCCTCGCCTGCCCTCCTGCTGAGCGCCCTGATGGCCTCGGTCGCCCTGCCCGCGTTTGCGCAGACGGGCGCCCAGACCGCTGGCCCGGATGGTCGCCTGTTCCACGCCTCGCTGGATGCCGGCTATGCGGCCGATCAGGCGGGCGGGATCGCCGCCCCCCTGCTCGTGGATCAGGTCGAGCTGACGCCGGACGGAGCCCAGGGCGGCGCCGTCAGGGCCTCCGACGCCCAGATCCTGGCCTGGGCCGCGCCGGGCAACCTCTATGCCCAGAGGGGGACGCTGAGCTTCTTCTGGCGCTCGCACCAGCCGATCGGACCGCGCCAGTTCGTCATCTTCCGCGTCGGCTATCCGGATCACACCAGCTGGGACATGACCTTCCTGCGGCTGGACTGGAACGGGCACGGCTTCGACGCCTTCGTGACCGACGCCAACCTCGCGCGGGTGCGGGTGTCGTTCGACGCCCCGGCGCCCGATCCGGAGGCCTGGACCCATCTGGCCGTGGCCTGGGACGAGACCTCGGGCCTGACCCTCTATGTCAACGGCAAGCCGGCGGCGAAGACCGGCCAGACGGCCGTGCTGGACAACGGCCTGTTCGCCTTCGGGCCGCACAGCCGGATCATCGCCGGCTATCAGGTCCAGAGCGCCTACGACTACCAGAGGGGCGGCGACGTCGACGAGGTCTCGACCTTCGACCACCGCTTAAGCGACGCCGAGGTCGCGGCCCTGGCCGCGCATCAGACCCCGACCGGGGGCGCCTTCCCCGCCCGCGACATGGCCGATCCGGCGACGCGGGACGAGTGGCGGATGCGCTATGGCTTCAACCGGCCGAACGACCCGCCGCCCTATCTGGACGCGCCCTCGACCGCCATCCGGGTGGTGCGGCCGACCGAGGCGCGGGACATCCGGATGCTGTTCTCCAAGGGGACCGACGGCATCCGCGAGAGCACCTGGCCGGGGGTCTACAACCGCTCGCGGCTGGCGGGGCGGCACGACTACTTCGTCCTGCCCGACTGGAACGTCTATGAGGCGGGCGGCAAGGCCCTGACCCTGCATCTGCCCGACCAGCCGTGGAACCGGATCGAGATCCAGGGGGCGGCGGACGGGACGCTGACGGCGGTCGGTCACGGCGCCGAGACCCGCATCGGCGAGCGGGCGCGCGGGCAGGAGCGGACCACGCTGCAGCTGGCGTCGGAGCGCGCCGGCGGGGCCGTGCGGTTCGACAACCGGATGCAGGAGACCCCGATCCGCGAGATCGGGGTCTATGACGTCCGGCCGGGCGAGGCGCCGACAGGCTCGGCCGCTCTGGAGTATACGGTCGATGCGGCGGCGGGGACCGACTACCCGACGCTGGACGAGCTGAAGACTTATGTCGCCGGTCGGTTCGTGCCCGACGAGCGGGCGACGGTCGTGGCCCTGCCGGGCGGAGCGCCGCGCGAGGCGAAGGCTGCTCCGGCGGGGGCTTCGATGCCCTTGGTCCATGTGCTGATCCCGGCGGACTTCCGGAACGTGGCCCCCGGCGGAGAGCCGGCGCGCTTCGACTATGGCTGGGCCAATATGCGCGACGGGCTGGACGGCTTCGTCCTGCAGATCCCGGCCCTGACGGTGACGCCCACCCATGAGGGGCTGATCCCGCTCAACATCCGCATCAAGGACCCGATCTGGCCGGATCGCGACCTGCTGGACGTCAATGTCTCGGTGAAGCCGGGCGAGGCGCGGACCCTGTGGCTGGACACCCGCGACCGGCTGCTGCCCAACGACCGGAGCCTGTATCTGACCGTGGCCTCGGCCAGCCCGGACTTCGGGGCGCAGGGCCTGAACGGGATGAAGGTCCGGCTGGTGTTCAAGCCGCGTGAGCAGGCCATGGCCGAGCACGTCGCCGACCGCGAGGAGCAGGTGAAGGCCAACCTCGCGTGGTTCGTGGAGGAGCAGCCGAACAACCGTCTGCTGCCGGTCTATGAGCGGTTCGACCGGGAGGTCACCGACCTCCTGCGCGTCGATCCGGACAACGTCACGGCCCGCATCTACTGGAACGAGCAGAACGGCGGCCAGCCCTGGCCGGCCTTCGCCCAGAGCCAGCCGGCGCCCGGCGTGCCCCTGTGGGCGCATCGCCAGATCGAGGACCTGAAGCTGGTCGAGCGGTTCGTGAACTGGTGGATCGACAACCGCCAGATCCCGGCGGGTCAGGACGGCTCAGGCGAGCTGGGCGGCGGCCTGTCGGACGACAGTGACCTGCTGCACCAGTGGGTGCCGCTCTATATGATGGGCTCGGAGCCGGAGAAGGTCCGGGCCAGCCAGGCGGCGGCGCTGGCGGCCATCTACCGCTCGGGCATGATCACCGACGGGCTGAACACCATCCGCGCCGACGAGCTCCACTCCTATGAGGAGGGGATCAACACCATCGCCCAGTATGCCCAGATGAACCGGGGCAGCCCCCGGGCCATCGAGCGGCTGATGGCGACGGCGCGGCGCTATCCGGAGATGACGGCGGTCAATGCGGCCGGGCACCGCCACTTCCTGTCCAACTCCTTCTCGGCCCACGACTTCTCGTCGGAGGGGCCGTGGGGACGGCAGAGGGGCAACAACTTCCTGATCTTCCACCCCGGGGTCCTGCTGGTCCAGTGGAACGGCTCGCCGCGGACCAAGGCGGTCATCCTCGAGACCCTTGACGGCTTCCTGGCCCACGGGAGACCCGCCGCGAGCGGGACCGGTGTGGTGCTGGACAGCCCGATAGACTGGACGACGGACAGGAGCTTCACCGTCAACGGGCCGCTGGGGAACACCACGGGCGGGGGTCTGGGCGGGTCGACGACGGCCTTCTGGGCGGCGTGGAGTTGGACCCATGACGACAGGTACCTCGCGCCGCTGCTGGGCGCTGGGACCGGCGGGCTGAACGGGCTGGGGCCGGACGTGATGTCGGTGCTGGGCCGGCGCGAGACCTGGGGGCCGATGTTCGTGACGGCGGCGGGCGCGGCGGACAGCTACCGCCTGTCCAACACCGGCGGTCAGGGCAGTCCGGTCAATATGGCCCGGTTCGGCGCCTGGCAGACCACGGGCGACAAGCGCTACCTCGAGACCCTCTACGGCGCCGAGATCCAGTCCGGGACCCAAAGGATGGGGATGATGACCACGGGCGAGCTGTGGACCGACCGGGTCCAGATGCCGTCCGAGATGCTGCAGCGCGCGCGCCTGGGCGGGGTCGGCGCGCGGCGGGGTCAGATCTTCCCGGGCAATGTGGTGTCCTGGCGGTTTGGGCAGGCGGATGGGGCCGACAGCGTGGCCATCCTGCTGCCCGAGGCGACGCCGGAGCGGTTCAAGGTCATCGCCTTCAACGTCACCGACCGGCCGGTTCAGGCGACCCTGATCGGGGCCGGGGTGACGCCGGGACGGTGGAGCCTGTCGCAGGGGTCGGACGCCGACGGGGACGACAGGGCGGATGCGCCGACAAACTCCTCCATCGCCTTCGAGCCGGGGGCCGAGGTCGCCCTGACCCTGCCGCCGAAGCAGGCGATGGTGCTGGAGCTGGCCATGACCGAGGCCGGGACGCCGATGGCCCAGCGGCCCGACGTGGGGCTGGATCCGGAGGATGTGGTCGTGTCCGGCCGGACGGCCAAGGTGACCGTGCATGGGCTGGGCGGGGTCGCCTCTCCGGCGGGCGAGGTGCTGATCGAGGACGCCTCGGGCAAGGTGGTGGGCCGCGCGCCCTTCCCGGTTCTCGCCGCGCCTGAGGACCTGCTGCCCAAGACGGCGACGGTTCGGGTCAACCTGCCCAGAGACTTGGAACGGGCAAGCCCGACCGGGCTGCGGGTGAGGCTGGCGTTGAACGGCGAACCGGTCGAGATCAGTCCCGCCAACAACATTGTCCCCCTGCCCCAGGACCAAGAGCCATGATGTGGAACCGCCGCACCCTCCTCGGCGCCGCTGCCGCGACCAGCGCCAGCGTGGCCCTGAGCGCCCGCGCCCAGACCGCGCCGCGCGCGCCGCAGACCTGGCCGGCGGCCGGGCCGGACCTGACGGGGACGCCGTCGGCGCCGGTGGTCATCCCGGCGCCGGACGAGCCGAAGGGGCTGCTGTCGGACGCCTCCTTCCCGATCTGGCCCGAGGGCAAGGTCCCGGGGTCGGGCGGGGTGACGGCGCGGCGGCTGGTGCTGGAGCGGGGCTCGCCCGCCGCCCACGACCGGGCGGTGATGCACGTGTCCCAGCCCCTCCTCGAAGTCTTCCGCCCGGCCAACCCCAACGGCTCGGCCATGGTGGTGGCGCCCGGCGGCGGTTACGTCCGGCTGGCCGTGGACAAGGAGGGGGCGGGCGCCGCGCGACGGCTAAACCAGTGCGGGGTGACCGTCTTCGTCCTCAACTATCGCCTGCCCGGCGACGGCTGGGCGGCGGGCTATGACGCCCCGTTGCAGGACCTCCAGAGGGCGGTGCGGCTGGTCCGGTCGCGGGCCGCGGAATGGGCGCTGGACGTCAAGCGGATCGGGGTCATGGGCTTCTCGGCCGGGGGCCATCTCGCGGCCGCCTCCCTGACCCGGTACGACGACGCTGTCTATGAGCCGGTGGATGCGGTGGACCAGACCTCGGCCCGGCCCGACCTGGTCTGTCTGGGCTATGCCCTGATGAGCGTGGGCTCGGGCGCAAGCCAGTTCCCAGGCCCCGACGCAGAGGCGCGTCAACCATTGACTGAGCGCGTGAAGCCGGGTCTGGCGCCGACCTTCCTCGTTCATGCGGCGGACGACCGCACCGTTCCCGTGGCCAACAGCCTGAACATGTTCGCCGCGCTCAAGGCCGCCGAGGTTCCCTGCGAGATGCACATCTATCAGGAGGGCGGTCACGGCTTCGGCTTCACCCTGCCCGGCGACCGTCCGGCCTCCCACTGGCCCGACGCCTTCGAGGCCTGGGCGCGACGGTCGGGCTTCTTCGGCGCGGGCTGATTGCACTCAAAAAAGGCGAGTGCAAAAAGTGCAATGCCGAATGTCAGACTTGAGGAATTTGCTCCTTATATTTGATTTTACGCGCTAAAAATTCCGACAGTTCATTGCACTCGGTTTGCACTCCGGGTGCACGCCCGTCTTCGACCCAGATGGCGCGAGGCGAGCGATCCGGCAGTATCGCAGGGGCCGGAGGGGCGCCGAACCGAAGGCGGCGGAAAGGCCTGAAACCCCGTGAGAACGGCGACGGCGATGGGCAGTCGAATCCGGCCAAACGCCTTCGGGGAACCTCTTCGGCCCAAGGACATATCCCCGTCACGGGTCGGCGGTTATACCTGCCGCGGAATCGGCCCCCTCGCGGTTAGCGAACCGGGACGGACCGTGCTAAGGCCCCGCGCTTCGATGAAGGCGGCGGCGGCCGTCAGTTTTTCAGACTTCCTTTTTGACTTCCAAGGAGTGCGTGAGATGAGCAGGGTTCTGGTGATCGGCGCCGGCGGCGTGAGTTCCGTCGCGGTCCACAAGATGGCGATGAACAGCGACATCTTCTCGCACATCACGGTCGCGAGCCGGACCAAGTCCAAATGCGACGCCATCGCCGCCTCGGTGAAGGAACGCTTCGGCGTGACCATCGACACCGCCGCCATCGACGCCGACGACGTGGCGGCGACCACGGCCCTGATCAAACAGGTGAACCCGGTCCTGCTCGTGAACCTGGCCCTGCCCTATCAGGATCTGACCCTGATGGACGCCTGTCTGGCGGCCGGGGTCCATTATCTGGACACCGCCAACTACGAGCCGCGCGACGAGGCCAAGTTCGAATACAGCTGGCAGTGGGCCTATCAGGAGCGCTTCAAGGAAGCCGGCCTGATGGCCCTGCTCGGCTCGGGCTTCGACCCCGGCGTGACCTCGGTCTTCACGACCTACACCAAGAAGCACCTGCTCGATTCGATCGAGACGCTCGACATTCTGGACTGCAACGGCGGCGACACCGGCCTGCCGTTCGCGACCAACTTCAACCCCGAGATCAACCTGCGCGAAGTGACCGCGCCGTCGCGCCACTGGGACAACGGCCAGTGGATCGAGGGCCCGGCCCTGACCAACAAGCAGGTCTATGACTTCGAGGGCGTCGGCCCGAAGAACATGTACCTCATGTACCATGAGGAGCTGGAGTCGCTGGCGAAGTTCTATCCGGAGATCAAGCGCATCCGCTTCTGGATGACCTTTGGCGACAGCTACCTCAAGCACCTCGACGTGCTCGGCAATGTCGGCATGCTGTCGATCGAGCCGATGATGTTCCAGGGCCGTGAAATCATTCCGATGGAGCTGCTCAAGGCCCTGCTGCCCGAGCCGTCGTCGCTGGGCCCGCTGACCAAGGGCAAGACCAATATCGGCACCATCGCCACCGGCCTGAAGGACGGGGTCCAGAAGACGGTCTACATCAACAACATCTGCGACCACGAAGAGGCCTATGCCGAGACCGGCAACCAGGCCGTCAGCTACACCACCGGCGTCCCGGCCATGATCGGCGCGGCCCTGATGGTGACCGGCGTCTGGAAGGGCGAAGGCGTGTTCAACATGGAGCAGCTGGATCCGGATCCCTTCATGGACATGCTGAACAAGCACGGCCTGCCCTGGAAGGTGCAGGAGCTGGACGCGCCTCTGGCGTTCTGATCGGGTCTTCGATGTCGCACACTCCTGCCGCCGCCATGGAAACCAAGGCCGGCGATCCCGGCGCCTTCGCCCGGTTCGACCTGAACCGCGTCCCCTCGCCGGCCTTCGTGGTCGACGAGGCGGCGGTGCGGCGAAACCTCGGCGTCCTGAAGGACGTCGGGGTGCGCGGCGGCGCCAAGGTGCTGCTGGCGCTCAAGGCCTTTTCCATGTGGTCGCTGGCCGATGTGGTCGGGGAATACCTCGACGGCGTCTGCGCCTCGGGCCTGTGGGAGGCGCGGCTGGCGCGGGAGTTCTACAAGGGCCACCTGACCACCTACTCCCCGGCCTACAAGCCCGAGGACCTGCCCGAGATCCTGCGGATTTCGGACAGTGTGATCTTCAACACCCCGACCCAGGTGGCGCGGTTCGCCGAGCTGATCGCCGAGGCGCGGGCGGAGGGCGCGGTGTTCGACATCGGCCTGAGGCTGAACCCCGAACACTCCGAGGCCGAGGTCGCGAAATACGATCCCTGCCAGTTCGGCTCGCGGCTGGGCTTCCCCATCTCGCAGCTGAAGCCGGAGCATCTGGAGGGCGTCGACGGCCTGCATCTGCACGCCCTGTGCGAACAGGGGTTCGAGCCCCTGTCGCGCGTCTGGGGCGCGATCGAGCCCAAGCTGACGCCTCTTCTGCCGCATGTGAAATGGGTCAATCTGGGCGGCGGTCACCACGTCACCCGCGCCGACTACGACCGCGACAGTCTGGCGGCCTTCCTGAAGGCTCTGGGCGAGACCCATGGGGTCGAGGTCTATATCGAGCCGGGCGAGGCCATCGCGCTCGATACGGGCATTCTGGTGGGCGAGGTTCTGGACACCTTCGAGAACAGCCTGCCGATCGCCATCACCGACATCTCGGCGACCTGCCACATGCCGGATGTGATCGAGGCCCCCTACCGGCCGGCGATGCTGGGCGAGCCGGTCGAGGGGACCCGCTACCGTCTGGGCGGGCCGTCCTGCCTGGCCGGCGACATTCTCGGCGACTATGTCTTCGGCACGCCGCCCGTCGCGGGGACGCGCATCGCCTTCCTCGACCAGGCCCACTATTCGATGGTCAAGACCAACACCTTCAACGGCGTGCCCCTGCCCGCCATCGTGCTGTGGAACTCGGCGACGGACGCCCTGCGGGTCGTGAAGGCCTTCGACTGGACCGCGTTCCGGGACCGGCTGTCCTGAACCCATAAGGGGGCTCACAGGCGCGATCAGCTTTCCTCGTTCGGCGATCGGGTCGGTTGCTTTTAGAGATGGTCGCTCCTCCCGCCGAGACGACCCGCCATGCCGACCCTGCCCAGACGCTTCCACCCCGCCCTGCTTGTGGTGGCGATCACCTTTCTGGCCCTGCTGTTCTCGGCAGGGCTGAGGTCGGCGCCCGGGGTCCTGATGGTGCCGCTGGAGCTGGCCTTCGGCTGGGACCGGGCGACCATCTCGCTGGCCGCGGCGATCGGCATCCTGCTGTACGGCGCCGTCGGGCCGTTCGCGGCGGCCCTGATGATCAGTTTCGGCATCAAGCGTACCATGCTGGCGGGTCTGGCCCTGATGGCGGTCGCGACCTTCGCCAGCCAGTGGATGAGCCAGCCCTGGCACTACATCCTGACCTGGGGCGTGCTGTCGGGGATCGGATCGGGCGCCGTGGCCTCGGTGCTGGGCGCCGCCGTGGTCAATCGCTGGTTCGCCACGCGGCAGGGGCTGGTGATGGGGCTGCTGAGCGCCTCGACGGCGACGGGGGCGCTGGTCTTCCTGCCGGTGCTGGCCTGGCTGTCGGAGACGGGGGCGTGGAAGCCGGTCGTGCTGGCGGTCAGCGCGAGCTGCGCCGTCCTGATCCCCCTGGTGGCCTTCCTTGTGCCCGAGCGGCCCGAGGACCGGGCGACGCGGCGGTTTGGCGAGGCCGCCGACACCCCGCCCGCCCCGCCGATGAAACAGGCGGCGACGCCCTGGCTGGCCATCGAGGCGCTGGTCCGGGCCGGCAAGACGCCGGTCTTCTGGCTGCTGGCCGGGACCTTCTTCGTCTGCGGCCTGACGACCAACGGGCTGGTCGGCACCCATATGATCGCCTTCTGCGGCGACCACGGGATCGCGCCGGTGGCGGCGGCGGGCCTGCTGTCGATGATGGGCTTCTTCGACCTGATCGGCACAACGGCCTCGGGCTGGCTGACCGACAGATATGACCCGCGCAGGCTGCTGGCCGTCTATTACGGACTGAGAGGGCTGTCGCTGCTGGCCCTGCCCTTCATCGACTTCGGCCCGGCCAGTCTGACGGCGTTCGCGGTCTTCTACGGGCTGGACTGGATCGCGACCGTGCCGCCGACGGTGAAGCTGGCCAACCAGTCGTTCGGAGAGCGCGACGCCCCGATCGTCTTCGGCTGGGTGCTGGTCGCGCACCAGATGGGGGCGGCGGTCGCGGCCTTCGGCGCCGGGGTGATCCGGGAGACCATGGGCAGCTACAACCCCGCCTTCCTGCTGGCCGGAGCCTTCGCGGTGGCGGCGTCGCTGGTCTTCATCGGCGGAATCAGACCGAAGTCGGCGGTCGTGCCTGCCTGAAACGAAAACGGCGCCGCTCCGGGGAGCGGCGCCGTCGATCATCTGGCTGAAGCCGGCCCCTAGACCTTGGCGGGCGCGTACTTCGGCATGATCAGGTGGATGACCAGAAGGGCGATCAGATAGACCGAGCCCGCCACGATGAAGATCGGGGTGTAGGTGCCGATCGTCTCGAGGATCTGGCCGACGTATTTCGAGAAGACCATGCCCCCGATGCCGCCCAGCATGCCGCCAATGCCGACGACCGAGCCCACGGCCTTACGCGGGAAGACGTCGCCCGGCAGGGCATAGAGGTTGGCCGAGAAGCCCTGGTGGGCGGCGGTGGCGACGCCGATGATCAGCACGGCGATCCAGAGGTTGGAGGCCTCCGCGGCGAACATGACCGGCACGGCCAGCAGGGCGCAGAGCAGCATCGTCAGCTTGCGCGCCTTGTTCAGGCTGACGCCCATATGCATCATCCGCGAGGACAGCCAGCCGCCGCCGACCGAACCGACGTCGGACAGCAGATAGATGGCCACGATCGGCGGGCCGAAGGTCTTGAGGTCCAGGCCGTAGCGCTTGCCGAGGAAGTCCGGCAGCCAGAACAGGAACATCCACCAGATCGGGTCGATCAGGAACTTGCCCGCGGCATAGGCCCAGGTTTCCTTGACGGTCAGCAGCTTGCCCCAGCCGACCTTGGCTTCGGTGTCGGCCGGGTCCTGTTCGATATAGGCCAGTTCGGCGGCGGACAGGCGCTTCTGGTCGCGCGGCTTGCGATAGACCAGGAGCCAGATCGGCAGCCAGATCAGGCCGAGAAGGCCGGTGACGACGAAGGTCGCCTGCCAGCCGAAGGCGAGCACCAGCACCGGAACGATCAGCGGGGTGACGATGGCGCCGATGTTGGTGCCGGCGTTGAACAGGCCGGTGGCGAAGGCGCGTTCCTTCTTGGGGAACCATTCGGCGACGGCCTTGATCCCGCCCGGGAAGCCGCCGGCCTCGCCGACGCCCAGCAGCATCCGGGCGAAGATGAAGTGCGACAGATCACGGGCGGCGCCGTGGAACATGTGGCCGATCTGCCAGATGAGGAAGGCGATGCCCAGGCCGAAGCGGGCGCCGATCTTGTCCATCAGCCGGCCCCAGATGGCGTAGAACAGGGCGTAGGTGGCCTGGAAGTAGAAGACGATGTCGGCGTAGTCGGTCTCGGACCAGCCGAACTCCTTGGACAGGGTCGGCTTCAGGAAGCCGATCATCTGACGGTCGACGTAGTTGATCACCATGGCCGCGAACAGCAGCCACATGATGATCCAGCGGTATTTGCCCGGCGACGGCGCCTTGATCGTGATCGGCCCCGTGTCTGAGGGGGGCGTGTTGGTGGCGTCGGTCATGAAGATCCCCGTTCCCGTACTGTATTCCTCGCGCGTCCCGACCTGTCCCCGCGTCATGCGGGCCGGCGGGTTGGCGCTACGATGATAGCCCTAGGCTTCGGCCTTGACGACCGTGCCCTTGATGATGCCCACGCCCTTGAAGTCGCAGATGAAGTCGCTGCCGGCATGGATCCGGTGCACGCCGGTGACGGCGCCGGACGAAACCAGCATGCCCGCCGTCAGCGGGCGGCCGCGCCGGGCCAGGTGACCCAGCAGGAAGCGCACCGATTCGAGGGCGCCGCCCTCGAGCGACGGCGAGCCGCCGGTTCCCACCGACACTCCGTCGATAGTGCTCTCGACCTGGACCGCCGGCAGTTGCGCCCGCCAGTCGGTCAGGGCGGGACCGACGAAGATGCCGGCGTTGTTGCCGAAGTCCGAGGCCACGATGGGCGGGCCCAGGTCATTGATGGCCGACAGCGGGCTGCCGGCGATTTCCAGGCCAATGAAGACGGCGTCGACGGCGGCGGTCGCCTCCTCGATGGTCCATTCGGTCTTGGCCGGATCGACGCCCTCGCCGATGCGGATCAGGAATTCGGCCTCGATGGCGGTGAAGCCGCCCTCGATCGCCTTGACCACGACGTCGCCTTCAATCGGCCAGTTGTTGCGGGCGAAGATGGGCCCCGCCAGGCGGTGGGCGCCCAGTTCGGCCTGACGGGCGGGCGCGATGCCGCCGACCTTCCAGCCGATGATCTGGTCGGGATACAGGCCGATGGCGATCTCCTGGACCGCATAGCCCTCGTCCATGCTGGTCGGCAGAACGCCCGGATAGTCAGGCGTCGCCCGCGCGGCCAGACGCGCGGAGACGAAAGCCTCGGCGGTGGCGGCCGGGTCCTGGGCGCCGTTGACGGCGGCGGCACTGGAGGCGTTCATTGCGCCCCTCCCTTTGTAAACGTCGTCGCGAACACGAAAGACCCTCGATAAGGCGCGGAATATGGGCGGGGTAGGAAACCGGTGTCAATGCGGTTCTTGCGACACCCGTGGCGCTTTGCTCCGGACACGGCTATGCCTTGGCGAAACACGATAATGAGGAACCCTGGGTGACAGACGATCCGCGCGGCGCGAAGTCCGGCAAGCGCGCCACCATCAACGACGTCGCCCGGGTCGCCCGGGTGTCCAAGAAGACGGTGTCGCGCGTCATCAACCAGTCGCCCTTCGTCAAGGGCGACACCCGCGAGCGCGTCGAGAAGGCGATCGCGGAGCTGGGATTCACGCCTGATCCCCAGGCCCGGGGCCTCGCCTTCCGCCGGTCCTTCCTGGTCGGGCTGATCTACGACAACCCCTCGCCGACCTATGTCGTGAACATGCAGCAGGGCGTGCTGGACGCCCTGAAGGGCTCGGGGCTGGAGCTGGTCGTCCACCCGTGCAATCGCAATTCCGAGACGCTGATCGACGACATCCGGGGCTTCATCGAGCGCCAGCGGCTGTTCGGCGTGATCATGCCGCCGTCGATGTCGGAGGACGAACGGGTGATCGCATTGTTGCGTGAACTCGACTGTCCCTATGTCCGCATCGCATCGGTCTCGCTGGACGAACCGGGGTCCATGGTGGTGACCAACGACCATCTGGGCGCCGCCGAGGCCGCCCGGCGTCTGGCCGACCTAGGGCACACGCGAATCGGTCTGGTCAGGGGCCCTGCCCTGTTCCGCTCATCGACGGTGCGCGGCGGCGGTTTCCGCGAGGCCCTGGCCGAGCGCGGCGTGCCGCTGAACCCCGATTATGAGATCGAGGGCGCCTATACGTTCGAATCGGGGGTGGAGGCCGGGCATGCCCTGCTGTCGATGCCGAACCCGCCGACCGCCATCTTCACCTTGAACGACGACATGGCCATCGGGGTCATGCAGGCGGCGCGCGAGCGTGGACTGGAGCTGCCGCGCGATCTGTCGGTGGTGGGCTTCGACGACCTGCCCATGGCCTCGCGCGTCTGGCCGAACCTGACCTCGGTGCGCCTGCCGATCCGCGACATGGGCCGGATGGCGGCCGAGAAGCTGCTGGCCCCGATGCGCGGTCTGGATCCGGCGAAACTGGACCAGCCGGAAGTTCGCCCCTCGCTGGTGGTGCGCAAGTCCGACATTCCCGCCACCTAATCCGCGACGCGCACAAAAAAACGCCGGAGACCCGCGAGGTCTCCGGCGTTTTTCGTTGGGCCCAGGCCCTTCAGTCTCAGGCCGGCTCGAGTTCCGAGGTCTTGGCCAGGACGCCCTGGATGTAGTCGCGGATGCCCGCGTCCGTGGCGTTGGCGAAGAAGTATTCCTGGAACTTCTCGCCGGCGATGGCGGCCTTGAGCAGGTCCTGGTCGATGTTTTTCAAGACGGTCAGCATGTCGTTGCAGGTCACGGCCTTGAGCGACTTCAGGATGCCGCGGTTCTTGGCCATGATCTCGGCGCGCTCCTTGGGATAGCCCAGGCCGCGCTCGCCTTCGAACAGCTTCTTGTAGACGTCCTGCAGGTTCAGCTCGGCGGCCCAGCCGAAGCCCTTGGCGTAGGGCATGGAGATGGCGTTGCCGTCGTTGATCTGGCCGAACAGGAAGGCGTCGGTAGGGTCGATGACCAGGCCGCAGAAGACGCCCGGCATCGAGTTGGCGGCCAGCATGGAGCCCATGCCGGTGCCGCAGCCCGTGACGACGAAGTCGGCGGCGCCCGAGTTGAGCAGGATGCCGGCCAGCAGGCCGTTCATGACGTAGGTCAGCGAGGCTTTGTCCTCGGCCGCATACATGCCGTAGTGGAAGACCTCGTGGCCCAGCGGCACGGCGACCGACGTCAGGGCGTCGTGGATGGTGGCGCTCTTGGCGGCCTGGCTGTTTTCAACGATCAGGGCGATTTTCATCGGTTTCCTCTTGGTCGGATGCAGACGGCCGCGTTCGTTATGAACTTCGCCCGGCGTGCGTTGGGGGGTATCGGGATCAAGATGGCGGTTTACACCACCGCTCCTGTATTTGCATTTGAATATGACACCGGTTACCAACCGTCGCAACGACAGGTGGGAGGATCACCGAATGTACCGCAAAACCTACCACGCCACGCACCCGACGTCGATGGCGGGCGCCAGCACCGAAGACCTGCGCGACCGCTACCTGATCCAGGAGCTGTTCGCCCCGGGCGAGGTGCGGCTGAACTACACCCATATGGACCGGATGGTGATCGGCGGAGCGGAGCCCGCGGGCGGAAGCGTCAGCCTGCCCGTCCAGGTCGAGCCGGCGTCAGCGGCGGGCAAGCCCTATCTGGAGCGCCGCGAACTGGGCGCCATCAATGTCGGCCAGACCGACGGGACCATCACGGTCGACGGCCGGACCTTCACCCTGAAGCCCAAGGACGGCCTCTATATCCCGATGGGGTCGGCCGAGGTCAGCTTTGCAGGCGAGACCCGATACTATCTCGTCTCCACCCCGGCCCATGCGGCCTATGAGGTGCAGCAGATCTCCATCGACCAGGCCATTTCGATGGAGCGGGGATCGCTGGAAACCTCCAACGACCGGACCATCTACCAGTACATCATTCCCGGCGTGTGCAAGTCGTGCCAGCTGGTCATGGGGCTGACGATGCTGAAGCCCGGCAGCGTCTGGAACACCATGCCGCCGCACGTGCACGAGCGCCGCTCCGAGGCCTATTTCTATTTTGAACTGGGCGACGAGAATCGCCTCTATCACTTCATGGGCCGCCCCGAGGCCCAGCGACATATCGTCATGGCCGACAGCGAGGCCGTGATCAGCCCGCCCTGGTCGATCCATATGGGCGCGGGAACTTCCAACTACACCTTCATCTGGGCCATGGGCGGCGAGAACGTCGACTATACCGACATGAACGTGCTCGATATCTGTCAACTCAAGTAGGCCTGTCATGACCAATCCGTTCAGCCTTGAAGGCAAGGTCGCCCTCGTCACCGGCGGCAATGTGGGCATCGGTCAGGGCATCGCCCTGGCCCTGGCCGACGCCGGCGCCGACATCGCCTCGGTCGCCCGCCGCGCCTCCGACGACACCGTCGGCAAGGTGCTGGCCAGGGGCCGCCGCGCCATCTCGATCCAGGCCGACCTGATGTCGATGGAGCCGATCGGCCGCATCATCGAGGAAGCCGAGAAGGGCCTGGGTCCCATCGACATCCTGATCAACAACGCCGGCATCATCCGCCGCAACGACGCGGTCGACTTCACCGAACAGGACTGGGACGACGTGATGAACGTCAACCTGAAGACCGTCTTCTTCCTGAGCCAGGCCGTGGTGAAGACCATGGTCGCCGGAAACCGGGGCGGGAAGATCGTCAACACCGCTTCGATGCTGTCCTACCAGGGCGGCATCCGGGTCCCCTCCTATACGGCGTCCAAATCCGGCGTCGCGGGCCTGACCAAGCTGATGGCCAATGAGTGGGCGAAACACGGCATCAACGCCAACGCCATCGCCCCCGGCTACTTCGCCACCGACAACACCCAGGCCCTGCAGGACGACCCGGTGCGCTCGAAAGAGATCCTGGGCCGCATCCCGGCCGGACGCTGGGGCGATCCGTCGGATATCGGCGGCGCGGCCGTCTTCCTGTCGTCGAGCGCGTCGGACTATGTGCAGGGCATCACCCTGCCGGTCGACGGCGGCTGGCTGGCGCGCTGATACCGCGCTAGCGTCCTGACATGACCGTGAAAACCATCCTCTGCTTCGGCGAAATGCTGCTGCGTCTGAACCCGCCCGAGGGCGAGCTGCTGATGCAGGGCAACACCCTGACCGTGCGTCCCGGCGGCGCAGAGGCCAATGTGGCCGTGTCCCTGGCCCGCTTCGGCGCGCCCACGGCCGCGGCGACCGTCCTGCCGGACAATGCGCTGGGTTACGGCGTGCGCGACGAGCTGCGCAAACATGGCGTGGACACATCCGGCGTCGAATTCCGGCCCGGCCGGATGGGCCTGTACTTCATGACGCCGGGCGCCGTGCGCCGTCCGGCCGACGTGCTTTACGACCGCGCCGGCTCGGCCTTCGTCCAGCATGTGGACACCGCCTTCGACTGGCCGGCCCTGCTGGAGGGCGTGGAATGGCTGCACGTCTCGGGCGTGACGCCGGCTGTGGGGCCGACCGGCACCCGCGCGGCCATCCAGGCCGTGGACGCCGCCGCCAAGGCGGGGGTGAAGGTCTCCTTCGACGGTAATTTCCGCGGCAAGCTGTGGGGCGAATGGGCGGGCGATCCGCCGAAGACGCTCGGTCACATGCTGTCGACCGCCTCGATCGCCTTCGCCGACGAGCGCGACTTCGCCCTGGTGCTGGGCAAGACCTTCGTCTCCGACGATCCGCATGAGCGGCGCCGGATGGCGGCGCTGGCGGCTTTCGAGGCCTTCCCGAAGCTGGAGCGAATCTGCTGCACCCTGCGGGTTCAGGAGAGCGTGGCCGATCAGGCCCTGTCGGCCGTGATGCTGACCCGCGATGGCGAGGTTCACGCCGATCCGATCCACCTGACCGGCGTCATCGACCGGGTCGGAGGCGGCGACGCCTTTGCGTCAGGCGTGCTGTTCGGCGTCTGGAGCGGCTGGTCCGACGAAGAGGCCCTGGCCTTCGGCCTGGCCGCCGCCGGGCTGAAGCATTCGGTGCACGGCGACTTCAACCTGTTCACCGCCGCCGAGGTCCGCGCCGCGATGGACGCCGACGGGTTCGACATCAAGCGCTAAGCGCGCTTACGCGCCCACAGGTGATACATCCCGGCGAACAGGCCGGGATGGTCGGCCTCGACCGCGTCCCAGAGGATCAGGTCGAGCGGGTTCGCCCCTGCCCCATGACGCTCGCGGAAGCGGGCCATGGCCTCTTCCGGCGCGTCGAAGCCGACGAGGGCCAGGCCAGCGCCGGACAGCAACGCCGCGAGGCCTGAGGGGTCATAGGCCCGTTCCTGGACATGGAAGGCGAGGTCGCGGCAGCCGCTGAGGCTGTAGAAGTCGTCGCTGGTCCGGAGCGGGGCCAGCGGCGAGGTCGCCGGGGCGTCGAGGACGATGCGGCGGAAGGCGCGAATGTCGTCCGGGCTCGTGGTCAGGCCGCGCGCCGTAATCTCCGACTGGGCGGCGCGGACGGCGGCGCGGGCGCGTTCGCTGTAGAGGCCGAGGCGGATGATGCCGCCGGGCCGCAGCGTCCGGACCACCGCCGCCAGCCCCGCCGCCGGGTCGTCCATATGGTGCAGGACGCCAGTCGAGACGGCGACGTCGAAACCGCCCTCCAGTGATTCGAGATGCAGGATGTCGCCCTGACGGAAGTCGATGGTCCGGACGCCGAGTTCGGTGGCCATGCGCGCGCCATAGGCGAGACTGGGGCGGCTGAGGTCGAGGGCGATGATGCTGAGCGTCGGATCGGTGCGGGCCAGATCGATGGCCTCATAGCCCGTGCCGCAGCCGGCGATCAGCAGGCGGCGGACCGGGCCGGGGTCGGTGATTCCGGGAAGCGCGGCGATGACCGAGGCCAGCGGCCGCTGGTCGGGCGTCGGGGGCTCGGACCAGCGCGGATAGGGGTTGAGCTCGTACTGATGACGCACGGCGGCGGAGACGGCGTCCTCGGCGTCGGCCTTGTCGGTCAGGGTCGGGAAGGCGCGGGCCAGTCGGCGCTCGACCACAAGGTCATCGAGGGTGCGTTTGAGCAGCAGGCTGCCGAGGCCGCCGGGGATGGCCGCGAGCCGCTCCGTGAGGACGGGGTCGGGCGACAGGGCGGTCAGGGGCGCCGACAGGGTCCGGAGGAGCGGGTCACTGGCCTGAAAAGGGGGCGCCAGATACTCGCCGGCGAAGGCCTGGAGCGCGAGGGCGCAGGTCAGGGGCTCCAGAGACGCGGGAACCGTCGCCTCCCTCCGATCTTGCCCTACCCGGTCGATCAGGGCGGCGCGCAGGGTGACCAGACGCGCCTCCATGGCCGCCTCGACGTTGAGGCAGAGCGAGAGGAAGGCCAGCCAGAGCGGGTCGCGGGCGACGGCGTCGAGGTCGGCGGAGACGGCGCCGGCGGCCTCGCGGGCCAGCAGGAGTTCGGCGGTGACGCGGGCCAGGGCCTGATGCTCGACGCCGGGCTCGGCGAAACAGGCCACGAGGTCATGCTCCAGCTTCGGGTGATACGCCCGGCCCGAGAAGGCGCCGAGCTGGGCGGCGAAGGCGGCGGCGAGACGGCCCCGGTCGGCGTCGCCGACGGCGCGCAGGCCAGTGCTCAGCACCTGCGTCGCCAGTCCCCGGTCGCCCTGACGGATCAGGATGCGGGCGGCGCCGAGCCAGGCGGGGGCGGTCCCGGGGTGCTGCTGGGCGCAGGCCTTGAAGGTCTGGAAGGCGGCCGCGTCGTCGCCCGAGCATTCCTGCGCCCGGGCCGTCTCCAGAAGGGCGTCCGGATCCGTCACCGGGCCGGACCGGTCAGACGGATCGCCATCTCGCGCACATCGGCGGGCCAGCCTTCAGTCGCGGCGTCGAAGCCGGACCAGTCGTCGGCGAACAGGGCGCGGACGGCGGCCTCATAGGCCGGACGGTCGCCAGCCATGGCGGTCATGAACCGATAGGCGGCCTCTTTCGCGCGGCGGGCGCGGTCGGGGCCTTCGGCCTCCCGCAAGGCCCCTTCGACCAGTTTGCGCAGGGCCACGGAGGCGCCCCCGGGCTGGGCCGCCAGCCAGTCCCAGTGGCGCGGCAGGAGGGTGACCTCGCGGGCGGTGACGCCGAGCTTGGGGCGACCGGGGCCGCGTTTCTCCTCCACGGGAACCGGCAGGCGGGCGAGAACGGCGTCGAGGTCTCCGCGCAGGTCGAACTCGACAGGCCGGGCGTCGGCGTCGTCGAAGATCAGGACGCTCTCACCGGCCTCGGTCGCCGCCTTGACGGCCGGCACGACATCGCGCGGCGCCCCCGAGGCGATGCGGCGGTCTCCGGCGAAGGCGGTGCAGCTGAGGGTCATCCAGAGGATTTACCCGGGGATTATAGATGGGGCAAGGACCCTTCTCCCCTTGCGGGGGAAGGTGGCTCGCGGAGCGAGACGGATAAGGGGTCGTGCCGTCGTCTGATGCTGAAGGGTGCTGACCTCATAGGCCTGCGTGACCCCTCATCCGCCCCTCCGGGGCACCTTCTCCCGCAAGGGGAGAAGGAGGCCTAGGCCCTTACCGCTCCACGCCCGTCCGCCACGCCCAGCGCGACCAATGCGGAGGCGGCGATCTGGTCGGCGTTGAGGCCGGCGGTGGCGTACATGGCGGCGGGGGTGTCCTGGTCCTGGAAGACGTCCGGCAGGCAAAGGGTGCGGACCTTGAGGCCGGCGTCGAGCGCGCCCCTCTCGGCCAGAAGCTGGAGCACGAAGGCGCCGAAGCCGCCCATGGCGCCCTCCTCCACCGTGATCAGGCACTCGTGCTCGCGGGCCAGACGCAGGATCAGGTCGGCGTCGAGCGGCTTGGCGAAGCGGGCGTCGGCGACGGTGGCCGAGACGCCGCGCGCGGCCAGCAGGTCGGCGGCCTTGAGCGATTCCTGCAGACGGGTGCCCAGCGACAGGATGGCGACGGCCGTCCCCTCGCGCACGATGCGGCCCCTGCCGATTTCGAGGGGGGCGGCCAGTTCGGGGATCTCGACCCCGACGCCGTCGCCGCGCGGATAGCGGAAGGCCGAGGGGCGGTCGTCGATCTCGCAGGCGGTGGCGATCATGGCGGCCAGGTCGGCCTCGTCGGCGGCGGCCATCAGGACCATATGCGGCAGGGCGCCCATGAAGCCGATGTCGAACGAGCCCGCGTGGGTCGCCCCGTCGGCCCCGACCAGACCGGCGCGGTCCATGGCGAAGCGGACGGGCAGTTTCTGGATCGCCACATCGTGGACGACCTGGTCGTAGCCGCGCTGCAGGAAGGTCGAATAGATGGCGCAGAAGGGCTTCATCCCGTCGGCGGCGAGGCCGGCGGCGAAGGTGACCGCGTGCTGCTCGGCGATGCCGACGTCATAGGTCCGCTTGGGAAAGGCCTGTCCGAACAGATCGAGGCCCGTGCCCGAGGGCATGGCGGCGGTGATGGCCACGATCGAGGGATCGCGCTCGGCCCGCTTGATCAGCTCGGTCCCGAACACCTTGGTGTAGCTGGGGGCGTTGGAGACGGACTTGGACTGCTTGCCCGAGACCACGTCGAACTTGACCACCGCATGCAGCTTGTCGGCGCTGGACTCGGCCGGGGCATAGCCCTTGCCCTTCTGGGTCACGACGTGGACCACCACCGGACGGTCGGTGATGGCGGCGGCGTTCTTCAGGATGGGGACGAGGTTGTCCATGTCGTGCCCGTCGACCGGACCGATGTAGTAGAAGCCCAGCTCCTCGAAGAAGGTGCCGCCGACGACCATGCCGCGGGCGTATTCCTCGGCCTTGCGCGCCGCCTCGCGGAACGGGCGGGGCATGTGCTGGACGACTTCGCGGCCGAATTTGCGGAAATTCTGATAGGCGCCGCCCGAGACCTGTTTGGCCAGATAGGCGCTCATGCCGCCGACCGGAGGCGCGATCGACATGTCGTTGTCGTTGAGGATGACCGTCAGCTGGCCGGTCGTCTCCGCGGCGTTGTTCATCGCCTCATAGGCCATACCGGCCGACATGGAGCCGTCGCCGATGACGGCCACGACCTTGTTGGTCTCGCCCTTCTGGTCACGCGCGGCGCAGAAGCCGAGGGCGGCGCTGATCGAGGTCGAGGCGTGGGCCGCGCCGAACGGGTCGTATTCGCTCTCGCTGCGCTTGGTGAAGCCCGACAGGCCGCCCGGCTGGCGCAGGGTGCGGATGCGATCGCGGCGGCCGGTCAGGATCTTGTGCGGATAGCACTGGTGGCCGACGTCCCAGATCAGGATGTCGTTGGGCGTGTCGAAGACGGCGTGCAGTGCGGTGGTCAGCTCGACCACGCCCAGACCCGCGCCCAGATGGCCGCCGGTGACCGACACCGCGTCGATCGTCTCGGCCCGAACCTCGTCCGCCAGCTGCTTGAGCTGGGCGATGTCGAACCCGCGGAAGTCGGCGGGGACGTTGACGGTGTCGAGCAGAGGGGTCTCAGGCATTTCAACTCTGTAGTCCGAGATCGGAGAAGGCGCGAGTGTCCTTGTCGTCGCCGTGGACTTTAGGCAAGCCTCAGGCCCACAAGATGTTCCCACCGTGGACAATCCGTCCAGATAAGGCTCAGGCCGTCCAGATCCGGTTCAGGAGCGCCGGTTCAGGACGAAGTCGACGCTGGCCTGGAGGTTTAGGGCGTCGTGGCCGAAGACGTCCAGATGGCTGCGGGCCTGATCGGCCAGGTGGGCGACGCGGTGGCGGGCCTGATCGACGCCCAGCAGGGTGACGAAATTGGTCTTGCCCATGGCCGCGTCCTTGCCGCCGGCGGCCTTGCCGAGGATGTCCTCGTCGCCGTCGACGTCCAGCAGATCGTCGACGATCTGATAGGCCAGGCCGATGTCGTGGGCGAAATTGATCAGGGCCTGCTGATGGATCTCGCGGGCGTCGGCGATGATCAGCGGGATCTCGAAGGCGTAGGTGAACAGGGCGCCGGTCTTGAGCCGCTGCATCCGGGCGACGCCGCCGAGGTCATCGCGCACGCCCAGCAGGTCGATCATCTGGCCGCCCGCCATGCCGCGCGCGCCCGAGGCGTAGGACAGACGCCGGGCCAGTTCGCAGCGGACGTTCGGGTCCTCGTGCGTGTCCTCATGCAGGAGGATGTCGAAGGCGGCGGTCTGCAGGGCGTCACCGGCGAGGATGGCAGTCGCCTCGTCATAGGCGATGTGCAGGGTCGGACGACCGCGGCGCATGTCGTCATTGTCCATGGCCGGCAGGTCGTCGTGGACCAGCGAATAGGCGTGGACGCATTCCAGCGCGCAGGCGGCGCGCAGCACCGGCCGCTCCTCGATGTCGAACAGCCGCGCCGCCTCCATGGCGAAATAGGGCCGCAGACGCTTGCCGGGACCGAGCGCCGCATAGCGCATGGCCTCGGTCAGGCGGGATTCGGGGCCGTCGGCGCGGGGCAGCAGCTGGTCGAGGGCGACGGTGACGAGGTCGGCGACCTCGGCGACGCGGTCGATCACCGATTGTTCGGGCGAGTTGGCGGCGTGCGGCTTCGCGGTCGTCAAAACAGTCGCCCCCCGATCACGGCGTCGCGGTCGACGCCGACCAGAACCACCTCGCCGTCGGCGTCCGGGAAGCCGAGGGTCAGGACCTCGGACATGAAGGGGCCGATCTGGCGCGGCGGGAAGTTGACCACGGCGGCGACCTTGCGGTCTTCCAGCTGGTCGAGGGTGTAGAGTTTGGTGATCTGGGCCGAGGAGCGTTTGACGCCGATGTCCGGGCCGAAGTCGATGGTCAGCTTGAAGGCGGGCTTGCGCGCCTCGGGGAAGGCCTCGGCCTTGAGCACCCGGCCGATGCGGATATCGACCTTCATGAAGTCGTCGAAGACGATGCGTTCTGAAACGGGAGGGGCGGCCACCGCTGAAGTGGTCGAACCGGCCATCAGTTGAACTCGGCGGGCTCGACGCCCTTCGCAGAACCGTCGGCGCCGACGACGATCTTCTCGACGCGCAGCTGGGCGGCCTTGAGCCGGGCCTCGCAGTGGGCCTTCAGACGCGCGCCTTCCTCATAGAGGGTGATCGATTCCTCCAGCGGCGCCTGACCCGACTCGAGGCGGGAGACGATGTTTTCCAGGCGCGCGAGAGCGTCTTCGAAGCTGAGATCGGCGGTGGAGGGAGCGGTGTCGGTCATCACCGACCGTTATGGCGGGGCGCGACGGCCTCGCCAAGCCTCAACGCTTCTCGTAGCGACGCTGTGACCAGTATTTGAAGCCCTGGTTGTGGACGAGGGCCCAGCCGCGCGCCTTCAGACAGGCGCCGACCATATGGTTGAAATAGCCGTGGGCCAGGACCAGCACGTCTTCGCCGGTCCCGGCGCGCTCGATCAGCAGAGCCGCGACGCGGTCGGCGCGACCTTCCGCCTCAGCCCGGGTCTCCTGGCCTTCGTGGTGGTTGAAGGCGTGCCACCAGAAGCGGGCGACGGCGCCCCAGTATTTGGGCGGCAGCTTGAACCAGGCCGGGAAATGCGGCGGCGGCAGGGGCGCCTCGATGAACAGGACGTCGGAGGTCACCTCGCGCCCGGCCGAGATGGCGGCGGCGGTTTCCTGGGCGCGCGGGCGGGTCGAGGCGAAGATCACCCCGGCGCCGGCGGCGGTGGCCAGAAGCTCGGGCGGCGGAGTCTGGCCGGGGCGCAGGCCTCCGACCTCATAGCGGGCCCACCAGTCGCGGTACTGATCCGAGGTCAGCATACATTTGCGCGACAGGGCCGGTTCGCCGTGCCGGGTCAGGACGATGGCCCCGGGCTTCGCGGCCGGAAGGCCTGCCGAGCCGGCGCCAGTCAGGGATTCGGGGGTGTCGAGGGTGCGGGCCGGGAGGGTCATGATGAAAGGATGCGCGCGGAATTACCCTGCGTTCTGCGTCCCTTAGTCCTCCCCCAGAGCCTGAACATGAGCGACCGCCGAACGGCCGAGCCCTTCTAGGTCGTAACCGCCCTCGAGCGAGGACACAACCTTGCCGCCGCATCGACGACGCGCGACCTCGACCACGGCGCGGGTCGCCCAGGCGAAATCCTCGGCCTCGAGCGACTGGTGAGCGAGCGGATCGCGGCGGTGGGCGTCGAAGCCGGCGGAGATCAGGATCAGGTCCGGAGCGAAGGCGTCGAGCGCCGGCATCAGGGTCCCGGCGAAGGCGGCGCGCCAGTGCTCGCGGGCCGCATGGGGCGCGATCGGGGCGTTGACGATATTGCCGACGCCGGTCTCGGACGCCGCCCCCGTGCCCGGATAGAGGGGCGACTGGTGGATGGAGGCGAGGAACAGGCTGTCGTCGTCCTCGAACGCCGCCTGGGTGCCGTTGCCGTGATGGACGTCGAAATCGACCACGGCGACGCGGGCCAGACCCAGCGACTGGGCCACGCGGGCGGCGACGGCGACATTGGAGAACAGGCAGAAGCCCATGGCCTTGCCCGGCTCGGCGTGGTGGCCGGGCGGACGGACGGCGGCGAAGGCGCGGGTCATCTCGCCGGCCGCGACGGCGCGCACGGCGTCGACGGGGGCTCCGGCGGCCAGACGGGCGGCGCGCAGACTGCCGGGGGCGAGAACCGTGTCGGCGTCGAGCTGGCTGAAGCCCGTCGCGGGCTCGGCGGCCAGCAGGCGGGCGACGTGGGCGGCGGGATGGACCCGCTCAAGATCGCCGACGGCGGCCTCGGTGGCTTCTCGTCTGTCGCGGCCCAGACCGGCGTCGGCCAGGGCGTCGAGCACGGCGGTCAGCCGCGCCGGGCGCTCGGGGTGACCTTCCCCGGCGTTGTGGGCGACCATGTGGGAGTGGGTGAACAGGGAGACCATGCGATAAATACGTTAGGACCTCCGATCAGGATTGTCGCGGATGACGAGGGACTTCGCGCGCGGTAATCCCCCGCCATGAACAGACTCGACGACGTCACCATCCGCCCCGGCCGCGCTGAAGACGCGGAAGCCCTGTCGGCCCTGGGCCGCCGGACCTTCGTGGCGACCTTCGTCGACGGCTTCGGCATCCCCTACCCGCCCGCGGATCTGGAGGACTATCTCGAGTCGAGTTTCGGGGTGGCGGCGACGGCGAAGAAGCTGGCGGAGCCGGGCGCGGCCTGGTGGGTAGCCGAGCGAAACGGCGAGTTGCTGGCCTTCGCCAACGCCGGACCGAACGGTCTGCCCCACCCCGACGCCCGGCCCGAGAACATGGAACTGCGCCGCCTCTACGTCGGCACGGGCGCGCAGGGGCTGGGCCTGGGCACCACCCTGCTGAAACTGTCGCTGGAGTGGATGGAGGCCGAGACCGACGGCCCCCTCTGGATCGGCGTCTGGAGCGGCAATGTGAAGGCCCAGAAGCTGTACGAGGCCTATGGTTTCGCGAAGGCCGGGGAATATCTCTATCCGGTCGGCGACTGGCGCGACCACGAGTTCATCTTGCGGCGAGACTGATCGAGGTTCAGGTTCGCCCCATGCTCCTCCCCTTCTTCACCGCCCTGCGCGAGGCCAAGGTTCCGGTCTCGACCAAGGAATGGCTCCACCTGATGGAGGCCATGGACAAGGACGTGGCCGGCGGACGGGTCGAGGACTTTTACCATCTGTCGCGGGCGGTGCTGGTCAAGGACGAGAAGCACTACGATCGGTTCGACCAGGTGTTCGGCAAGGTGTTCAAGGGGGTCGAGAGCGTCGGGATCGGCGACGACCTGACCACCGACATCCCCGAGGACTGGCTGAAGCTCCTCACCGACAAATATCTGACCGACGAGGAGAAGGCCGAGATCGAGGCCTTGGGCGGGTTCGACAAGCTGATGGAGACGCTGAAACAGCGTCTGGAGGAGCAAAAGGAACGGCACGAGGGCGGGTCTAAATGGATCGGCACGGGCGGGACCTCGCCCTTTGGCCACGGCGGCTACAACCCCGAGGGCGTGCGCATCGGCGGGCCCGGCAAACAGGGCCGCGCGGTCAAGGTCTGGGAGAAGCGCGAGTATCGCAACCTCGACGACACGGTCGAGCTGGGCACGCGCAACATCAAGGTGGCCCTGCGCCGTCTGCGCCGGTTCGCACGCCAGGGCGCTCCGGACGAGCTCGACATCGACGGCACCATCGACGGAACGGCGCGTCAGGGCTGGCTGGACATCCAGATGCGGCCCGAGCGGCGCAACACGATCAAGGTCCTGCTGTTCCTCGACGTCGGCGGCTCGATGGACGGCCATATCAAACTGGTCGAGGAGCTGTTCTCGGCGGCGCGGACCGAGTTCAAGAACCTCGAGTTCTTCTACTTCCACAACTGCCTCTACGAAGGGGTGTGGAAGGACAACCGGCGTCGGCATTCCGAGCAGACCCCGACCTGGGAGGTGCTCAACAAATATCCGGGCGACTGGCGGGCCATCTTCGTCGGGGACGCGACCATGAGCCCCTATGAGGTCACCATGCCCGGCGGCTCGGTCGAGCACTGGAACGAGGAGGCCGGCGCCGTCTGGCTGAGGCGCGCCCGTCAGCAGTGGGACAAGTCGGTCTGGCTGAACCCCGTCGCCGAGAAATACTGGAGCTACACCGCCTCGGTGAAGCTGATCGACGAGGTCATGGACCAGCGCATGTTCCCCCTGACGCTGGATGGTCTGGACCGGGCCATGCGGGCCCTCACCCGCTAGGTTGGCGCGATAAGGCGGCGCGGTAGCTTTTCCCCTCACACGGGTGCAGTCTGGAGTCTCGTTCAGGAGTATCCGTGATGCTGACCGCCGTCTTCGCCGCCCTGATGCTGCAACAGGCCGCCGGGATGATCTCCTGGAACCCGCCGCCCGCGCCGGATCCGGAGGCGCCGGTCGAGGCCGCGGCTCCCGTCCCTGCCGGGCCGGTCACGACGATCCCCGAATGGGGCCTGGCCGATCCGTTCGGCTGGGAACGGTCGCAGTGCAGTCCGATGATCCGCAAGGACGCCTCGATGGAGTTGTGTCAGGCCCGGGTCCGCACCGATCTCGCCACCGCGCTCGGCGACAAACTGCCGGCGGGGCTGCAACCCAGCGGCGTCGAGGGTTGCCGTCAGGTCTCCAACGGGGCCGGCGGATATGAGCTGACCTGCGCCCCACCCCGTCGCGAAATGGCCGCGAGCACCGCCCCGGTCGCCGAGGTCTGCGAGGAGCGGCCGTCCGCCACCGGCAGCGGCGGCGTCAATTTCGAGCGCCGCTGCACCCCGGCGACCGGGCCCAAGCCCGATGAAGGCGGCCTGAAGTTCCGCCTGGGCGGCGACTGAACGCAAAAACGCCGCCCGCGAACGGACGGCGCTTTCGATGAAATAGACCGATGCTAGTTGCGGCGGTCGGAGTCGCGCAGGCTGTCCTTGGCGCCGCCAAAGGCGTTCTGGACCTTGCCGGTCAGCTGGTCGGCCTTGCCTTCGGCTTTCAGTTTTTCGTCGCCGGTGATCTTGCCGGCCGCTTCCTTGATCTTGCCGCCGACATTCTTGACGGCGCCGTCGATACGATCTTGATCGGGCATTGAAATCTCCGTTTGCACGGCGTCGCGAGGGAGGCGGCGCTTCGGATAGTCAAACCCCGGCCAGAGGCGCGAGTTCCCGGACAGAGGGATGTTTACGGCAACGTACGGTCGGCTTCGGCGAGTGCGGCTGCGCGATAGGTTTCCATCAAGGCCAATACCTCGGCGGCCGGCGCGCGCGTCCATTGGATGACGCCGTCCAGCCCCATGCCCCGCAGGAGGAACCCCACCGGTCCCTTCCGCCTGGCCTCTGGCCGAAACGTCCAGCCGATCGCCCCTCTCATCTCCTGAAGCCCGACACGCTCGGCGGCGAGAAACAGCTCCTGGATATCGATCCAGCGAAAGAAGGCCGGTTCCCAGAACCCCTTGCGCCCATAGAAGAACCCCTTCGCCGTCAGGACCAGTTCAGGCGGGCGAATGAGAAGCCAGACCGAGATCACCATGATCGGTGTCCAGATCAAGCCGTACCAGGGTTGGCCCTGCCACCAGAGAAAGGCCTCGAACAGGGCGAGCGCGGGCAGCATCAGCCCATAGGGCCAGCGCACGAGCGGCAGACGCCGAACCGGCAGCGTCAGGTCCTGAGCCATTTCGCGACCGCCCAGGCGTGGGCGTCATGGCGCAGTTCGGCCAGGGCCGTGCGCGGGTGGAGCCAGACCAGTTCGTGGTCGGCCTCGACCTTCACCGCCGGATTGAGCGCGATCATCTCGGCGATCCACAGGCCGCCGATATTGTTCATCGGCCGGGTGTCGGACTTGCGGAAATACTGGCCGGCCTCGGCGATGCGCTCGACCGGACGGACGGTCATGCCGGTCTCTTCGAGGAACTCGCGGATCAACGCCTCCTCCTCGGTCTCACCCGCCTCAACCGCCCCGCCGGGCAGGTCGTAGTAGGACCGGGCGCGCTCGACGCGGACGCAGGCCAGCTTCTGGTCGTGGAACACCAGGCCGAAGGCCGTGGGCCGTTCCGGATAGTCGACGCCCGGATCGCGACGGCCGAACTGGAGCGCGGCCGCCATGGTCAGAGGTCGAAGGCCAGGCGGGCGCGGACGCCCTTGTGCGCATGGTCGAACTCGACGACCGAACGCAGGCCCGAGGCCATGGCCGAGATGATCTTGCCTCCGAGGCCCGTACCCTTGGGCGAACCGTCTCCCATGCCGGGCCCGTCGTCCTCAACGGTCAGAAGCGCGCGGCCGTCGGCGTCGGGCCGCAGGATGATGCGGATCTCGCCCCCCTGCCCCGGCGCATAGGCGTATTTGACGGCGTTGGTGACCAGTTCGGTGACGACCACGCCCAGGGACACGGCCTGGTCGGTCGAAACGCGCATGGGAACGGCCTCAAGAACCAGGGTCGGGGAGCCTTCGTCGGGGCCCAGGGACTTGCCCAGTTCGTCGATCAGCCCGGCGAGGTACTCATCCATGGCGACCGAGGACATGTCGCCCGATGTATAGAGACGGCGGTGGACGTGGGCCACGGCCTCGATCCGGGCCTGGGCCTCGCGCAGGGCGTTGCGAGCGCCGTCGTCGGCGAGATGGCGCAGCTGCAGCGACATGAAGGTCGAGACCAGCTGCAGGGAGTTGCCGACCCGGTGATTGACCTCGCGCAACATGGCCTCGGCGCGGTCGCGGGCCAGACGCACCTGTTCGACGGCCTCGTCGTTCTCGCGCTGCAGGCGGCGACGCAGCAGGGCGTCTTCCAGGGCCGAGCGCAGCAGGGAGGTGAAGTCCTCCGACACGTCCTTGATCACATAGTCGGCGGCGCCGGCGCGCAGGGCGGCGACGGCGATGCGGCCTTCCTGGGCGCCTGTGACATAGACGACCGGAGGCGGGCTCGGCATGGCCAGGATGTCGGGCAGGACGTCGAGGCCGTCGCGGCCGGGCATGTAGTGATCCAGGGCGCAGACGTCGTAGGTCGCCGCCGCCAGAGCCTCCAGCCCCGCATCCCCGTCGACGGCGCAGGTCACCTCATAGCCATGCCGGCCCAGTTCCTTCTGGACCAGCCGGGCCAGGCCGGCGTCATCGTCGATGTAGAGGAGCCGGGTGAGCCTGGACTCTGGCGGCTTTTCAGATGTCATTCGATGTCGGGCGCCTGCATCACCGACAGGAACAGGCCCAGCTGGCGGATGGCGCCGGCGAAGCTTTCATAGTCGACGGGCTTGGTGATGTAGACGTTGCAGCCCAGGTCGTAGCAGCGCTGGATCTCGGCCTTGTCGTCGGTGGTGGTCAGGACGACGACGGGCGCGCGGCGCAGCCGCTCATCCTTCTTGACCTCGGCCAGGATGTCCGTGCCCTGCATGTCGGGCAGGTTGAGGTCCAGCAGGATCAGCATCGGGCCGTTCGAGCGGATTTCGTCCGAGAACAGATAATCCAGCGCCGGCTGGCCGGAATCGAAATGCACGATCTCGTTGGAGATGTTGGCCCGGCGGATGTTTTTCTCGATCAGCTTGGCGTGGCCATGATCGTCTTCGACCATGACGATCTTTACAGGGGTGCTCACAGGGTGTCTCCGGCCTCGTCAAGGATGAGGCGTTTGGGGAATTTCAGGCGGAATGTCGAGCCCTCGCCCAGTTCGGATTCCAGGGTGATCTCGCCGCCCAGCCGGCGAACGCTGTTGCGCACGAAGGCCAGGCCCAGCCCCTCGCCCTGGGTGTCCTGACGGCCGGCGCGGCGGAAAAGCTCGAAAACCCTTTCGTGGTCTCGCGGAGCGATGCCTCGGCCATTGTCCGTCACCGCATATTCGACCCAGCCGCCGGGCGCTTCCCGACCTGAAACGACGATATGGCCGGGTCGGGCCGGATCCAGATATTTGACCGCGTTGTCGATCAGATTGCCGAACACCTGTTCGATCGACAGCCGGTCGTTCTCGAACGAGGGCAGGGTCTCGACGACCACCTCGGCGCCCTTTTCTTCGGTCTGGTGACGGATGCTGTCGGCAATGCGTCCGGCCATGGCGGTCATGTCCAGCCGTTCGGGCGTCAGGGTGCGGCGCCCTTCGCGAGACAGCTTAAGGATGGCGTTGATCAGCCGGTCCATCTTCTCGGTGGAGGCGCGGATGAAGCCGACGGCCTCGGGCATGTCCTCGCGGACGGCGGCGACGACTTCGGGATCGACCTCGCGCTCGACCTCGGCCCTGGCGATGGCGCGTTCGATGGTCTTGCCTGCCTGCTCCAGTTCGGAGGTGTAGCCCATGACGTTGACCAGCGGCGAGCGCAGGTCGTGGCTGACGATATAGGCGAAGCGCTGGACCTCTTCATTGGCGCGGATCAGGGCGCCCGTGCGCGCCTTGACGGTGTCCTCCAGCCCCGCGTTGACGCGATCCAGCTCGGCGCGAGCGGCATTGATCTCGGCCAGATAGCGCCGAACCAGCATGAAGATGATGCCGGCGAGGACGAGGATCAGGGCGCCGGCGATGGCGTTGACGATGACGGTAAACAGGCCCGATCGCGCCGACTGGGCGCGGCGGTCGTCCAGCACCTGGCCGAGATGGACGTCGAGCCGGTTCAGTTCGGCGGCGAGCTCTTCGGTCAGGGCCTGCCCCTGCCCCGTCCGCACCCGGCTGACGGCCTGCCCGATGCGCCCCTGGCGCGCCAGATCGAGGGTCCCGGACATCTCGAGGAATTTGTCCCGCGTGATCCGGCTCAGGGCTTCGGAAGAGGCCAGAATGACCTCGTCGCCGGCCGCGCGCCGCTCGAAATCGGCGAAAATGGGCGGCAGGGCGGCCTTCTGCTTCTCGAAGGTCGCCAGGAAACCGGGCTGGCCCGTCAGCAGGAAGCCGCGTTGAGCGGTCTCGGCGCCCTGGACCGTCAGGGTGATGCTGCGGGCGGTCCGGCGCATCTGCCAGGCGGCGTCGACCTGGGCGTTGTAGGCGGCCGTACGGCTGATCATCACGAAGGTCGAGACGTTGACCAGCAGCAGGAGGATCAGGGCGCCGGTCAGCAGAAGAACAACGGATCGGGCGAGGGACGAGGTTCGCAGGAACTCACGCCACCGGGAGAAAAGCCCCATTGAGGGGAAGCGGCTGGCGGATTCCACTGACATGGGTGAAGCTTTAGCCGGGCTTTGGCCGCTGTCCAGCGTCGTCGCGCAACCGGAGGGGTTGTGAAGCGATTGTTCCGGCGGGCCAAAGCGTTGGGAGCGCCGTCGACATGGTTTCGTGGTGGTGGGTGATACCGGCCTTGGTGGCCTTTGTGAGCGCCGTGTTCGTACTGAACGGGCTGGTGTCGCTGTTCCGGGGCCGACCGTTCAGCGGCATCCTGAAGATGATCGGCGGCGGTATCGTTCTCTGGGCCGCCCTGGCGCTCGTGCTGCTGGCCCTGAACGTCCAGACCTATGCCCGGCTGACCTATGAGCGGCCGGTGGCGACCATCCAGCTGAGGAAGCTGGCGCCCCAGTATTTCGAGGTCACGGTCATCGAGCCGCCGGCAGCGAAGGACGAGCCGGAACGGGTCGCCGTCTATCCGGTCAACGGCGACGACTGGCGCGTCGACGCCCAGGTGCTGAAATGGAAGCCATGGGCCAATGTGCTGGGGCTGGATGCGCAGTACCGGCTGGACCGCCTGTCGGGCCGCTATCAGGATATCGAACAGGAACGGACCGGCGCCCGCAGCGTCCACGCCCTGTCCGGCGGCGACGAGACCGTGAAGGTCATGGGCGCGACCGTGCCGTGGAAGATCAGCGCCTGGGACGCCGCGCGCCGCTACCGCCGCTACGTCGACGCGGTCGACACCCTCTATGGGTCTGCTGCCTATATGCCGATGGCCGACGGGGCCCGCTACGAGGTCTGGATCACCCAGTCCGGCCTGATCGCCCGCCCGGTCAATGAAGCGGCCCGCAACGCCTCGGCGGGCGGGTGGAGCGGGGTCAACTAGGGGCGCAGGCGCCGGGGTCGTCGCTGCGGATCAGGCAGGCCATCCGTCGTCCGCGTTCGGGGCCGTAACGCTCGGCCAGCCGGGTCTCGAACAGGGTCCATTTGGAACGCGAGTCGGCGACGGCGGCGGTGACGGCGCGAGCGAAACCGCCATCGGCGCCCCTCCCCTTGCCGTCGGTGCTGGCGGCCGGATCGCGCATGTCGATCAGGCCTTCGTCCTTGTTCAGATCAGCGTGGCGCACGCGGCCCCGGCAGAACAGAAACTCGGGCACGAATTTGAAGCAGCCGGACACCAGTCCCTCGGGAAAGGCCGCCTCCGTCGAGGCCATCCACGGCGCGGGCGCGTCATGGCCCAGACGCGCGGCCTCGAACGGCGTCGCCGCGCTGACCGGGGCGTCGGTCCAGTTGGTGTGGGAATAGAAGTCCTGGGTGGTGTGAAAGACGAGGCCCATATTCTCCAGCGCCCGGCAGCGCGCCGGACCTTCGTCCTTGCCCCGGAACCGGCAGTCCTCGGAGGCCGCAATCTGGGCCGGGATCGGCCGCCCCCGGGCGTCCAGCATCTGACCGGCGGCCGTGACCGCGTCCTCCAGCCTGTCGAAGACGAAGGCGCGGCAATTCCTCAGGCGGTCGGCCGCCTGGGTGCGCGTTTGGCGGTATTCGTCCCTCGGCAGCCAGTCGCCGCCGTCGCAATGGGCCGCGCCGTTCAGGATCAGGCCTCGCCCGGGGCGGTCCGGCGCGCCCACGGCTCCGAACTTCCCTCGCCCCCCGCCGAACACCCACAGGGTCATGGGGCCCAAGCCGGAGTCCTTCAGGGCAAGGGCCGTGATCTTCGCATGCTCTTCATGCTGACCGAAGACCGCCACGGTTCCGAAGGCCTGCCCCGTCCGGGGCGCCCACGTCGCCATCAGGACGGCAAGGCCGATCAGCAGCGGGCCGCGACGCCAGCCGGCCGAAGCCCGATCTCGAGTGGAAATCCCCATGCCCGCCCCCTCGACGAACCACGATAGGCGAAGGGGCGGAGTTGTCCAGATCAGGGTTTGGGCGTCAGGCCGTCGTGAAGCTGCTGCAGGGTCCAGGCGTCACCGGTGTGGAACTGGCCGTAGAGGGCGTCGAAGGCCGCGCCCGGAACGAAGCCGACGCCCTCGAGATCGATCCGGGTCCCGCCTCCACTCGGGGTCAGGGTGATGACGGTCACAGTACGGCCGAACGCCTCGGCATGGGCGAATCCGGCCGGCGCCTGGATGTTGCGGATCGCCAGCATTCGGCCGGGGACATAGGCGACGATCTGGTTCTTGATGGTCCCCGGCGAGCCGGGCGCCACGGCCGGATCATAGCTGGCCTCGATCACCCCATCGAGCCGTGGATCGATCGCGGCTCTGGCGACGCCGAGATGGGCGACCCAGCCCTCGGGCGTGGTCAGCACTTCCCAGACCTGGGCCGGAGGGACCGGGACGACCGCGCTGAGGCTGATGACCCGCTCGCCGTTCGCCTCGGTGCGGGAGGCGTCGGTCACGGCGGGAAAATCGGCCATCTGGGCCGAGGCTGGCGCCGCGACCGCGAGGCACAAGAGGGCGGCGAGGGCGAACTGACGCATCATGTCACGGCTCCTGAAGGACCGGCGGCGATGACGACACGGGCGAGGGAGGCTGTCCAGCGGGGCGCGACGCCGCGACGCGGTCGGAGACGACCCTAGACCTGGCCGATGGTCTTCAGACGGGCCTTGGGGTGGACCTCATTCTGGCTCATCACCACGGTCTGGCCGCGGAAGCGTTCGATGATGGAGCGGACGTAGGGGCGGATCTGCGGGCCGGTCAGCAGGACCGCGGTCTCGCCCGCCATGGCGGCGCGTTCGAAGACGTCGCGGACGTTGCGGATGAAGTCCTGCAGGCGCGACGGGGCCATGGCCAGCTGCTTGTCCTCGCCCTGCCCGACCAGGGCCTCGGCGAAGGCGGCCTCCCATTCCGGCGACAGGGTGACGATCGGCAGGGCGCCGTCGTCGCCCTTGTGCTGCCAGCACAGCTGACGCGCCAGGCGGCTGCGGACATGCTCGACCAGGGTGGTCACCGACGAGGAGTGCGGCGCGGCCTCGGCGAGCCCTTCGAGGATGGCGCCCAGGTCGCGGATCGAGACCTTTTCCTTGAGCAGGGCCTGAAGAACGCGCTGAAGCGTGGTGACGGTGACGACCGAGGGCACCAGTTCGTCGACCAGCTTCTTCTCCTCCTCGCCCAGTTCCTTGATGAGCTTCTGGACCTCTGCATAGGACAGCAGATCGGCCATGTTTTCCTTGAGGATCTCGGTCAGGTGGGTGGTCAGGACCGTCGAGGGATCGACGATGGTATAGCCCCGGAAGGTGGCCTCTTCGCGCAGGGTCTCGTCGATCCAGGTGGCGGGCAGGCCGAAGGCGGGCTCCTTGGTGTGCTCGCCGGGCAGTTCGACCTGACGGCCGGTCGGGTCCATGGCCATCAGCGAGCCCAGACGCACCTCGCCCGACCCGGCCTCCATCTCCTTGATGCGGATGGCATAGCCCTGGGTCGGCAGGCGCATGTTGTCGAGGATACGCACCGACGGGATGACGAAGCCGTACTCCTGCGCCAGCGCCCGGCGCAGGGCGCGGATCTGGTCGGTCAGGCGACGACCTTCCAGATCGTTGATCAGCGCCAGCAGCGAGTAGCCCAGCTCGATCTTGACCTCGTCGATGGTCAGGGCGGTGCCGATGGGCTCCTCTGCGTCTTCCTTGGGCTTGCCGCCGGCGACCGCGGCCGCGGCGGCCTTTTCGGCCTCGGTCGGCTGGGGCTTGAGCCGGGCCCGGCCCAGACGCCAGGCCATGAAGCCGGTGCCGAGCGCCAGGGCGGCGAAGGGGATGATCGGCATCCCCGGGATCAGGCCGATCAGGCCGGCGGCGCCCGAGACCATGCCCAGGCTGACCGGGTTGGTGGCCAGCTGCTGGACCAGGGCCTTGTCGGCCGTGCCCTCGACGCCCGCCTTGGACACCAGGAAGCCGGCGGCGATCGAGATGATGATGGCCGGGACCTGGGTCACCAGACCGTCGCCGATGGTCAGCTGGACATAGGTGGAAGCCGCTTCCTGGAAGGGCAGCTGGTGCTGGATGACGCCGATCAGCATGCCGCCGATGGCGTTGATGAAGGTGATGATCAGGCCGGCGACCGCATCGCCGCG
The DNA here is from genome assembly GCF_017487405.1 of Brevundimonas goettingensis. Classification (NCBI taxonomy): domain Bacteria; kingdom Pseudomonadati; phylum Pseudomonadota; class Alphaproteobacteria; order Caulobacterales; family Caulobacteraceae; genus Brevundimonas; species Brevundimonas goettingensis. Next base: position 552,167 of record NZ_CP062222.1, on the reverse strand, counting down.
AACGAATTTCGAGGCGCCGTCCATGGCCCCGAAGAAGGTCGATTCCTGCTCCAGCTCCTTGCGGCGCAGCTTGGCCTGGTCCTCGTTGATCAGGCCCGACGACAGGTCGGCGTCGATGGCCATCTGCTTGCCCGGCATGGAGTCCAGGGTGAAGCGGGCGGACACTTCGGCGATCCGGGTCGAACCCTTGGTGATGACCACGAAGTTCACCACCAGAATGATGGCGAATATGATGATCCCGATGATGAAGCTGCCGCCCATCATCAGCTGGCCGAAGGCGTTGATCACCTGACCGGCGGCGTCGTGGCCCTCGTGCCCGTGGGTCAGGACCAGACGCGTCGAGGCCAGGTTCAGGCCCAGGCGGAACAGGGTCGAGACCAGCAGCACCGTCGGGAAGATGGCGAAGTCGAGCGGGCGCTTCATCATCAGCGCCGTCATCAGGATCAGCACGGACGACACCAGCGAGATGGCCAGCAGCAGGTCCAGCAGGAATTTCGGGACCGGCAGGATCAGCAGCATGATCACGCCGATGACGCCGAGCGCCATCCCGACCTCGCCGCGCATCAGCCAGCCCTGGACATCCTTGCCGGTCGGACGGGCCATGCCGTCCTTCATCAGGGTGCTGTCGGTCACGCCGCAGCCCCTTCAACCGGGGTTCCGTGACCGAGGGCCGCCAGGCCGCGCCGCGTGGCCTCGGCGATGACGGCGTCACGCGTCTCGGGCGCCAGGCTCTCGGGCGCGTCGTAGAAGACGGCGACCGGGATCGGATCGCCCATGGCCGGATAGACCACGCCGATGTCGTTGGTCTGGCCCGTGCCGCCGGTCCCGGTCTTGTGGGCCACGGTCCAGCCGGCGGGCACGCCCGCCTTGAGACGCTTCTCGCCGGTCGGGCTGTCGATCAGCCAGTCCCACAGAGGGCGATAGCGCGACTGGAAGACCAGGGGCTGATAGGCCTCCAGGATCCAGTTCAGATTGGTCGCGGCCTGGAACGGCAGGGTGGTGTCCTTGTCGCCGTCCTTGCGGTTGAGCTCGGGCTCCAGACGGTCGACGCGTGTCGCGTCGTCGCCGGCGCGGCGATACCAGGCGCGCAGGGCGTCCAGACCGCCCAGCTCGCGGATCAGGATGTTGGCGGCGGGATTGTCGCTGACCTCGACGGTCGCCTTCATCAGGTCGATCAGGGTCATCGTCTGGCCGACGGCGGTTTCGGTGACCGGGGCGTGGTCCAGCATGTCGGCGGCCGTCACGGGGACGGCGCGGTCGGCCTTCTCCTTGCCCTGCTGGATGCGCTCCAGCATGGCGGCGGCCAGGAACAGCTTGAAGGTCGAGCAGTAGTTGAACCGCTCATTGGCCCGCCAGGAGGCGCGATGGCCGTCCAGGATGCTGAGGCCGATGCGGCCGCCGTTCTCGCGCTCCAGATCGGACAGATCGAAGGCCACGTCGCGCGGCGGCAGGGGAACCTGGGTCGACGGCTCTTCGCGCGTGCGCTCGCAGCCGCCCAGACCGATCAGGGTCAGGCCCGCGAGGACGGTTCTACGATCCGTCAACAACGCCATGAATTCAGGCCGCGCTCGCGCCGTAGTTGGCGGCGACGCCGTTCTGCGGGGCCATGATGGCGGTCCCCTCGTCGGCGTATTCGTTCAGCTTGTTGCGCAGGGTCCGGATCGAGATGCCCAGGATGTTGGCCGCATGGGTGCGGTTGCCCAGGCAGTGGGTCAGGGTGTCCAGGATCAGGGTCTTTTCCATCTGCGCAACAGTCTGGCCGACATAGGCGCGCGACACGGCGTCGGCGGTCTGGGCGGCGCGCGCAGCAGGGCCCGAGTCGGCCTGCGCCACAACGCCGGAAAGCGGCTGGCCGTCGGGAAGACGGATGGCCTCGGCGTCGATCTCCGGACCGACGGCCAGCAGGACCGCGCGGTGCATGGCGTTTTCCAGCTCGCGGACGTTGCCGGGCCAGCGGTGGGCGGCGAGCGCCCGACGGGCGTCGGCCGACAGCGGGCGGGTCGGCACGCCGTTGGCGGCGGCGTATTTCTTGACGAAGTGGTCGGCCAGGACAGCGACGTCGCCCGGGCGCTCGCGCAGGGACGGCAGGCGCAGATTGACCACGTTCAGGCGGTACAGGAGGTCTTCGCGGAAGACGCCTTCCGCCACGGCCTTGGACAGGTCGCGGTTGGAGGTGGCGATGATGCGGATGTTGACCGGCACGGGCTTGGTGCCGCCGACGCGGTCGATGACCCGCTCCTGGATGGCGCGCAACAGCTTGGCCTGCAGGCGGGCGTCCATCTCACTGATTTCGTCCAGCAGCAGGGTGCCGCCGTCGGCCTCCTCGAACTTGCCGATGCGGCGGGCCACGGCGCCGGTGAAGGCCCCCTTCTCGTGGCCGAACAGCTCGCTCTCCAGCAGATTGTCCGGGATGGCGGCGCAGTTGACGCTGATGAAGGGACGGTCCGACCGCTTGGAGTTGACGTGCAGATAGCGCGCCATGACTTCCTTACCGACGCCGCTTTCCCCGGTGATCAGGATCGAGGCTTCCGAGCGGGCGACCTGGTCGGCCAGCTTGACCACCGCCTGCATCGACGGATCGGCCGAGATCATCGGGCGCTCGTCGTCGGCGACGGCCGACAGGACCGCGGCGATCAGATCGGCCTCGGGCGGCAGGGGGATGAACTCCTTGGCCCCGGCCCGGATGGCGGCGGCGGCCTTGTCCGCGTCGTTATCGACGCCGCAGGCCACGACCGGAACGAAGATCCGCTCGGCGTCATTGGCCGCGATCAGGCCGGAGATGTCGAGGTTGTAGTCGACCATCAGCAGGTCGGCCCCCTGCCCGCGCCGGAGCTGCTCCGTCGCCTGATCGGTGCGCTCGACGTGCTGGACCTTGGCGCCGTGCGCCATGGCCATCTTCACCGCCGCCGCGAGCTGTCCGCTCAGCCTGCCAACCACCAGAAGCCGCATCGGTCTTCTCCTTTAAACTCTTACGCAGAACCGGCGGCCTAGGCCGCCGAGTCCTCGGTCTTGATGATTTCCGTCATGGTCACGCCCAGGCGGTCCTCGACGACGACGACCTCCCCGCGGGCGACCAGACGGTTGTTGACGAAAATATCGATGGCCTCGCCGACCTTGCGGTCCAGCTCCAGCACGCTGCCGCGGTTCAGCTTGAGCAGCTGCGCCACGGTCATATGGGCCTTGCCCAGCACGGCCGAGATGTTGACCGGCACGTCGAAGACGGGGGCCAGGTCGACGGCGCTCTTGTCACCGCCCTCGTCCATCGTCGCCAGTGCGGTGGAGGTCCCGAACTCCTCCAGGGCGAAATCCTCGGCCATCAGAAGTTGCTCCCATTGATGTTTTCAGCGTGCCCGGCCTCGGCGGCCAGGGCGGCATGCAGGGCCTCGCTCATGCGCGCGGCGGCCTCGGCGGGGTCGAAATCGGCGCGGCCGTCGGCCCATTCCAGCTGGAAGGCGGCGGCCGCCATGCCGGGCTCGTCGCGGAAGGCGACCAGACCGGTGAAGCCGGCGTCGACGCAGATGGACTGAAGCTTCGCCTGAACACTCTCGTCCAGACCGCGGGCGCGGATGACCAGACGCGGCGTGGCGTCGATCTCGGAGCCCAGGGCCTCGAGCGCGGCCTGGATCGGGCCGGCGGGGAAGCGTTCCAGGGCGCCGGCGGCCAGGACGCGGGCCGCGGCCAGGGCCAGTTCGGCCGACTGTTCGCGGTGGGTCTGGGCCACGGCGCCGAGCGAGGGGGCGGCGGCCGCGACAGCCTGGCCCAGGGTGACCAGGGCCATGGCGTGCAGGCTCTCGACCTCGGCCAGAGCCGTCTCGCGGCCTTCCAGCCGGGCCTGGGCGATCAGGGCCTCGACCTCGGCCGGCAGATAGGCGCGCTTGGTCGGCTTGAAGGCCTGACCGGGGGTCACGCCACCGGCGTCGTCGAACTCGGTGTCGAAGCTGAACGGGCGGCTGTTGATGGCGGATGTGATCATGTCAGTAAATCAGCTCGTCGTCGGCGCCGCCGGCCCCGGCCAGCATGATCTCGCCCTTGGCGGCGAGGTCCTTGGCGGCCTGGACCATGGCCATCTGGGCCGCATCGACGTCCTTCAGACGCACGGGGCCCATCGATTCCATGTCCTCGCGCATAATCTTGGACGCGCGTTCGGACATGTTGGTGAAGAACATCTCGCGCAGGCCTTCGGAGGCGCCCTTCAGGGCCAGCCCCAGCTGGTCTTTCTCCACAGCGCGCAGCAGGGTCTGGACGCCGCCGGGATCCAGCTTGTTCAGGTCCTCGAAGACGAACATCAGGGCGCGGATACGCTCGGCCGCCTCGCGGTTGCGCTCTTCCAGGGCGCCGATGAAGCGGGCCTCGGTCTGGCGGTCGAACGAGTTGAAGATGTCGGCCATCATCTCGTGGCTGTCGCGCTTGGAGGTGCGGGCCAGGTTGGACATGAACTCGACGCGCAGGGTCTGTTCGATCTTGTCCAGGATTTCGCGCTGGACCGGCTCCATGCGCAGCATCCGCTGCACGCACTCCAGGGCGAAGTCCTCGGGCAGGGAGGTCAGGACGCGGGCGGCGTGGTCGGGCTTTACCTTGGACAGGACCACGGCGACGGTCTGGGGGTATTCGTTCTTCAGATAGTTGGCGAGGACGGCCTCGTTAACATTGCCCAGCTTGTCCCACATGGTCCGGCCGGCCGGACCGCGGATTTCCTCCATCAGTCCGTCGACGCGGTCGGCGGGCATGAAAGCGGCCAGCAGGCGCTGGGTCTGTTCGAACGAGCCCATGACCGCGCCCGAGCCGGTCATGCCCGACACGAACTCCAGCAGCAGCTCCTCGACCACCGTCGCGCTGACGGTGCCGAGACCGGCCATGGCCTGGGAGATTTCCTTGATCTCCTCGTCGTCGAGGTTCTTCCAGAGCTGGGTGTGCTCCTCGCCGAGCGACAGCAGAATGACGGCCGCCTTTTCGGGGCCGGTCAGCTTTTTGGCGTCGTCGACGGAAGGCTTCTTCGTGGTGGCCATGCGCGGAGCCATCAGGTGTCGTGCAGCCAGCCGCGCAGGATCGCGGTCGACTCATCGGGATGGTTCTCGACAAACTCGGCGACCTTCTTGACCGAGGACGCCTTCACCTGACCCTCGATGCGGGCGATGTCGAGCCGCTGGTCCATGTCGGACTGGGGCGCGACCAGTTGCGGCACGCCGTCGACCATCACGGTCTGCAGGTGGGTCACGCCGGGCGCGCCGCCCCCGGCCGCGCCGGCCAGGGCCGGGACGCCCGTCGTATTGGCGGTCTTGAGCAGCGGACGCAGCACGAAGAAGATCAGCAGCAGGCCGGTCACCAGCAGGACCAGCAGCTCGACGCCGCGCATGATGTCGTTCTTGTCGAAGTCCAGCAGCGAGGAGCCGGTCTCGGTGCCGCCGGCGGCCGAGGTGTCGTGGCTGAACCTGGCGTTCTCGACTTTCACCTGGTCGCCACGCTGGGGGTCGAAGCCGATGGCGGCCTTCACCAGGGCGTCGATCTTGGCGATGTCCTCGGCCGAGCGCGGCGCATAGGTCGGCTCGCCCTTGCCGTCCTTGGCCGGGGTCCAGACGCCGTCGATGGCGACCGCGACGGCCAGCTTCTGGACCTGGCCGGCTTCCTTGATCGTGGTCGTGGTGGTGTTGGAGATTTCGTAGTTGGTGGTCTCGGTATTGGCCTTGTCCGACGAACCGGCCGGGGTCGTGGTCGGCGCCGCGCCGCCCGGGATGTTGTTGGTCGCCGTCGCACCGCCCGAGGGGTCGCCGGTGGTGTCGGTCTTTTCCGAGCCGTTGGTCGAGGTCGAGCGGACGACCTGGCCGTCGGGATCGAACTTCTGTTCCTGGGTGGTGGAGCGGCTGTGGTCGATGTCGGCGGTGACCTGGACCTTGGCGGCGCCCGGACCGACGACGCCCTCGACGATGTCCATGATCCGGGCCTGCAGCTGGGCCTCGGTGGCGTTCTTGGAGTCCTGGGCCGAGGCGGCGGAGAAGCCCTCCTCGCCCGAACCGGCGGCGAGCGTCCGGTTGGCGGTGTCGGTGACGGTGACCTTTTCAGGCTTCATGCCCGGCACCGAGGAGGCGACGACGTTGCGGATGGCCTGGATCTGGTCGCCGGTCAGCGGACGGCCGCCGACCCCGACCACGACCGCGGCGGTGGGCTCCCCGGCGGCGGAGGCGAACATCTCGCGACGCGGCAGGGCGATCAGCACCTTGGCCGAGGAAATGCCCCGATAGGACAGGATGGTCCGGCCCAGCTCGCCTTCCAGGGCGCGCTTTTCGTTGAGGTTCTGCTGGAACTCGGTCTGGCCGAGCACCGACTGGTTGTCGAAGATCTCATAGCCGACCGAACCGGTGGTCACGAGTCCCTTGGAGGCCACCATCATCCGGGCGGTGCCGACGTCGTCGCGGTTGACCATGATGGTCGAGCCGTCGCCCTGGGTCTTGTACTTGATGCCGGCCTGTTCCAGCGAGGCGGTGATGTCGCCCGCCTCCTTCAGGTCCAGGTTGGAATAGAGCAGCGCGTCCGGCGCCTGACCCATGCGCAGCATGACGGCGACCAGAACGGCGGCGACGCCGGCGGCGACGCCCAGCACCGCGGCCAGTCGGCCGATCCCAAATCTCTGCAACGCCGCCGTGAAGCCGCCCACGCGTTCCCGCCTACTGAAAATCGGCGGGAAGCCCAACCACGCCCGCTAGGCAGAAACTGCCGCCTGCGTGGTAAATGGCGCGTTAATAGAGGTTACCTTCCTTTGGTTAGTGGCCTTTTTTCAACGCCGGCAGCACCGGAGGCGCCCCCGACGGCAGGGGCGCTGAGGCGTCGCGCAGATAGGCCTCGACATCGCGGTACACCCGCTCGGCGCCGAGGTTGCGGTTCAGCAGATGCCAGCCGTCGTCATAGAAGGCGGTGCGCAGATTGGGCGGCGTCCCGGCCCGCTCCAGCGCCCGCCGCATCGGCCCCGGCTCCACCACCTGATCGTGGGTGCCGTACATCAGGATCACCGGCGCCTTGATCAGGCCGATGCGGTTCGAGGCGCTCTCCATCAGATCGACCAGACCCGAGATGGCGTCGAACCGGGTCGACAGCAGGCTGTCAGGATCGCGGCCGTTGCGGATCAGCTCCAGCACATTGTCCGAGGCCAGGATATGGCGGGCGATGAAGTCCGGCGGCTCGACCGACAGGTCGCCGACGACGCGCGAGGTGATCCACAGACTGGTGCGGTTGAAGATGTTCTGGCTGGACCAGCCCCAGACGCCGGGGGCCAGCAGGACCACGCGGTCGGCGTCCGGCGGACGGTCGGAGCCGAAGGCGGCGGCGGTCACCGACCCGCCCATGCTCTCGCCGACGACGGCCAGGGTCGCCTCGGGACGCCGCGCGCGAACCAGGGCGGTGATGGTGCGCAGATCCTCGGTCATCAGGGCCTCGCCGCCCCAGACGCCCTTCTGCGGCGCCTGGCCGAAGCCGCGCTGGTCGAAGCTCCAGACCTCGATCCCGTGCGCCGCCCACCAAGGCCCGGCGAGGCGGAAGGAGGCGTCGTGGTCGTTCATCCCGTGCAGGGCCACGATGGTCGCCCACGGCTTCCCGTCGGCGGGGGCCCAGTGCAGGAAGGGCAACCGCGCTCCGTCCTGAACGATAAAGGCGCCGGTCATCCCGGGCGCGGGCGCGTCCTCGATGCGCGGCCCCGAAAAGCCCGCCGGCGGCGTCAGCGGCGACTGGACCAGAGGCGTGGCGCAGGAGGCCAGGGCGAGCGCGGAAAGGGCGGCCGCGATCAGCCCGGATATGCGAAAGGTCATGATCTCAGAATATCCGACACGCGTCGGCGCAAGTAAGGCACGATCTCCGCCTCGAACCACGGATTTTTTCTGAGCCAGGCCGTGTTTCGCCACGAGGGGTGCGGCAGAGGCAGAATGTCGGGCGCGAAGGCCCGCCAGTTCCGGACCGTCGCGGTCATGTCGCGGCCGAAGCCATCGCCCAAAGCCCACTTCTGGGCATGGCCGCCGACCAGCAGGGTCAGCTCCATCCGCGGCAGGGCGTCGAGAAGCCGGGGCCGCCACAGCTCGGCGCAGCGACGCGGCGGCGGATAGTCTCCACCCTTGGGCGCCGTGCCCGGATAGCAGAAGGCCTGGGCCGCCACCCCGATGCGGTGATCGGCGTAGAAGGTCGCATAGTCGACGCCCAGCCACTGGCGCAGCCGGTCGCCGGACGGATCGGTGAAGGGCAGACCACTCTCGTGCACCCGCCGCCCCGGCGCCTGGCCGCAGATCAGCAGCCGGCTCTCGGGAAAGACGCGGACGACAGGTCGTGGGGTGTGCGGCAGTTCGCCCAGACAGGCGCGGCAGGCGCGGATGTCGGAAAGGACGTCGTCCAGATCGGATCCCGAAGGATCAGGCGAAGTCGCCATCGTCCTCGTCGGTGACGGGCGGCAGCGCAGCCTTCGCAGCGGCGGCTTCCTCGGCCGTCGGCAGGCGCAGACGGACGACGCCCTTCATGGCGTTCGGATCGATCGCCTTGCCCTTCTTGGTGATGGTCAGCTTGCCCTGACGCATCAGGCCCAGGGCCACGGCGCGCACCTTGGGCAGCATCCGCTGCCACTGCTCGGGCTGCAGATCCTTGGCCACGTCGGAGGGCTCGATGCTCTTGCCGTTGTCGCCCTTGGGGTCGATCCGGGAAAGTTTTTCGAAGATTGCGGTTTCGATGGGGTCGCTCATCGCGCCTGTATGCTGCATTGCAGGTCCGGAAAGAAGGCGGAGTTCAAAATGGTCGCGAAAATTACCGTAGAGGAAGGCGAGTTCGCCGGCTGGCAGACCTATGACCTGCACGGGACCTTCGACCAGACTGTGGGTCCCTTCTACTTCAAGCCCGACCCCGACGGCCGGATGCGCTGCGCCTTCCGGGCCGAGGGCAAGCACATGAACGCCGGGCATCGGATGCACGGCGGCTGCCTGATGACCTTCGCCGACATCGCCCTGTTCCAGACCGCCTATCAGGAGATGGAAGGCAAAAGCGGCGTCACCGTACAGCTCGATTCCACCTTCATCGACGGCGCCCGTGTCGGCGAACTGGTCGAGGCGACAGGGGAAGTGGTCCGCGCCGGCGGTTCGCTGATCTTCGTGCGCGGCCAGATCACCACCGGCGACCGGACCCTGATGACCTTCTCGGGCGTGATCAAGAAATTCACGCCGCGGGTCTGACTGCGCGGCCGGTCAGGCCAGCAGGACGGAGACGCCGTACTCCAGCAGGATTCGGTCGCCGGTGACCAGGGTCATCTCCTCCACCATCGCTTGGGCGACGATGATCCGGTCGAACGGATCCTTGTGGATCGGCGGCAGGTTCTGAACCAGCAAAGCATGCTCAGCCTCCACAGGCAGCCAGGTCGAGATCGTCTGCAGATCAGCCAGCATCCCTGCTGTGAAGTTGAGCCGTCCCGTCGCAGCCTTGGCGGTGATTTCCAAAAGTGACGCGGTGCTCACAAACACCGCATTGTCTTCCGACCGGATTTGGTCACGCACCGTCTCCCGAACGCGTGCCGGCGCAGACAGAAGCCAGATGACGATGTTCGCGTCGAGCAGAAGCCGCATCAGCGCTTGAAGGGCTTGCCGTCTTCAGCGGCATGCGCCGGGGCGGTCTCCTCATCGCCGAACCATTTCCGCTCCATCTCGGCGTCGAACGGAGAGTCCTCCCAGTCGTCAGACAAGATCATTTGGCCTTCGTACTTGCCGAAGATCGCCCCGCGATCCACCGCCACCGGCTTCTCGACCGGCACGAGCCGCACGGTCGGCTTGCCTGCCTTGGCGATGATGACCTCTTCACCCGCGAGGGCGCGTTCGATCAGCTTCGACAGGGTGGTCTTGGCTTCGTGGATATTCGCGGTGACGGCCATTCGCCTAAGCTAACCTAGCTAAGGCGAAACTTCAACCACCGGATGCAGCCTTAGATCCCCGCCGCCGCCGCCGGACGGGCCCGGCAGGTCTCCAGCCAGCGCGCCAGATGGGTCAGCTCCGCCGGCGGCCGGTATTTGACCAGACGGGCGAAATCCAGCCCGATCACGGCGACGATGTCGGCGATGGTGAAGCGATCGAGGGCGATGAACTCATGCTCGGCCAGACGGTCGTCCAGGGTCTGCATGAACCGCTCGGCCCACAGGCGGTTGTAGGCGGCCACCTCGGCGACCTGGGCCCCTTCCAGCGCCGCCATCAGCGGATGGGTGTGGCGCACGTTCAGCATGATCGGATTGGCGAGGTAGAACTCGTTGCGGCGCGTCCACATCTCGACGATGGCCTGTTCGCGGGCGTCGACCCCGAACAGGTTGGGCTCGGGATAGAGGGCCTCAAGATAGCGGCAGATGGCCACCGATTCCGAAATGGTGGTCCCGTCGTCGAGCTCCAGGGCCGGGACGTGGGGCACGCCGACCCGCTCGCGGTATTCCGCCGTCTTGTGGTCGCCGGCCATGATGTCGACCTCGACCAGTTCGACGTCGGTGATGCCCTTCTCGGCCATGACCCAGCGGACCCGACGCGGATTAGGCGCGCGGTGGGAGGTGTAGAGCTTCATCGGCGTTTCCTGTCCCGGATGACCCGGTGTTGTGTCAGCCGAAGATAATCGCCGGCATGGCTCCGACAATGGCCGCCGTCATCAGGGTCGACAGGAAGCCGGCGAACAGGGCCTTCCAGATCAGGCCCAGAACCTCTTCCCGGCGCTCGGGCATCAGGACCGACAGGCCCGAAACGGTGATGCCGACCGAGCCGATGTTGGCGAAGCCGCACAGGGCGTAGGTCATGATCATCCGGGTGCGCTCGCTCATCTCGGCGGCGGGCACCTTGCCCAGGTCGATGAAGGCCACGAACTCGGTCAGGGTCAGTTTGACGCCCAACAGCCAGCCCGCGCGGCCCGTCTCGGACCACTCGACACCCGTCAGCCAGGCCACCGGCATGAAGATCCAGCCCAGCATCCGCTCCAGCGTCAGCGGGGCGTCCATGATCACGATGCCGCCGATCATGATGTTCACCAGGGCGACCAGGGCCACGAAGACGATCAGCACCGCCGAGATGTTCATCACCACCATCAGGCCGTCGGCCGTGCCCTTGGAGATGGCGTCGATGGCCGAGTCATATTTCAGCGCGGTGTTGTAGTCGGCGACCGCCCCGCCCTGCCCAGGCTTCTCAGGGATGATGATCCGGGCCAGCAGCACCCCGGCCGGCGCCGAGACGATGGAGGCGACCAGGACGTGGCCCGCGGCGTTGGTCAGGACCGGCGACAGGATGGCGGCATAGGCGACCATGGTCGATCCGGCGACGGTGGCCAGACCCACGACCATCATCAGGAAGATTTCCGACCGGGTCAGCTTGTCCAGATAGGCGCGGATGACGATCGGGCTCTCGATCATTCCCAGGAAGATGTTGGCCGCGACCGCCAGAGCCGAGGCGCCGCCCAGACCCATGGTCTTCTGGAAAAGGAAGCCGAAGCCGTGGGTGATCCACTTCAGGATCTTCCAGTGCCACAGCAGGGCCGACAGGGCCGAGATCACCAGGATCATCGGCAGGACGTTGAAGGCGAAGGTGAAGGGCGCCGTGACCTTGGGGTCGGCGTTGGTCAGGTAGTAGGGCGCGTCCTGCTTGCCGTCGACGAGGAAGCCGAACACGAATTTGGCGCCTTGGGCCGTAGCGACCGACAGGCCGTCGACGGCGCCGGTGATGGCCGCCAGCACGACCTGCGAGCCCGGGATGGCGAACAGGGCCAGCACCAGAAGCGCCTGAACCCCGATGGCGCCGAGGGTCAGCCGCCAGGGGAAGGCCTTGCGGTCCTCCGAAATGGCCCAGCAGGCGAAGACGATGACCACGAGCCCGAACAGGCTCTGAAGGTTCAGCAGGCTGAACATGAAACGACAATCCCTGACCTCTCCCCCTCGGAGAGCCATTTCCCGCTTGAACGCGAAGGCGCGCCGGGCCGCAAGTCCCTGAGGACCAGGATCACCTGACAAAGGTGCGAAATCTCAGGCCGCTCGGGTTTCGCTTTCGGGCACATAGGTCATAGGCGCGTTGCTTGAGGTCCAGAAGCGCCAGCGGGACATCCACATCTCGCCGTCGCGCAGATATTGCTCGCGGCGCCGTTCGTCTGGCTCGGCGACCGCGTGAGCGAAACACTCGCGTGCCTGATCGCGGCAATCTTCGGCTGACAACTCGACGTACATAACCCATACCTGTCTGACAGGTGCACAGTCGCAGCAAACTATTAAGGTTGTATCTACGGCAGACGCCTACTCCTGGGAGAGGCGCGGGGCGGCTATGCGGCCCGTGGCGTCACAACGGCGCGAAAGCCGAAACTTGGCCTGGGACGCCGGTCCGTCGTATAGATTCGTCCGTCCGGCTGGCGCGCGGCCGGATGGCGACTGGGGTATGAGATTCGACCATGAGTACTGATTCACGGGGCGGCCGGTCGGGCCCGGTCGCTGGAGCCGGAGTGGGCCGTCATCTGCTGATCGTCGACGACGACGACCGCATTCGCGAGCTGCTGAAGGAATATCTGGCGCGCGAGGGCTATCGCACAACCGGCGCGGCCCATGCCGCCGCCGCGCGTCGCCTGATGGAGCTGATCGAGTTCGACCTGGTCGTGCTGGACGTCATGATGCCGGGCGAGAGCGGGCTGGAGCTGACCAGCTGGGTCCGCAACAAGGCGCAGCTGTCGCGCACCCCGGTGTTGCTGCTGACCGCCCGCGGTGAAGCCTCGGACCGGATCGAAGGCCTGTCGCGCGGCGCCGACGACTATATGTCCAAGCCCTTCGACCCGAAGGAGCTGTCGCTGCGCGTCGACGCCATCCTGCGCCGGACGGGCGGCAAGCCCCTGACCCCGCGCGAGATCAAGCTGGGGCCGGCGTCCTTCGACATGGAGCGGCTTGAGCTGACCCGCGACGGCGCCCCGATGCGCCTGACCGAGGCCGAGGCCCAGCTGCTGAAGACCCTGGCCATCCACGCCCACTCGCCCGTCGAGCGCATGGACCTGTCGCCCGACACCGCCGACATCACCGGCCGCGCCGTCGACGTCCAGGTGACCCGCCTGCGCCGCAAGCTGGAAGCCGATCCGAAGAACCCGCGCTACCTCCAGACCGTGCGCGGCGTGGGATATATGCTGGCGCCGGACTGATGCGCTTCACCCCCCTCGCCGTCTGGGGGCGTTTTCTGAAGCGCCGGGTGCCGTCGTCCCTGTGGGGACGGTCGCTGCTCATCATCGTCGCGCCGATCCTGATCATGCAGGGGGCGGTGACCTGGGCCTTCTTCGACGCCCACTGGCAGAGGGTCACCGCCCGCCTGTCCGACGGCCTGGCCGGGGACATCGCCTGGGCGTCCGAGAGCTATCGCGACGACCCGACGCCGCAGAACCTGGCCGTGATCACCGAACGGGCCCAGAAGTCGATGCAGCTGTCCGTCGCCCTGATCGAGGACGAGACCCTGCCGACCGAGCAGAGGCGCGGGGCCATCGGCATCGTCGACCGCACCCTGGAGAAGGCGCTGGACGCCCGCGTTGATCAGCCCTTCTGGTTCGATACGACCCGCTATCCCGCCTATGTCGACATCCAGGTGCAGGAGCCGAACGGCGTCCTGCGCATCATCGCCCCGCGCGAGCGGGCTGTGGCGACCCAGGCCCACATCTTCGTCCTGTGGCTGATGCTGGCGACAGTGCTCCTGATGTCGGTCGCCATCCTGTTCATCCGCAACCAGGTCCGGGCCATCGAGCGGCTGGCCGAGGCGGCCGAGGCCTTCGGTCGCGGCGAGATCCAGCCCCGGTTCAAGCCGCACGGCGCACGCGAGGTGCGTCAGGCCGCGACCGCCTTCATGGCCATGCGCGACCGCATCCAGCGCCATATCGACCAGCGCACCGCCCTGCTGGCCTCGGTCAGCCACGACCTGCGCACGCCCCTGACCCGGCTGCGGCTGGAGCTGGCCCTCGCCCCGCCGTTCAAGCGGGCCGAGGACATGAAGGGCGACATCGACGAGATGGAGCATATGATCGACGAATACCTGGCCTTCGCGCGCGGCGAGGCCGGGGAAGCGGCCCAGACGGTCGATGTCGGCGCCATGCTGCGCGCCGCCGGCGACGACGCCCGCCGGGTCGGGGCCGTGGTCGAGGTCTCCGCCCCCAACGGCCTGACGGCGGCGCTTCGCCCCATCGCCTTCCGCCGCGCCATCAACAATCTGGCGGGAAATGCGGCCTCGCATGGCGAGCATGTGCGGCTGACGGCGCGGACGTTGCCTTCGGGCGGGCTGGAGATCGCGGTCGACGACGACGGTCCCGGCATCCCCGAGGACATGTACGACGAGGCCTTCACCCCCTTCTCGCGCCTCGACGAGAGCCGCAACCAGAACTCCAAGGGCGTCGGCCTGGGCCTGGCCATCGCCCGCGACGTAGCGCGCGGCCACGGCGGCGACATCACCCTGGCGCGCAGCGACATGGGCGGGCTTCAGGCGCTGATCCGGCTTCCTGGCTAGATCATTTTGTCACGCCCTCTGGCGCAGCGAGGCCGCGAGGATCATCTTCTCCTCCGGTTGGGCCAGTCTTCAGGCTTCATGGAGTTGATCATGCGCCGCTTCGCCTTCTTCGCCCCCCTCGCCGCCGCCGCCGCCGTGGCCTCTCTGGCTCACGCCGAGCCGACCGACCAGCCCGCGGAGGTCCAGGTCTCGGTGGAGATCGGCGGCGACCTGATCAAGGACGCGCCCAAGCTGGGTCAGCGCGACGTCGACTATCAGCGCGACGAATTGGCCCAGGCCGTCAGCCGCGCCCTGAACCATGCCGGGACCTACCCGGGGGCCCAGGTCAGACTGGTCCTGACCGACCTCAAGCCCAACCATCCGACCATGCAGCAGACCGTCGATCGCCCCGGCCTGTCGATGATGGACAGCGTCTCCATCGGCGGCGCCACGATCGAGGGTGAAATCATCACCGCGGACGGCCGGCGTCTTCCGGTCCAGTACTCCCGCTATTCGACCAGCATCGCCGACGTCCACGGCTTCAACACCTGGGAAGAAGCCGACCGGGCCTATGACGACTTCGCCCGCAACCTGGTGCGCGGCCGTCTGGTCGAGCGGTAGACCTAGGGGACCTTCGCCACACGGCCGCCGCCGCTCTCGAGCGAGTCCAGCAGGTCCATGACCGAGGCCAGGGTGTCGGCCTCGCGCGCGGGCTTGTCCCAGCGGATGCGGCTGATACGCGGAAAGCGCATGGCGACGCCGGACTTGTGGCGCGGCGACCGGTTCAGCCCCTCGAAGGCGATCTCCAGAACCAGGCCGAAGTCGCGCTCGGCCCGCACCGACCGCACCGGGCCGAAACGTTCGATGGTGTGGTCGCGCACGAATTTGTCGAGTCCCTTCAACTCCTCGTCGGTGAAACCGAAATAGGCCTTGCCGACCGGGGTCAGCACGCCTTCGTCGGTCCAGACCCCGAAGGTGAAGTCGGAATAGAAGCTCGACCGCTTTCCGTGCCCGCGCTGGGCGTACATCATCACCGCGTCGATGGTGTGGGGATCGCGCTTCCACTTGAACCACGGCCCCTTGGGACGCCCCGCGACATAGCCGCTGTCCCAGCGCTTGAGCATCAGCCCCTCGGCCGCCGCCCCGACCGGCGGGTCAGCCCGCAGCAGGCCCAGCCCCTCCCAGCTGTCGTAGTCGACCACCGGCGACAGATGCAGCCGGTGACCCTCATGCACGGCGATCAGGGCCTCCAGCCGGGCGCGGCGCTCCCTGAGTGGCAGACCGCGCAGGTCCTCGCCGTTCTCGGCCAGCAAATCATAGGCGACCACCGCCGCCGGATGGGCCGCCATCAGTTTCGCATCGACCGTCTTGCGGTTCAGCCTTTGCTGCAGGTCGCCGAAGGGGGCGACCTCGCCGTCCCGCCAGACCAGCAACTCTCCGTCGATCGCGCCCTCGAACGTCAGCCCGGCCATGACGTCGGGAAAGGCGCCGGAGATTTCGTCGCCGGTGCGGGAATAGAGTTTGGCCACCCCCTGTTCGCGCACCGCCTGCACCCGGATGCCGTCCCATTTCCATTCGGCGGCATAGTCGGCGGGGCTCAGCTTGGGGAAGTCCGCCGCCTCGTCGACGGCCACGGCCAGCATGACCGGGCGGAAGCGGCCGGGCGCATCGGGGCTGGGCCGCTCTCCCCGCCCCTCCAGCCAGGCGAACAAATCGGCATAGGGCGGCTCCACCGCGTGCCAGACCTCCTCGATGTCCGAGGCGTCGACAGGCTCCAGGACCGTGACCGTCTCGCCGCCCTCGGGCTCGGGCGGTTCGGTCACCGAGGCGGGCCGGATCATGGCCGCCGCCGTCTTGGCCAGCCGCGCCGACATGCCGACGCGCAGGGCGCCGGTGACCAGTTTCAGCAGGGCCCAGCGGCCCTTGGGCGCCAGGGCGTCCAGCCAGCCCTCGATCAGCCCCTGGACCTCGCCGCGCTTCGCCGCCTTCAGGGCCTCGATCACCTCCGACAGCTCGGGCTCGCGGTTCGGCCGCCGGTCAGGGTCGCCGGGCCAGATCAGGGCGACCGTCTCGGCCAGGTCGCCGACATAGTCGTAGGACCAGCCGAACAGCACGCTGTCGACGCGCGCCTCCACCGCCCTTCGGATCATCGCCGGCTTGGCCGCGTCGAAGCTCAGATCGCCGGTCAGGGCCGCCAGGGCCCAGCCCCGGTCCGGATCAGGCGTCGCCTTCAGATAGTCGCGCAGCAGCACCAGCTTCGCATTGCGCGAAGACGTCAGCGACAAACGATCCAGAAGCTCGGCGAAGGCGCGCAAGAGGCGGGTGATCCGGACAAGGTCGCCAGTCGCGACCCGAGGCCAACGAGTCTGGCCGGTAATCGTTTCGGATCAAGGTGCTTCCCCCTTCTCCAGGCTCATCCCGGCGAATGCCGGGATCCAGATACAGACACCGTAAGGGCCGCAAGAACGCCAACTGCACACAACTTCACACACCGCATGTGCATCTGGATACCGGCATTCTCCGGGATGAGCGGTGGGAGGGTGAAGACCAAGGCCCAGCTGCGCATTCGCCGGTCGCCGAAATCCTTCCTGATCAATCCCCTGCGCGTTTCTCAACCCCGCCGACCTGGCGCCCGCCCACGCGGGTGTATCCTGGCCCATTCCGGTCTTTGACATGGCTGTTCGCGGACGAACCGAAATGCACGCGCGTGCATGCGAGTGCAAAGGACGCCCGAAAATCGTACCCGGAGGAGTTCTGATAATTCAGGTTTCTACAGACGGAATCTAAGGTCCCGCTTCCGAATTGCACTTTTTGCACTCGTGTTTCTGGAGTGCAAACGCCGCCTGCGGAAAGACGAGGTCGGCGGCCCGGGCGCACGGCTTGGAGGGAGAGCGATCCGGGCCGCCTGCGATCACCCGGGATCAGTCGGGTGATCGGTCTGGAGACCCGGCGACCGTCCCGTCGCCGAGTCGAAATAGGGCTGGCAGACGCGGCGCATCTCGCGCGTGGCCAGGGCGGCGTCTTCGAGATTGTCGCGCTGGGCGACGCGGACGGCAAAGTCCTGGGCCTCGGAACAGGCCATCAGGGCGTCGGCGTGGGATACAGGCGCGGCCTGCGGAGCGCGCCCCTGACGCAGGACGGCCAGGCGCGCCTCGATCGCCGCGTCTTCAGGCCCGCCCTGCAGTCGCGCCATCAGGCCTTGGGGCCAGCCGGATTTGAACAGGATCAGGACCAGCGCCGCGATGACGATGACCACGACGGAGAAGATGACGCCCGGCGGAATCTCCGGGACCTTGAAAGCCCTGCGACGCATCCCTGTCCTGACACAGTCTTGCGGAAACTGATGAGTGGTCTCGCTGCGCGAACCTCAGCCCGAGGCGGCGCGGCGATGAGGGGGCTTCTATCCGACCAAAGTGATAGGCGTTGTAAAATGGTGTAAAACTTCAGGCAGTTGATCCGCCCCCTTCAGCGAGAAGCGAGCCTGACGGCCGTCAGCCCGGCCCTCCCCTCGCGGGCAGGACCGGGCGACGCGGGCCTCATCAGTTGAACAGGCCGGCGATGACGGCGGTGATCAGGCCGGTGGCGACGGCGGTCAGGACCACGTCATTGCCGCTGCGGACATACTGGTAGCCGCGCGGCGGGGCGCGCAGACCGTAGTGGCCGTAGTCGGTCACGACATAGGTCCGCGTCCGGTACTGGGCGGGCATCCGCTGGCCGTAGCTCCAGGCCCGGGCCTGAGAACCACGCGGGGCGACATAGCGGGGCGCCGAGTAGCGACGCGGTGCCTGTTGCCAGCGACCGTAGGCCTGGGGCGCCGGGGCCGGACGAACCGCCGGCGGCTGCGGGTGAGCCGGCTGGGCGTGCGCCGGAGCGCGGTGCTGGGCCGGGGCCGGGGCGGCCGAGGCGACCCCGAAGCTGGCGCTCGCGATGACGGCGGCGAGCGCGGCGGTGATGACGGTCTTGTTCATGGCGATCTCCTTTGTTCCAGAGCCATGAACAGACCTTGGGACCCGCCACCTGAGCCGTTCCTGAGGCCGCCGTTTTTCTCGGTTCAGCGGAGGACCGAACATCCGCCCCTCTGTTTCCGGACGGACAAGTGCGGACATAGAGCGACACACGCCAACCGCCCCCTACCCGTCATCCTCGGGCTCGTCCCGAGGACCCAGGGGTCAGCAAGCGGGACGCTGGATCGAGGTCACCGCCCTCACCATCTTCCGTGTGGCGGAACGATGGGTCCTCGGGACAAGCCCGAGGATGACGGACGGGAAGGCATACGAAAACGCCCCGGAGGCTTCCCTCCGGGGCGCTTCTTCAGGCTTCAGGGGCGACAGGCCCTGGTTCCGGGCCTCAAGTCGCGCTCAGCGCGGCAGGCCCTAGTTGAACAGACCCGCGATCACGGCGGTGATCAGACCCCCGGCGACGGCGGCGAGGACCACGTCATTGCCGTTGCGGACATAGTGGTAGCCGCGCGGCGGAGCCCGCAGGCCGTAACGGTTGTAGTCGTTCACGACATAGGCGTTGTACGAGCTCGGCAGGCGCTGGCCGTAGCCATAGACCTGATAGCGGGTGCCACGCGGTTGCTGCCAGCGACCGGCGTTATAGCGGCGTTCGGCCCGTTGATAGCGGTCATAGGCGCGCTGGTCCTGACGGTACTCGCGACGGTCGTCACGACGGTCGTCACGGACGTCCCGCCGGTCATCGCGACGGTCGTCGCGGTGATCCTGGCGCTGTTCCTGACGGTGGTCATTGCGCTGATCGGGGCGGCCATACGACTGGGCGCTGGCGGCCGAGGCCAGGCCCAGCGAACCGGCGGCGATGGCGGCGGCGACGGCGGTGGTGATAAACTTCTTCATGGTGACGAGATCCTTGGACAGCCGAACCTTCGACCTGCCCTCAGACTAGTCACCGGCCCTTGAGCCGGGTCTGAACACCTCTGGTAAGGTTAGGTTCAGGCGGCCGCCGCGGTTTCGCCCTGTTCACTGCCGGCGCGCACGGCGGACCGACCGCCGCCGACCCTGTTCATCAGAACGGCCAGGGCGGCGAAGTCGATGGGTTTGTTCAGATAGGCGTCGGCGCCGGCGTCCAGACCCGCGGCGTGATCCTCGCTGCGGGCCGAGGCCGACAGGACGGCGATCGGGGTCTCGGCATTGGCGCCGCCCTCGCGGATCAGGCGGGTGGCGCTGAGGCCGTCCATCACGGGCATGTTGACGTCCATGATGATCAGGTCGAACGCCTGGTCGGCGGCCATGTCCACGGCGATCTGGCCGTTCTCCGCCGAGGCGGTGGTATGGCCGGCCGAGCCCAGCCAGGCCTCCAGGATCATGCGGTTCACCGGGTGGTCCTCGACCACCAGCACATTCAGGGCCTGGCCCTCGTCGATCTCGGCGGCGATGGCCACGGCAGCTTCGACCGCGCTCCATTCGACGACCTCGGCCTGGACCGAGAAGGTGAAGGTCGAACCCTCGCCCACGGTCGATTCCACAGTGATGTCGCCGCCCATGATATTGGCCATGCGCCGCGCGATGGTCAGACCCAGCCCCGTGCCGCCGAAGCGGCGCGTGGAGGAGGCGTCCACCTGGGTGAAGGGCTGGAACAGCCGCGCCAGGTCCTCGGGGCTGATGCCCGAGCCGGAATCGCGGATGGCGAAGTCGAAGGCCACGCGCCGGTCCGACAGGCGGGTCGAGCGGATGGTGTAGGTGATCGCGCCCCGTTCGGTGAACTTCACGGCGTTGGACAGCAGGTTCTGGATCACCTGACAGACGCGCAGCGGGTCGCCGCGCACGATCGACGGGGCCTCGCCCTCGAACTCGGACACGAACTCGATGCCCTTGGCCTCGGCCTGGGCCATGAAGGGCCCGGTGACGCGGCGGTGCAGGTCTTCCAGCGAGACGTCGACCGTCTCGAAGGTCATCTTGCCCGCCTCGATCTTGGTCATGTCGAGGATGTCGTTGAGCAGGCTCAGGAGGTTGTCGCCCGAGTTACGGATGATCGACAGATAGTCGCGCTGGGTGGTCTCGAGGCGGGTGGCGCTGAGCAGCTGGGCGGCGCCTAGGACACCGTTCATCGGGGTGCGCAGTTCGTGCGAGATGACGCCCAGGAAGCTGGACTTGGCGTTGTTGGCGGCGTCGGCCTTGTCGCGGGCGCCCTCGAGCTCCTCGATCAGATGGGCCTGATGCTCCTGGAAGGCGCGGATCCGCTCTTCGCGCAGCATGTTCATGGTCACCAGGACGAACATGCCCGCGGCCGTGAACGGCAGGACGCTGAGGAAGGGCCAGAACAGCGGGCCGCCCCACAGGCTGGCCAGGATCACCAGGCCGGCGACGCCATAGGGCGAGGAGATGACGATGGCCTGACGCGGCGCGCCGCGCAGCTGGGCGAACACCAGGACATAGCCGGAAATCAGCAGGGCGACGGCCAGGGCCTGGCCGAAGGGCTCGCCCGAGAACCAGGCGAGAAGGGGCGCCGAGGCCCAGGCGCCCGTGGTCACGGTGGCGACCGCCGGAAAGACGAAGCCCCAGCCCGCCCCGACCTTGTCGGCCATGCGCTTTTCAAAGGCGCCGCGGATGGCGCCGGCGGCCAGGGTGACCGCGAACCAAGCCAGCGCCGTGCGCCAGCCGACGGTCCCCAGCAGGCCCACGGCCCAGCTGGCGATGATGAGGTAACGCAGATACTGGGTCTGCAGGATCGCGGTCAGGGCCTGGGCCGCGTCACCCGCGCCCCCGCCAAGCCCTTTGCCGATACCCTCGGATCCGACCATTGATATTCCCGGAAAACTGAACCGCCCGGGCAGCACGCTACGTAAAAGTGTCTAAGACGAAGTGAACGCTTTGTTTTCGGTTTCGGAAGGCGTCAGGGCCCGGATCGAAAGCGCGTGCACGGGCCCGGCCAACTCTTCGGCTAGCAGGGCGTTGATGGTCCTCTGACGCGCCACACGCCCCTGCCCCTCGAAAGATTCGGAGACCACCGTCAGGTTGAAGTGGCTCTCGCCGCCGGGTTTGGCGTCCATGCCGCCCTCATGATGGTGACCGGCGTGCCGCCAGCTGTCGTCTTCGAGCTCCAGATGGGTCGGCGACAGGGCTGAAACCAATTTTTCCCGGATAATCGTCGCGATAGGGCCGTCCGGCATCGATGTGTCCTTGATGAGGTCCAAATCCACCCTACACTTGGGACAATGGCTGCGTCATTCGAATACAAACCCCGTTTCAAGGACATGCGGATCAAGCCGTCGAAGCCCGGAGAGGCTGAGGCGGAACAGGATGTGCTGCGCCTCAAGCCCGGCGAGAAGCCGTGCGACCACCCCGACTGCTCCAAGGCGGCGACCGCGCGCGCCCCGAAATCGCGCGAGCGGCTGAACGACTTCTATAATTTCTGCCAGCCTCACGCGGCCGAGTACAACAAGGCCTGGAATTTCTACGCCGGGATGAACGAGGCCCAGATCCGGGCGGCCAAGGAAAACGAGGCCATGACCGGCGGGCGGCCGACCTGGGACATGAAGGCCTCCAAGAACTCCCGCGAGGCCGCGACCTTCGCCGCCAAGATGGGTACGGCCAACACGACGGGCGAAGGCTCGTGGCGCGACAGCTACGGCCTGTTCGGCCGGCGCGGCGAACATGCGCCCGCCCCGGCCGAGCCGGTCCACCGCGTCGGCAAGATCGAGGGCGGCGCCCTGCGCGACCTCGACCTCGAGCCCGGCGCGACCAAGGAAGAGATCAAGGCCGCCTATCACGCCCTGCTCAAGCGCTGCCACCCCGACCACAATGGCGGCGACCGCGGCGCCGAGGCCAAGCTGGTCCGCGTCATCAAGGCCTACAAGACGCTGAAAAAGGCGGGCCTCGCCGCCTGAGGACGGGGCGGCTTAAGCCTCGGCCCAGGTCGCGTTCAGGAGCCTGAGCGCGATCTGGTCCATGACCTGCTGGGACATGTCGGTGTTGTTGAGCACCACCACCGTCCTGTGGTCGTCGAACAGATGGCCCAGCACCGAGCGGTAGCCGTCGGTGCGCCCGGTCTCCCAGCCGCCGCGCCTCACCTGGCCGTCGATATTCACCACCGCGACCCGCCCGCCGAGGGAATAGTGCTGATCGGGCACGGTGATCCGCGCCATCTCCTCGCGTGAGGATGCGGACAGCAGGTCGCCGTCGAACACCCCGTGGGCGGCGCGCAGCAGATCGGCGGCGGTGCTGTAGAAGCCGCCCGCCGCGGCGATGAAGGTCGGGCGCGGCCACATCTTGAGCACCGGCGGCGACAGGGTCTTGTAGGCCTTGGCCACATCGCCCGCCTCCAGGAAGGCCGCGTCGCACAATCCGGTGTCCGGCAGGCCCAGGGGCGTGATCACCAGCCGGTCCATGAGGGCCGGATAGGCCTCGCCGGTCGCCGCCTCCATGATCGCCATGACCAGGATCCAGTTGGTGGGGACATAGTCGAACCGGGCGCCGGGCGCGAAGATCGGGTCGCCCGAGCAGAACCGTTTGACCGCCTCGGCGGCAGGCATGGTCGAGGTGTTGAGCGTCGGATCGGCCCCGACGGCGGCGTTGAGCAGGTTCGGAATGCCGCTGGTGTTGTTGAGCAGGTGGCGCAGGGTGACCGTGCCGCCGGTGTCCGTGCGATAGTCCGGCAGCCAGGTGTTGATCGGCGCATCCAGCGCCAGCCTGCCCTGATCGACCAGCTGCAGGATCGCGGTCACCGTCAGCCATTTGGAGATGGAAGCGATGGCGTAGCGGTCGCCGACCGAGGCCGGCCGCCCGGTGGCGACGTCGGCGACGCCGTAAGCCTTGCGGAACTCCGGCCGCCCGGCCCGGCCCAGCAGGATCACCCCGTTGAAGCCGAACTCCTGAGCGATGGCGTCGACGCGAGTGTCTTCGGTAGGATCGGGACGCAACACCGAACGGGCGAAGGCCGGGGCGGTGATCAGGGCCGAGGCGCCGACGGCGGTCAGCAGGGCATGGCGGCGTGTGAACTGGGTCATGACAGGTCTCGGGGGAGGACACCGGGGGAGACCCCGACCATCGCCGCCGACGTCGCGCCGACCCAGTGAATTCGCGGTAAGGCGGCCACTTCCCGCCTCAGGCCGCCTCAGGCCGCCACCTTGCCCCGGAACTCGCGCACCAGATCGCGCAGCCTGCCCAGATCACTCACGGCCATGTCCGACTTGGCCAGCAGGGCCTCGGCGAGACAGGTCGAACGGGCGATGACGTCCCTGCCTGTTTCGGCCAGCCGCACCTGAACCTCGCGCTCGTCCTTGAGGCTGCGCGTGCGCGTGACCAGGCCCGCCGCCTCCAGCCGCTTGACCAGGGGGGTGATGGTCGAGGGCTCCAGCGCCAGCCGTGACGCCAGGCCGCCGACGGTCAGGAAGCCGTCCTCATTCGCGCCGACATCTTTCAGGGCGTTGAGCACCAGATACTGGGGATAGGTGATGCCCAACTCGTCCAGCATGGGCTTGTAGAGCCGCGTCACCGCCATGGAGGCGGAATACAAGGCGAAGCACAGATGGTCGTCGAGCGACATCGAAGCAGGCGAAAGGGTTTGGGACGTCTCCATACCCAATCATTTATCACAATAACGGTTAGCGTCACAAACTTTCGCTGGACTCGGCGAGAGCGCAGGCCTAGAAGATGTTTATCGCGATAAACAACTCGCCGCCGCGACGGCCACGACAGGAGATCCCCCGATGAACGTTCTGTACAAGGCGCACGCCACCTCCACCGGCGGCGGCCGCGACGAAGGCCGCTCGGCCACCGACGACGGCAAGATCGACGTCCTGCTGTCCCTGCCCGCCGAAATGGGCGGCAAGGGCGGCGCCGGCACCAATCCGGAACAGCTGTTCGCGGCCGGCTACGCCGCCTGCTACATGGGCGCCCTGCGTCTGGTCTCGGGCAAGGCGGGCACGCCGGTCGGTCCGGACACGAAGATCCACACCACGGTCGGCATCGGCCCGAACACCCGCGGCGAGGGCTTCAACCTGGACATCGCCATCAAGGTCACCGACCACGGCCTCGACAAGTCGACCATCGACGGCCTGATCGCCGCCGCCCACCAGGTCTGCCCCTACTCCAACGCCACCCGCGGCAATGTGGACGTGGACCTGACCGCGGAATAACCTCCGGCGCATGAGCGCGCCCGGCCCGCAGGTCCTGATCGTCGGCGCCGGTCCCACGGGACTGGCGGCGGCGCTGTTCCTGACGCGGGCTGGCGTCGCCGTGCGCATCGTCGATGCGGCACCCGCGCCGACGACGACCTCCAAGGCCCTGGCCGTCAATCCGCGCACGCTGGAACTGCTGCAGCCGACGGGGGTCGCCGACCGCATCCGCACGGAGGGCCAGAGGATCAGCACGATCCGCGTCGCCCACGAGGGCCGGGTCAGCGCCACGATCCGTCCCGACTGGGATCGGGTCGCCCCGGGCCGGCCCATGACCATCCTGCCCCAGGCCGAGACGGAACGGCTGCTGGCCGAGGCGCTGGCCGACCTCGGCGTGCGTCCTGAACGCGGCGCGGGCCTGACCGGCCTTACCCAGACGGACGACGCCGTCATCGCCGTCCTGTCGACCGGCGAAACGGTCACCGCCGCCTTGCTGCTCGGCGCCGACGGAGCCCATTCGGCTGTGCGCCACGCCCTGGACCTCGGCTTCCCCGGCGACGCCTCGGACCTGCCCTGGCATCTGATGGATGTCGATATAGCGGGCGCGGCCCCGGACGAGGCGCGCATCGACTTCCAGCGCGCGGGACCGCTGATCGCCCTGCCCTTCTCCGGCGGGACCTTCCGACTGATCGGCTTCGGCGAGCCCCTGCTGCCGCGCCTGCCCGCGAGCTGGACGGCGGAAAGGTCCGCTGGCAATCCGAGTTCAAGGTCTCGCATCGGATGGCTCCGACCATGGCCGTCGGCCGGGTCGCCCTCGCCGGGGACGCCGCCCATATCCACTCGCCCATCGGCGGACGCGGCATGAACCTGGGCATCGAGGACGGCTATGTCTTCGCCGCCTGCGCGGTGGACGCCTTACAGGGCGACCTTTCTCGCATCGCCGACTACGCCCGGCTGCGTCACGCCGTCGATGCGGCCTGGGTGAAGACGTCCCGCGGGCTGACCGGCTTCGTCACCGACCAGTCTGCGAAAGCCCGTTTCCTGAAACGCATCGCTCCCCCGATCGCCGCATCCCTGCCCGGATTGATCAATCAGGCGCTCAAGCGCGGTCTGGGTCTCGACCACCCGACGGCCGTGCGCTAATCGCACACTCATGGCCTCCCTCCTCGACGCGACTCCCGATCCCCTCCTGACGTTCGAACCGCACCGCAAGGTGACCGTGCGCGAAGCCTTCGGCGTCGATTCCGACATGGTCGTGCCGATGTTCGACACGGTCGACAGCCATGTGCCCGAGGTCGATCCGGCCTATCGCTTCGACCCGCAGACGACGCTCGCGATCTGCGCCGGCTTCGCCTACGACCGCCGCGTCATGGTCCAGGGCTATCACGGCACCGGCAAGTCGACCCATATCGAACAGGTCGCCGCCCGGCTGAACTGGCCGCTGGTCCGGGTGAACCTCGACAGCCACGTCTCGCGCATCGATCTGGTCGGCAAGGACGCCATCGTCCTTAAGGACGGCAAACAGATCACCGAATTCCGCGAAGGCATGCTGCCCTGGGCCCTGCAGCGCCCCATCGCCCTGGTCTTCGACGAATATGACGCCGGCCGTCCCGACGTGATGTTCGTGATCCAGCGCGTGCTGGAGGCGCAAGGCCGCCTGACCCTGCTGGACCAGAACCGCGTCATCCGCCCGAACCGCTGGTTCCGCCTGTTCTCGACCACCAACACCATCGGCCTGGGCGACACCTCGGGCCTGTATCACGGCACCCAGCAGATCAATCAGGGCCAGATGGACCGCTGGAACATTGTCACCACCTTGAACTACCTCGAGCACGACGTCGAAGCGGGCATCGTCGCCGCCAAGGTGCCCGAGTGGTCCGACGCCGAGGGCCTGCGCCGCATCGCGGCCATGGTCCGCGTCGCCGACATGACCCGCAACGCCTTCATGAACGGCGACATCTCCACCGTCATGTCGCCCCGCACCGTCATCACCTGGGCCCAGAACGCCATCATCTTCGGCAACGACGTCGGCCTCGCCTTCCGCCTGACCTTCCTGAACAAGTGCGACGAGCTGGAACGGCCGACCATCGCCGAGTTCTATCAAAGGGCCTTCGGGGAAGATCTCCCCGAGGCGGCGACGCGGGTGAAGGTGGGCTGAGATGCCCGCTGCGCTCCTCGCACTGATCGCCCTGGGCCTTCAGGCGGAGGCTTCGCGACCTGTGCGTCCCGGCGACGATCAGCTGATCGCCGCCGTCCAGACCGAACGGCCTGCCGGGCGGATCCTGTCGCAGGATTTCAAGGAAAGCCCGCGCGGCGGCGCCCGGATCGGCTGCGGCCTTATCGAGATCGAGGGGCATATCGAGCCCTATTCGGTCATGGCGTTCTGGGAGACCCCTTCCGGAACCACGGTCTATCTGACCTCCCCGGACGGCGCACGCCTGCCCGGTCAAGGCGACCGCACGCCCGAGCCCGCGCATTGGGACATCACCGTCAGCGCGCCGGGGCGAGCCGATAATGACGGCGACGGCGACATCGATCGGATGGACCGCAATCGTGACGTCATGAGCCGACTGCACACGAGGACGTTGTGCCGCGACCTCCATCCTCCGGCCGGTGTCGTCTGGTCGATGGAAATCGAGCCCAACCCCGATCCGGCCAAGGCGGCCGAAGCCGAGGCGCGCGCGGCCATGGTGACGAACCTGATTTTCGGGCCCGCCTCGACGCCGGGCGAACCGCACTAGCCCTCCAGGCCGCCCTTGGCGTGACATGCTCGAGGACGATCTCATCGGACCTGCCATCCACCGCTCATCCCGGCGAATGCCGGGATCCAGACTCACATGCGACGGCAGAAGTTTCGCGCTGTTCGTGACCTCCAGCGGAGATAGCGTCTGGATCTGGATCCCGGCATTCGCCGGGATGAGCGGTAATAGATGTAGACATTCCCGAGCCACACATCGTTCTTCGAAATTCCCCCGCCTCACCCCCTAGGAAACCGGTGTCATCGGTGCTTGTATCCGCGCCGTTGAAGGGCCGCCAAGAGCTCTCCCCGGGAAATGGAAACACCGTCATGCAGATGAATCGCCGCGCCCTCCTGTCCGCCGCCGCCGCCACCGCGGTCGCCTCGGCCACCCCCGCCCTCGCCCGCACCGTCCAGACCGCACCGCCCGCCGACCGGGCCGCCGTGCTCGCGGCGATGAAGAAGGCCACGGCCTTCATGACCGACAAGGTCGCCGTGGGCGGCGGATATGTCTGGCAGGTCTTGCCCGACTTCTCGCGTCGCTGGGGCGAGCTGGAGGCCAAGCCGACGATGATTTGGGTCCAGCCTCCGGGCACCGCGACCGTCGGTCACCTCTATCTCGACGCCTATCACGCCACCGGCGACGAGCAGTTCTACAATGCCGCCAAGGCCGCCGCCGACGCCCTGGTCGCGGGCCAGCATCCGCGCGGCGGCTGGAACTATGTCATCGACACCGCCGGCGAGGAGAGCCTCAAGGACTGGTATGCGAAGATCGGCGGCAACGCCTGGCGGCTGGAGGAATTCCAGCGCTACTACGGCAACGCCACCTTCGACGACGCCGGCACGGCCGAGGCCTCGCAGCTGCTGCTGCGCGTCTATCTGGAGAAGCGCGAGCGGAAGTATCGCGCCCCGCTCGACAAGGCGATCCAGTTCGTCCTCGACGCCCAGTATCCGAACGGCGGCTGGCCGCAGCGCTTCCCCTTCGTCGAGAACGGCGGCCTGCATGGTCACGCCGACTACACGCCCTACATCACCTTCAATGACGATGTGGCGGGCGAGAACCTGGAGTTCCTGCTCTATGCCCATCAGGCGCTCGGCTCGAACGACGCCCGTCTGGTCGACGCCATCGAGCGCGGCATGGACATCTATGTGAAGACCCAGCAGCCCATGCCGCAGCCGGCCTGGGGTCTGCAGCATTTCCCCGACACCCTGAAGCCCGCCCCGGCCCGCACCATCGAACCCCAGGCCTTCGCCACCCACACGACGGCGGCCAACATCCGTTCGATGATCGGCTTCTACAAGCTGACGGGCGACCGCAAATTCCTGGAGCGCCTGCCCGAGGCCCTGGACTGGCTGGATCAGGTCAAGACGCCCCAGAACCTGATTGCGCCCGGCCGGACCCATCCGACCTTCATCCTCGAAGGCTCGAACACCCCGGTCTATATCCACCGCAAGGGGTCCAACATCGCCAACGGCCACTATTACGCCGACGCCAACCCCAATAATCTGATCGTCCACTACGGCTCGTTCCGCAGCATCGACACCGCCGCCATCCGCCGCGAGTACGAGGCCGCCTTCGCCATGGATCCGGCCGCCCTGATCGCCGCCTCCCCGCTCAAGGCCAAGGCCGGGACGCTGAAGCTGCCGAAATACTTCACCCTGCGCGACGTCAGCGTCTGGGACATGTCGACCGACGCCCGCCGCGAACGCGCCCCGGCGCCCGAGGCGATCGCCGCCGTCCTGTCGAAGCTGGATGACAACGGCGCCTGGATCACCCCCCTGACCACCACCTCCAACCCGTACAACGGCCCCTCGCCCGAAGCCGTGACCGGCGGAGAGTATCAGACCACCCGCGTCGGCGACCTGTGGGACGTCTCGCCCTACAACACCGACTTCCCGGTCGACGGCATCTCGACCGCCGTCTTCATCAGAAACATGGGCGACCTGATCGAGGCGCTTGAGGCCTAGAGCATGATCGCCTTGGAGGAGCCGCCGCGCGGCTCCGGCACAAGCGTGAATCATGCTCTCACTTCCCATCCGGAGCCCGTGGGGCTCCGGTGGCCCTTGACGGCGCGTCCTGTTCCCGCCCCATGGGCTGACTGAGGGGATCGGACATGGACGCGTCGGGCAGGCTGGAGATCGCGGCGGGGTTCGCCACCGCCCTGGGGCCGCGCGCGGACAACCAGGACTTCGGCGCCGTCCATCTGGGCACGCCGTCGGAACAGGCGCTGCACGGCATCGTCGCCGTGGTCGCCGACGGGGTCTCGGGCTCGAAAGGCGGCCGTATCGCCGCCGAACTGGCGACCCGCAGCTTCATCGACGGCTATCTGTCGAAAAGTCCGCTGGGCGGGATCGCGGCCGCCGGCGTCGCCTCCCTGCTCGGCTTCAACCGCTGGCTCCATTCCAAGGGCCGCACCGATCCCGAGATGAAGGGCGCCGCGACCACCTTCACCGCCCTGGTCCTGCGCGGCCGCGAGGCGACCGTCCTCCACGTCGGCGATAGCCGGGCCTGGCATTTCCGCGACGGCGTCCTGACCCAGCTGACCGAGGACCACGTCCTGGCCCAGCCCGGGCTGAGCCACGTCCTGTACCGCGCCGTCGGCATCGAGGCCGATGTCCGGCTGGACGTCCGGCCGGTGCCGCTCAAGCCCTACGACCGGCTCCTGCTGACCTCAGACGGGGTCCACGGCGTGGTCGACCCGGAGACCCTGACCCGGCTTCTCGGTCGCATGGCCTCGCCCGACGCCGACGCCCAGTGCGTCGTCGATCAGGCCACCGCCAACGGCGCGACCGACAACGCCACGGCCATCGTCATCGACGTTATCCGCCTCGGCCCGCTCGACTCGGAGGCGATCGGGGTCGAGGCCGAGGGTCTGCCCATCCTCCCTCCCCCCGACGCTGGCGACAACGTCGACGGCTTCCAGATGGAGCGGCTGTTGTCGGACGGCAAATACACCCGCGTCTTCCTGGCGAAGGACGGCGCAGACCCGACGCCGATCGTGCTGAAATTCCCCAAGCCGGCCCTGCTCAGCGAGCACGGCGCCCGGCTCTCCTTCCTGCGCGAAAGCTTCATCGGCCGCCGCATCGACAGCCCCTATGTCGGCAAGACCCTGACGCTGGATCCCGGCCGCCAGAGCCGGCTCTACATCGCCCAGCCCTTCTATGAGGGCCGCACCCTGCACGCCCGTCTGGCCGCCGACGGGCCCCTCGACATCCAGCCGGGCGTGCGCGAGGCCATCCGCCTGTCACGCGGCGTCGCGGCCCTGCACCGTCAGGGCATCGCCCACCGCGACATCAAGCCGGACAATGTCATCCTCGAGAAGAATGGCGGGTTGAAGCTGATCGACCTCGGCGTCGCCCGGCTGCCCAAGGTCGAGGACTTCACCGAGGGCGAGGCGCCGGGCACGGCCGGATACATGGCGCCCGAGCTGTTCGACAGTAGTCCCGGCGACGCCCTGACCGACCAGTACGCCCTGGGCGTCACCCTCTACCGCCTGTTCGCCAAGGACTATCCGCGCGGCCAGGTCGAGCTGCCGCAGCGGCCGAAGTTCGAAAAGCCCATCCCGCCGACCCAGCTGCGTCCCGACATGCCCGCCTGGCTGGAGGCCGCCATCCTGCGCGCCATCGCCGTCGATCCCGCCGACCGGTTCGCCGACGTGGAGGAGCTGATCCATGTGCTGGAAAGCGGCAGCGCCGTCGCCGTCACCCCGCCCCAGCCGCCGTCCCTGATCGAGCGCGACCCGGTGCGCTTCTGGCAGGGCGTCTGCATCCTGCTGGTCATCGCCCTGATGGTCTCGCTGGCGACCCGCTAGGAGGCGACCCGGTGGCTACTCTGACGGCGCCGGCGGCTCCCCTGCCCCGGCCTCGTCCCGATTGATCCGGCGATGGACGCGGACGATGGATGAGGCGATCTCGGTGCGCGCCGCACCTGGATTGCGGTTGATCCGCAGGGAGTCGTAGAGCCCTTCCAGATAGGCAATGTCCCACTGGGTCAGCCCTTCAACCTGGTCCGGCTCGCGGAACAGGTTGAGCACCGTCGCATAGCCCGAGGTGTCGGCGTCCGGGTTGACCTGGGCCAGGGAGACCATGGCCAGATAGTCGGCCAGCTGGGTCAGGCTGACCCCGGCGACCCGGTCCATGTCGACGATGACGAAAGCGCGCTTGCTGTCGTCGACGATGGTCGTGGTCAGCAGCCCGCCCGCACCGCGCAGGTTCAGCTGCGGCGCATTCTCCCCGGGCAGGCGCACGGCGATCGTGCCGGTGTCCTCCTCGACCGGGACGCTGACGTTCCACCAACGCACGGGCCGGTCGGTCGTCTGGAACCGGCGCAGGGCGTTGTGGCCCTGATCCATGCCGGAGCCGCCGACGATGAACAGCCGGGGCCGCATGGCCACGAACTCGCTCGTGAAGGCGTTGGCGTCGACCGTGGCGATGATGATGACGCTGGGCCGGCAGCCCGGCTGCCCGGCGCGCAGCCCCAGATCCCGCGCCACGGTGGAGACGCGGTCGACGATATACTGGGCGGTCTCCGGCTGGAGATTGACCACCCCGACACAGACCCCGTTGCGCCAGCGAGCGAGACCGCGGCCGCGCGCGGGCGAACCGACCTCGCGCACGAAGGTCTCGGTCGCCTCCTGCAGCCTCTGCCCCTCGACGACGATGTCGCCCAGGTCGGTCGGCGCGCCGGTGTCAGGGACCTGTGTCTGGACCTGCGGCGCTGCGCGCGACGCGGCGGGCAGGTCTTCAGCGAGCGGAGCGGTCGCCAGAACGGCGGCCAGAGACGTAGCCAGAGCGAGTGCGAGCATCCCGAACCCTTCCAATCAGACCTGGACGATAACACCGGTCGATTTCATCAGCCAGCGGTCGATCCCGCGACCAGAGAACGCAGCGGACCTTGAGCCCTAAAGCTTCGGACGGGGCGGCGGCGGCAGGGGCGCCGGCGGCGAGGACGGCCCCGCGACCCAGGGCTGGCTTGGCGGGCTATAGCGGCCCGAATGGTGGCGGCGCCCATAGTCAGCGCACCCGGCCAGGGTTGCGGCGGCGACCACGACCGTGATCGACAACTTGGCGAGGGCGGCGAGGCGGCGCTGGGTCATAGGGTTAAAGAACACCGCTACGGTTCGCCGTCAACGGCGCCGGCGTCCTAGAGATAGGCGCCGACCGCCCAGGGCACGAACTCGTTGTCGCCGATGCCGAGCGCCTCGGACTTGGAGGGCTCGCCCGACGCGACCGCCAGCATGCGCTCGAAGATCTCGCGGCCCACCTCGGCCATCGGCGTGCCGGTCAGGACCGGCGAGGCGTCGATGTCCATGTCCTCATCCATCCAGCTGGCCAGTCTGGCGTTGGAGGCGACCTTGATCGAGGGCGCCGGCTTGGCCCCGAAGACCGAGCCCCGACCCGTGGTGAAGACGATCAGATTGGCGCCCGAGGCGATCTGGCCGGTCGCGGAACAGGGGTCGTAGCCCGGGCTGTCCATGAAGGTCAGGCCTTGCGTCTTCAGCGGCTCGGCATAGCCGATGACGTCGGTCAGGGGCGTCGAGCCCGACTTGGCCACGGCGCCCAGGGACTTCTCCAGGATGGTCGTCAGACCGCCCTTGAGATTGCCCGGCGACGGATTGTTGTTCAGCTCCATCCCGTGCTTGTCGGCATAGGCGCGCCACCAGTCGAGGCGGGCGTTCAGCTTGTCGGCGACGCCTTGCGAGGTCGCGCGGCGCAGCAGCAGATGTTCTGCGCCCCAGATCTCGGGCGTTTCCGACAGCATGGCCGAGCCGCCGTGGGCGACCAGCAAATCGACGGCGGCGCCCAGGGCCGGGTTGGCCGTGACGCCGGACCAGCCGTCCGAACCGCCGCACTGCAGGCCGACGGTCAGGTGCGACGCCGACACCGTCTGGCGCTCGACCTTGGACGCCTCCTCGACCAGTTCCCTGACGATCTCGATCCCGGCCTCGATGGCGCGGGCGGTGCCGCCGGCCTCCTGGATGGTCATGGCGCGCAGGGTGGTTCCGGTCTCGAGCTCGGACTTCCTGAGCCAGTCGGGAATCTGGTTGGCCTCGCAGCCCAGGCCGACGATCAGGATGGCGGCGAAGTTGGGATGGCGGGCGTAGCCGGCCAGGGTCCGCTGCAGCAGTTCGACATCGCTCGACAGGGATGACCCGCCGCAGCCGCCCTGATGGGTGAAGGCCACAACGCCGTCGACGCCCTTGGGCAGGCTGGAATCGGGGAAAGCGTCGGCGACGCGCCGGGCGACCGTCGCCGAACAGTTCACGCTGGTCAGGACGCCGATGTAGTTGCGCGTGCCGACGCGGCCGTCCTTGCGCACGATGCCCTGGAAGGTCGCACCGTCGAGGGCTTTGGGCGGATGGACGTCGGCGCCGACCTCGGCCTCGCGCCCGTCGTCGGCCATGGCCAGGTTGTGGACGTGGACGTGGTCGCCTGGTTCGATCGCCGTCTTCGCCCGGCCGATGACCTGGCCGTAGCGACGGACGAGACCGCCCTCGGCGACGGCGTGACGCGCGATCTTGTGGCCTTGGGCGATGTCGGCGCGGGCGGGGGCGTCCAGACCCTCGGGCGTCTCTCCGGCAGTGATGTCGTCAAGGGCGACCGCGATGTCATCGGCGGGGTTCAGGATAAGGACGCGGGACATGGCTTACTCCGTCACCAGACGGGCGGCCTCGACCGCGCCGTGGGTGCTGAGCGAGAGATAGGCAGCCGTCACCGCTTTTACGAACGCCGGGTCAGCGGCCAGGGCGGGCGGGAAGACGGCCGAAAGGGTCAGCAAGGCCGCGACGCGAGCCTCGTCTGTGTCGGCGCCGGCCAGAAGTTCGGCGGTCTTCGCCGCCAGCGGATCGTCGACGACGAAGGTCTCGCCGGTCTCGGTCACGCCCGACTGCCACTTCATCCAGGCGGCGACGCCCAGGGCGAGGGCCTCGATCGACTGCCCCGCCGCCAGACGTTCGGCGGTCCCGGCCAGCAGGCGCTGCGGCAGTTTCTGCGAGCCGTCCATGGCGATCTGGCGCGTGCGGTGCATCAGGGCCGAGTTGGAGAAGCGGGCCATCAGCTCTTCTCGATAGGCGGCGATGTCGAGCCCGGGCGGCGGGTTCAGCGTCGTCTCCGCCTCGTCCCACAGGGCCTCGACGAAGGCCTTGAGCACCGGATTGGCGACGGCCTCATGCACATGTTCGTGCCCCGACAGGGCGCCGAGATAGGAGACGGCCGAATGGGCGCCGTTGAGCAGGCGCAGCTTGGCGTCCTCCCAAGGGGCGA
Source organism: Brevundimonas goettingensis (assembly GCF_017487405.1). Taxonomy (NCBI): domain Bacteria; kingdom Pseudomonadati; phylum Pseudomonadota; class Alphaproteobacteria; order Caulobacterales; family Caulobacteraceae; genus Brevundimonas; species Brevundimonas goettingensis. Next base: position 517,636 of record NZ_CP062222.1, on the reverse strand, counting down.
CGGCGTCGGTCAGTTGCACGCCGAGCGCGGCGAAGTCCGGACGCGGACCGGCGAAGCGGTCCTCGATCACCCACTGGGTGAAGGGCTCAGCCTTAACCATGCCTTCGTCGCGGACCCCGATCCGGCCCGCCAGCTTGTCGATGTCCTCGGGGATGGTAGCGGGCACGATCCGGTCGATCATGGTCTGGGGAAAGGCCCCCTCGGCGGCGACCCAGTCGGCCAGTTCGGGGTCGATGCGCTTGGCCATCTCCAGCACCCCGGCGCGGATGCGGGCGCCGTTGTGCGGAAGGTTGTCGCAGGAGATGACGGTGAAGGGCGCAAGCCCCACCGCCTTGCGAGCCCGCAGCGCTGCCACGACAAAGCCGGGCGCGGTACGGGGCGCGGAAATGTCGGCGAGGTCGGCGGCGACTTCCGGGTCCTCGACCATCACGTCGCCGGTCGCGGGATCGAGGCGATAGCCCTTCTCGGTCACCGTCAGGGTGACGATGTGGACGTCCGGATGCGCCATGGCCGCGACGAGGGCGGCAGGGTCCTCCGGCCCGACCAGAACCCCCTGCCCCGCCCCGATGACGCGCAGATGTTCGTCGGCGCCGTCGCGGACCACCAGCGTATAGAGGCCGTCCTGCGGGTTCAGCTGATCGCGTACGCCCGGCGATCGCAGCGAGGCGCCGAGCACGCCCCAGCGCAGGTCGCCGCTCGCCAGAGCATCGTCGAACACCACCGCCTGGTGCGCCCGGTGAAAGGCGCCGATGCCGAGGTGGACGACGCCGGTCTTCACCGCCGCGCGGTCATAGGCGGGTTTGGCCGCGGGCGTCGCGGCCAGAGTGGCGTCGGAGAGCCGTGTCACAGCTTGTAGGCCGCCTTGACCAGACCATAGGTCAGGGCGTGGGCCAGTTCGTGGGCCTCGTCCTCTTCCATCCGGTGTTCGACCACCAGCTTGGCGAGGAAGCCGCAGTCCATGCGCCGGGCCACGTCGTGACGGGCCGGGATCGACAGGAAAGCGCGGGTGTCGTCGTTGAAGCCGACGGTGTTGTAGAAGCCCGCCGTCTCCGTGGTCTGCTCGCGGAAGCGGCGCATGCCCTCGGGGCTGTCGTGGAACCACCAGCTCGGGCCCAGTTTCAGCGCCGGATAATGGCCCGCCAGCGGGGCCAGTTCGCGGCTGTACGAAGTCTCGTCCAGGGTGAACAGGATCAGGGTCAGGCGGGTGTCCGAACCGAACCGGTCCAGCAGCGGCTTGAGCGCCCGGACGTAGTCGGTCTGCGTCGGGATATCGCAGCCCTTGTCGCGGCCGAAGCGGTTGAACACCGTCGCCGAGTGGTTGCGGAACGAACCCGGGTGCAGCTGCATCACCAGACCGTCCTCGACCGACATGGCGGCCATCTCGGTCAGCATCTGGCCGCGGAACAGCTCGGCTTCGGCGGCGGAGACCGGGCCGGTCGAAACCTTGGCGAACAGAGCCTCGGCCTCGGCCTTCGACAGGTCGGCGGTAAAGGCGGTCGGGTGGCCGTGGTCCGTCGAGGTCGCGCCAATCTCAGCGAAGAAGGCGCGGCGGGCGCGAAGGCTGTCGAGATAGCCGGCCCAGGTGGTGGTGTCGCAGCCGGTCTGTTCGGCCAGGACCTTCAGATTGTCGCGGAAGCCTTCGTAATCCGGGTCCAGCACCGGGTCGGGGCGATAGGCGGTCAGCACCCGGCCCTTCCAGCCCGAGGCGCGGATGGTCTTGTGGTGCTCCAGCGTATCGGTCGGGCTCTCGGTCGTGGTCAGGACCTCGATGTTGTAGCGATCGAACAGGGCGCGGGGCTTGAACGCATCCGTCTTCAGCGCGGCGTCGATGACGTCATAGTAGTGGTCCGCCGTCTCGGCCGAGAGGCGCACGTCGATGCCGAAGGCCTCGGCATAGACCCAGTCGTGCCACATGCGCGACGGCGTGCCGCGGAACAGGTGATAGTTCTCGGCGAACCGGCGCCAGATGGTGCGGGGATCGGTCTCGACCGGACCGCCGTCGGCGCGCGGAACCCCCAGATCCTCCATCGCCATCCCCTGCGAGTGCAGCATGCGGAAGACATAGTGGTCGGGCGTGATCAGCAGCTCGGCCGGATTGGCGAAATTCTCGTTCAGCGCAAACCACGACGGATCCGTATGGCCGTGCGGGCTGATGATCGGCAGATCCTTGATCTCGGCATACAGGCGACGGGCCAGGCCGCGCGTGTCGGCGTCGACCGGGAACAGGCGGTCGGGGTTCAGCTTCAGCGGATGGCTCATCGGTACGGCTCTACTGCGCGGCCGGCGCAGGGCGCGCGCTTCCTGGGGTGATCGCGGCGACGGCGAAGGACCGTGTCTGACGACGGTCTCGACGGTTCGTCGGGTGTCTATGACACCGGTGGCATTCCTTTGGCAAATGCGTATGACGCATCGGTCGCGCCATGTTGCGCGAAGGGCGGACGGAACGCCAGTTTCGAGACGTCAGATGGGCTTCAGCTGGCCGCTGGCGACGACGGGGCCGGTCGGCAGGCCGGTGGGCGAGCCGCCCAGCGGCTCGACGGAGACGGCCAGGGTGGCGCGCGAACCGTCAGGTCCGATCAGCTTGTCGGTGTCGATGGTCACGACCTCCTTGCCGTCCATGACGCCCAGCGAAATCGGGTTCTGACCCTCGGGCAGGACCCACATCTCGAACGACTTGTCGTTCAGGCCATCCGAACTCACCGGCGCGATGGTCAGGCGTCGGTTGGCGCGGTCGAGGGTGACGACGAAGCTGGCGGGCCCCTCCTCGCCCTTCAGCAGGCCGACCGAGGTCAGGGAGGCGTCCTCGACCGCCGGCGGGGCAACCGTCGGCGTCGTGGTCGGGGTGGGTGTGATCAGGACGATGGCAACAGCCGCTGCTGCGGCCACGCCGAAGACGCCGGTCGCGGCGCGCCACAGATTGATATTGCCCCAGGCGGTGGGCTTGCTCGGCGCCAGACCCAGCTGGGCCGCGATCCGCATCCAGACCACGCGCGGCGGGGTCTTCTCCGGAATGGCGTCGATCAGGGGGGCGAACCGCTCGTCCCAGGCGCTGACCAGGCCAGCGAAGGCGGGGTCCGAGGCAATGCGGCGCTCGGCCTCGCGGCGCTGGTCGGCCGTGGTCACGCCCAATGCGTATTCGGCGGCGTCCTGGTCCGGGGTCGAGGCAGTCGGTTGAATGTCGGTCATCCGCCGAGACAAGCCTTCAGCTTGATCAGGGAGCGGCGGATCCAGCTCTTCATCGTGCCGGTCGGCACGCCGAACAGGGTCGCCACGTCCTCATAGGTGCGGCCGTCGAAGAAGGCGGTCTTGAGCGCCTTCTGCTGCTGGTCCTCCAGCTCGGCGATACAGCCGTCCAGCCGGGTGGAGGTTTCGGCGCGCAGGACGGCGTCGAGACCGTCCTCGCCGTCATCGGCGACCTCGCCCGCATCCTCGATCGGGCGGCTGACGCGGCGGCCCACCTGACGCTGCCGGTCGATGGCGCGGTTGCGCGCGATGGCGGCCAGCCAGGTGATCGGGCTGGCCCGACTTTCGTCGAACTGACCCGCCTTGGTCCATACCGAGATGTAGACTTCCTGCAGCACGTCCTCTGCCTCGCTTCGATCGTTCAAGATACGAAGCACCACCCCGAATAGTTTCGATGAGGTGGCGTCATACACCGCCTGCAGGGCGCCCCTGTCTCCACCGGCCACGAGCCTGAGGTTGGCGTTCAGGGCCTGGCGGCTGAGGTCGGCGTCCATGCGTCGGCTTTTACACTGCTTTCAAGACGATGCATCGGTCGCACGGCTTCGCATTCGCCGCAAGACGCCGCCCGAAACAGAGCCGTGATCACTTCACCAGAAGGCGCGATCCGTAGTAGCCGGCGGTGGCCGCCGTCAGGCTCAACACCGTGCCCCAGGCCATGTCGGCCAGGGTGATGGTCGTGCTCCACCGCGTCAGGGTCGCCTGGTTGGTGAGGTCATAGGTCGCATAGGCGACGAAGCCGAAGACGGCCCCGTTGACGACCGCCCGCATGACGGAAGCCTCACGCAGGGCCGGAACGGTCGCCAGGAAGGTCAGGCCCGCCAGATAGATGAAATAGAAGGCGACGGCGGCCGGCAGATTGACGGACTTGGCCATGAAGTCGCCGAGCACGGGCCGGTACAGTTTGTCGCCCATCACCGTCAGCCAGACCCAGTCCATGACGAGGACGACGAGGGCCGAACAGCCGTAGGCGGCGAGATATTTCAGCATGCTCAGGCCCTCTTCAGACGATAGTGGCTGACGCCCCAGACCTGGCCGTCGCTGTCGCCGAACAGGCCGGCGGTAGCCATGAAGAATCGCCGCCAGCGACGCATCCACAACGGCGCGTTGGCAGGGCCGTAGACCGAGGCCATCAGCCCCCGGATCTCCTCCTCGTGCATGTCGAAATTGTCGAGCCAGTCATCGGCGGTGCGCTGGTAATGGGTCCCCGACCAGCGCCATTCGTCCTCGACCGTCAGCAGGTCGCCGTACTGGCGCATCAGGCCGTGGCTGGGCATGACGCCGCCGGTGAAGAAATGCTGGGCGATGAAGTCGCTCTGGTCCGAGACCTCGAACCGGTACGGCGCGTCGATATGGCTGAAGACATGGATGAACATCCGCCCCTCGGGCTTCAGCCAGCCGCGCGCCTTGCCCAGCAGGGCCCGCCAGTTGGCCATATGCTCGAACATCTCCACCGAGACGATGCGGTCGAAGGTCCGGTCGATCATGAAGTCGTTCATGTCGGCCGTGATGATGGTCAGGTTGGTCAGGCCGCGCCGCCGGGCCGTCTCGTCGATCGAGGCCTTCTGGCTGTGCGAGTTGGAAACGGCGGTGATGTTGGCGTTCGGGTAGCGTTCGGCCATCCACAGCGACAGCGAGCCCCAGCCGCAGCCCAGCTCCAGAATGCTCTGGCCGTCCCGGATGTCGGCATGCTCGCAGGTGATCCGAAGGGCGCTGGCCTCGGCCTCGCCAAGGGATGCGTCGTCGCTCTCGTAGAAGCAGCTGGAGTATTTGCGGTGCGGGCCGAGGCAGAGCTCGAAGAACCGGGCCGGCAGTTCGTAGTGCTGCTGGTTGGCGGCGTCGGTGTGTTCGGCGACCGGGCGTTCGGCCATTTCACGGGCAAAAGTCGCCTCGGCGTCGGCGGGTGGGGTCTTCAGCGCCTTGCGCGCATTGGCGACCAGGAGGGCGATGGCCGGCCGGGTGAGGAAGTCCGGAAAGGGCGCGTCCTGAAGCTTGTTCACGCTGTTGGAGATCAGGCTCACCGGGTCGCTCCTGCGGATGTCGGGGATTTGCGGGCGGGTCGGGGGAAGAAGGCCCCGACGCGGTTCTGGTAGTCGACGAAGGCCTGGCCCCGGGACTTGAGCATCGCCTTCTCAAGCGGCGGCACGCCGGTCAGCCGCGTCAGGATCAGATACATGACGACGGGGGCGATCAGGCTGAGCCAGCCCAAGGGCCAAGGTCCGGGCCATGAGCCCGACAGGTCAATCGCGATGACCGGGTACGCGACCCAGCCCAGCCATTCGAAGACATAGTTGGGATGGCGCGACAGGCCCCACAGGCCCCGATCCATGATCTTGCCGTGATTGGCGGGATCGGCCTTGAAGGCCTTCATCTGGCTGTCGGCCCGGCCCTCGCCGAGAATGGCGATCAAGAGGATGGCGGCGCCGATGAAGTCTTCAGGCGTCAGCCCGGCGCCGGGACGCAATGCCGCGGCGGCGATGGAAGCGCACAGCAGGGTCGTCGCCGGGGCCTGCACGATGGCCAGGCCGAATAGATTGGCGTTGAAACGACGGCCCCACTCCTCCTTCATCATCACATAGCGCGCATCCTCGGCGCTCCGGGCGACGCGGACGGCGATGTAGGAGCCCAGCCGGATCGACCAGATGGCCACCAGAATGGCGACGAGAATCTGGCGTTCGGACGGCGCTCCGGCCCATGGGCTCAAGGCCACCACCACACCGCTGATACCGGTGCCGAAGGTCCAGAAGACGTCGATCCAGCCGGTGTTGTCGGTCTTCAGCGAGACGGCCCAGGCCGTCACCATGACGACGACCATGAAATGGAAGGCGAAGAGGAGCGCGATCAGCATGATCAGCGGCCCGAGGGTTCGAGCTGACGGGTCGGCAGACCCAACTGCCCCATGCGCGCCGTCAGCCGGGCCTGTTCGGCGGCGGACATGGTCGCGCTGCGCGACAGCAGGGCCGGGAACTGACCGTCGGCGGTGGTGGCGATCATCCAGCTGTAGTCGGGCGCGACCTCGATGACCCAGTAGCGCTGACGGATCAGGCCGCCGAAGAAGCTGGCCTCGAACTTGGCGTTGGTCGTGCTGTCGAGGACCCGGGCGCTGGTGTTGACCGTCGAGGCCCGGCCCGTGCGCGAGCCCTGATGGCAGGTCTGGGCGATGGAGAAGCGGTCCGCGCCGCGCCGCGACCAGACCTGACTGGCGGCCCAGCAGTTGCGCTGATGGTCGTTCGGCGTACGCAGGATCTCGTACCAGCGACCCATGAAGCGATCGAGATCGACATGGCTGCGCGGCTGGGGCGCCTCGGCAGAGGAGGCGGCGGGGATGGCGAGGGCCAGAGCGAGAGCCATGGCGGCGGTGCGAAGGTTCAGCATGGGTCTCAGCTTCCTTGTGTCGCCGGGGTCGGGTGACCGACCGTGACGGGCGTCGCCGGCACGCGACCGGAGCGCAGGCGAAGACCCTTGAGGATCAGCAGGATGGCCTCCCAATGGATGCCGGCGATGACCTTCAACGTGAGCAGGGGATGGGCGATCCAGGCCCGGATCAGATTGCGGTCGGTCAGCGGCGCCCGCTCTCCGAAGAAGCTGGTCAGCAGCATCGGCCCCTCCCCGTCCTCGACGGTGATGGAGACGCCCGCGATCTCCTCATCGGCGCCGGTCGGCGGAACGACCGAGAAGCGGTAGGTCAGGTCCATGTTCATGAAGGGCGAGACGTGGAACTGTTTGGCGACCGACTGGCGCACGGCCCCGTCCGTCGTGACCACCGGCATCAGGTAGGAGTGCCGCTGGCCGAAGGTGTTGGACACCTCGTACAGGATGGCGCTGAGCCGCCCCTCGCCGTCGTGGCAGAAGAAGACGCTGAGCGGATTGAAGCCATAGCCGAGGATGCGCGGCATGGTCAGCAGACGGATCGGCCCGCCGCCCCGGATGTTCGCCTCGGCCAGGCTGCGCTCGATCTGGTCGCGGAGCGGCGTCTGCGACCGGTCGCCGAAGTCCGACAGGTTCAGCGACATCAGGCCGAACTTGCCGCGCGTCAGCCACCGCAACCGGCCGGTCAGACTGGCCGCCTCGTCGAGGTCGATCAGCAGCATGAAGATGCGGTACTTCAGCGCATGGACGCGCGGGCGCAGGCGGCGGTGCGAGACCGTACCGGTGTAGATCCCCGATGCGATCGCGTCCGCCGTCATGCGGGGGCCGCCTCCGAGCCGGTCGTGACTGCAGCGGCCGTCAGCGGAATGCGGCCGCTCTCGTTCTCGACGTTCCACGGACGGCGCACCCCTCCGATGGCCTCGGCGACCGCCAGACCGGCCTGCAGCCCGTCCTCGTGGAAGCCCGAGCCGAACCAGGCGCCGGCGAACCAGGTGTCGTTGACGCCCTGCAGCGACCAGAGTTCCTGCTGGGCCGCCAGGGCCGCACCGTTGAAGATCGGATGGTCGAAATCGTGGTCGGCGATGATCGTCGCCGGATCGGGTTCGACCTCGGGGTTCAGGGTGACGAAGACCGGATCGCCGGGCAGGCCCTGCAGCAGGTTCATCCAGTAGGTGACGCTGGGATGGCCCGTCCCGCGCCGAGACGCCTCGCCGCCCACATAGTTCCACGCAGCCCAGGCCGCCCGCCGTTTGGGCATCAGGGCGGTGTCGCGGTGCATGACCACGCGGTTGCTCCCATAACGGATGGCGCCGAGCAGCCGCGTCTCCTCGGCGGTCGGCTGGTCCAGCAGGGCCAGGGCCTGATCGGAATGGGTGGCCAGGACGACGGCGTCATAGACCTCCTGCTTGCCGGACGTCGTATGGACGATCGTCCGTCCCGAACGTCGCACGATGCGGGCGACCGGATCGCCGACCGAAAGCGCGCCCCGGAACTCGCGGGCCAGGGCGTCGACATAGGCGCGGCTGCCTGTATCGACCGTCTTCCAGTTGGGCTTCAGATCAACTTCGAGCAGACGGTGATTGCGGTAGAAGCGTATGAAGGCAGCCGCCGGATAGTCGGCCATCTGGCAGGACGAAGACGACCAGATCGCCGCCGCCTGGGGCAGCAGATGCCGGTCGCGGAAGGCCGCGCCGTATCCGCCCTTGTCCAGATAATCGCCCAGCGAACACAGGGAGACGTCAAGGTCGCCGAGATCGGCCTCCGCCGTCCGGTGAAACCGTTTCAGGTCGATCAGCATCCGCCAGAAGGCGGGGCTGAACAGATTGCGCTTCTGGGCGAACAGGCCCTTGGCCCCATGGCTGGAATATTCGAACCCGCCGCCGTCCATCGAGACGGCGAAGGACATGTGCGCGGCCTTGGACGGCACGTCCAGATAGTCGAGCAGGGCGGTGAAGTTCGGGTAGTTGGGCTCGTTGAAGACGATGAAGCCGGTGTCGACCGGCATGACGCCATCCTTCATCGGCACGTCGATCGTGCAGGCGTGGCCGCCGAGCCGGTCACCGGATTCATAGAGCGTCACGTCATGCGCCTGCGACAGCAGCCAAGCCGCCGACAGCCCGGATACGCCTGACCCCACGACGGCGACACGACGCCGTGATTTCGGGGGTTCTTGAACGGGCGAAGGTCGATCGTACATGACAGCTCACGAGCAGACCGGCGTTTGGCCGGACGAAGTCAGCTACGAAGCTGCACGGCGTCTGGATGTTCCAAAAAAAGGCGCATCCTTTCCGCGGCTAATCCGTAGCTTCACCGTCCGACCGGACGCGTGAACGCGCGGAGATCACCATGACGGCCCCTACAGTCCACGACAGCCTCGACGTCCGCGCGATCCACGCGCCGAGGCCCGGCAGGCTTCTGCTCTGGGTGCTGGGCAAGGTGGGTCAGGACTGGAAGGGGCGCGGGCTGGTGATCCAGGCGCCGGACCGTCAGGAATACCGCTTCGGCCCGCCCTCCCCCGATCCCGCCCGGCTGATCGTCCACGACTGGAAGATGATGGGCCGGGCCCTGGCGGCCGGAGATATCGGTCTGGCCGAGGGCTATATGGCGGGCGAGTGGGACACGCCGGATCTGGCCGCCCTGCTGGCCGTCTTCGCAGACAATTTCGAGCGCCTCGACCAGTTCGCCAGCGGCAATGTCGTCGGCCGGGCGATCAACTGGGTCGTCCACCGGATGGGCAAGCTGAACACCCGGCGGGGATCGAAGAAGAACATCATCGCCCATTACGACCTGGGCAACGCCTTCTATGAGCGCTGGCTCGACCCCAGCATGACCTATTCCTCGGCCCTGTGGACCCGGCCCGACCAGTCGCTGGAAGCCGCCCAGCGCGAGAAGTATGCCGCCCTGGCCTCAAGCATCGACCTGAAACCCGAACATACGGTGCTGGAGATCGGCTGCGGCTGGGGCGGGTTCGCCGAATACGCCGCAGGCGAGATCGGCTGCCGGGTCGTCGGCCTGACCCTGTCGCCGTCCCAGCAGGCGTATGCGGTCGAGCGGATGGTAAAGGCGGGGCTGTCGGACAAGGTCGAGATCCGGCTGCAGGACTATCGCGATGTCACCGAGACCTTCGATCGCGTCGTCTCCATCGAGATGTTCGAGGCCGTCGGAGAGAAGTGGTGGCCCACCTATTTCGACGTCGTCCGCAGCCGGCTGAAGCCGGGCGGTCAGGCGGGACTGCAGATCATCACCATCTGCGACGACCTGTTCGCCGGCTATCGCGGGCGCGTGGACTTCATCCAGAAATACGTCTTCCCCGGCGGGATGCTGCCTTCGGAGGCGGTGCTCAAGGACGTCATCGAACCTCACGGCCTGACGATCGGCGCCGTCACCCGCTTTGGTCAGGACTATGCCCGCACCCTGCATCTGTGGGCCCGCCGGTTCCGCGAGGCGGACAGCGGCATGAACACCGTCTTCGACCGGCAATGGCTGTTCTACCTCGCCTATTGCGAGGCCGGGTTCGCGACAGGCCGAACCAATGTGGTGCAGCTGAGCCTCTCCGCGGCCTGACGGGCGCTCCGACCGACCGCCAGCCGGAGCGATACGATTAATCAACATCTCTGACGCAACCTATACGTGCAATCACGAAGGATGCGCGAATGGTCGAGCTGAGCGGAGATCAGGGGGGCGGGGCGCCGGGGGGCGCATCGCGCTCGCCTCCGACCGAACTGGTGTCGGTCCAGTACCTGCGCGCCGCGGCGGCGCTGGGCGTCGTCGTCTGGCATGCCCAGGGCCAGATGGGCCTGAAGGAGACCATCGTCCTCCAGGCCGGGATCGAGGTCTTCTTCATCATCAGCGGCTATGTGATGTGGCTGATCCTGTCGCGGCGGCCGGTCTCGCCCATGACCTTCCTGAAGAAGCGGCTGATCCGGGTCGTGCCCCTCTACTGGGTCCTGACCAGTCTGATGGTCGTCCTGCTGCTGGTCGCGCCGCAGCTGTTGCAGAGCGCCCGGTTCGACCCGGCCCACATCATCGCCTCCTATCTGTTCGTCGCCTGGCCCAACCCGGCCGAGGGCGCGGGTCTGAAGCCGGTGATGATCCCAGGCTGGACCCTGAACTATGAGATGTTCTTCTATCTGGCCCTGGCCGCGACCCTGCCGCTGGCGGCGCGAAGACGCGCGCCTATCCTGTTGGGTTTCCTCGGACTTCTGGGCGCGGCCTCGCTGCTGCCGCTGCCGCCCATCGCCCATTTCTACGCCTCGCCCTTCATGCTGGAGTTCGCGCTGGGCATCTTGCTGGCGTTGGGTCTGGAGCGGCTGCCGGAGCCTTGGAAGCGTCAGGGGCCCTACGGCGTCATCACCGGTTGTTCGCTGCTGTTTATCGGCGGCCTGCTGATCGACCCGCAGAACCATGCGCGACTGCTCGCCTTCGCCCTGCCTGCGACGCTGTTGATCGCGGGTCTGGTCTGCTGGGAGACGCACGGTCGACTGCCGGCCCTGCCCTGGCTCAAGCGGATCGGCGACGCCTCCTATCCCCTCTACATGATCCACCCGGTGCTGCTCTCGGCCATGGCCCAGGCCTGGCGCGCGGCGGGCCTCACCATCCTGTCGCCCTGGCTGTTCGTGGCGGCGGGGGTGGTCGTTACCTCCCTCGTCGGCTGGGTCCTGCACGTCACCCTCGAACGCCCCCTGCTGGCCGCCTTCAGCCCGGCCCGGAAGACGGCGGGCCGCCCCGCGACACCACCCCTGATTGTTTCATAACGATCCGCGCCATGACCTCCTTTCCCCTCCGCGACGCCCTGACCGGCGCCGACGGCCTTCCCGCCGCCGACCGCCGACGGCGCGCCCGGCGCCCCGTGCGCCCCTCGACGCGGTTCATCCGGGTCTCGCTGGGGATGATCAACCGGCTGGTCAGGGTCGCTGACGCCGCGACCATCCTCGGGGTCACCCTGATCTTCTGGCTGATGGACGCACCCCATCCGGCGCCCCTGTCCCTGCTGCAGATCCTGATTGCCGCCGCCGTCGGCGCCGCCGTCTTCGTCGCCGTGGTCCAGATATGGGGCGGCTATCGGGTCGAGCGCTATCACCGGGTGCGGTCCCAGGGGCTAGACATCGCCCTGGGCCTGATCGCCGCGACCGCGACAGACCGGCTGGTCGTCTGGGCCTTCGCCCCGGCGGCGCTCAACTCCAACCACTGGCTGCTGGTCTGGCTGCTGGGCGTGCTGGCCGGGCTGACCATGGGCCGGATCGGGTCTGCGATGAGCATAGACGTCCTGCGCCGCCGGGGCCTGCTGCGCCGCCGCGTCGCCGTGGTCGGGGCGACCCTTCTGGCGGGCGAGGTCATCCGCAATGTGCGCAAGGCCGAATGGCACCGGGAGTTCGAACTGGCCGGCCTGTTCGACGACGGCTCCCCCTCTCCCATGGTGGGCCGCATCGCCGACCTGCGCACCTTGGCCCAGACCAGCCGTATCGACCTGATCGTCCTGGCCCTGCCGTGGAGCCAGTCGGACCGGATCTTCGCCCTCGGCGACCAGTTGCAGTGGATCTCCGCCGATGTGGTGACGCCGCTGGAACATCCCGGCTTCCTGACGCGGTCCAGCCTGCTGACCGAGGTCGCCGGCCTGCCCGCCCTGCAGCTGACCCGCCATCCGTTCCGTGGGACGCAAGGACTGGTCAAGACCGCCCAGGACTATGCCGTCGCGGCCATCGGCCTGATCGCCGTGTCGCCCATACTGATCGGGGCGGCTGTGGCGCTCAAGCTCTGCGGCGGCGGCCCCGTCCTGTTCCGCCAGGATCGGATCGGCTTCAACGGCCGACCCTTCAGCATCTACAAATTCCGCACCATGACGGTGGACACCGCCGACGACGGCGCGGGCGGACAGGTGCGCGACAACCCCCGCATCACCCGGCTGGGCGCGCTCCTGCGCCGCACCTCGATCGACGAACTGCCCCAGCTGCTCAATGTCCTGCGCGGCGAGATGTCGATCGTCGGCCCCCGCCCCCACGTTTCGGGGATGCGCGTCGGCGACGGCGCTTACTCCGACGCGGTGCGCAGCTACGCCGCCCGCCACCAGATCAAGCCCGGCATCACCGGCTGGGCCCAGATCAACGGCATGCGGGGCGGGATCGATACGCTGGAGAAGGCCCGGCGCGGCGTCGATCTGGATCTCCACTACATGCGCAACTGGTCGCTGCAGCTGGATCTGCGGATCATGATCAAGACCCTGACCCTGCACATGGCCGGGCCGAAGGTGTTCTGAGCCACCATCCCAGCGCCAGCACCGTCGCCAGCTCGCCCGGCGACAGCACCACCGACACGATCGGCGAGACGACGATCAGGAACAGGGCATAGTCGAACAGGGCCCGCTCAAGCGTCCCGCCCTCGCCTCCCTCCCCTTGGGCCGCCCGCCAGGCCTGCCGCACGGCCCACAGATGCAGCCCCAGCATCAGCCCGGCGCCGATCAGGCCGTATTCGAACACCACTCCCAGCCAGCCCAGATCCGAGGGGAAGAAGAAGGGCGTGCCGACGATGTCGCCCAGGGTCACCCCGCCGATCCGGGTCGCCGAGCCCACGCCGGTGATCCAGCGCCAGGGCTGGTCGTTGAGGAAGCGCAATGCGGCTTCCGCCTCCGTCTGGCGCATGGTCAGGGAGCCGCCCAGCCCCTCGGCCGCCGCCCCGCCCTGAAGCCAGAGCAGCGCGGGGATCAGGGCCGCCAGCCCCGCCGCCGCCGGTCCGATCAGGGCCGGTCCCCGCCAGCGACCCAGGCTGAGGGCCGCGCCCAGCACCAGCACCAGTCCGGTTCCGGCGATCTGGGCCCGCTGCTTGTAGATACAGACCATGGCGAGCAGCCCCAGACCGATCAGCACCGGCTTCCAGGTCGCCGGCCGCGACCAGAACGACCGGTTCAGAACGAACAGGCCGAGGACGCCGAACATCATCGGCGCATTGATCCGCCGCCCGCGCTCGATATCGGTGAGGAAGAGCTTGGTGGTCTCGATGGTGCCGTTGAAGGCCGCGTCCGGGGCCAGGAACCACGCCCCGACCAGAAAGGCGAAGGTCAGGCCGCACAGGATCATCGCCGCACGCGCCAGCTCGCGCCCCGATGGCCGGAGCAGATTGAGCCCCGCCGCCCCGGCCAGCGCCCCGCTCAGCGGCCAGATCTTCGCCGTCGTCGCCAGAGCGCCGAAGCCGTCATTGCCGAGCTGGGCCATGCTGATCAAGGGAACGACGGCAAGTAGCCACGCGAGGGCCGCGAGCAGCAACGGCTGATATCCGGGTTTCGTCTTCAGCGCCCCGATCAGGGTCAGGGGCAGAACCAGCACCGGCCAGGTTTTGGACAGGCCGTAGAGAACCGGCGCGTCGATAACGTACTGGAACAGGCCCGCGAACATCGGCAGGGTCAGAACCAGCAGGGCCGTGCGCCCCCATGAGCCGGGCCAGACGGGACGCGGGGGCCCCTCCCTAAGGACGCCCAGCACCCGTCCGCGTAAGGGCGCGTTCACGCCGGCGAGGGTCCGGTCCCGGCCTCGCGTCCCGCCTTCAACCGCTCCTTCAGCGCGATCCACAGAATCGGGGCGGACTCGATGAAAACCCGGCGGAAATGACCGCGCGGCCGCTGCGCCAGCCGCCACGCCCACTCCAGCGTCGCCGCCCGCACCCACCAGGGCGCTCGCTTCACCCGCCCGGTCAGGAAGTTGAGGGCGCTGCCGACGCACAGGCCGACGCCGCTGATCCCCTCCATCTGCGTCAGGCGCAGGGCCAGCATCTCGCTCTGCGGCGCCCCGGCGATCAGGAAGACATAGCGGGCCGGATGGTCGAGCACGAAGCGCAGGCACTGCTCCACCTCCGCCGGATCGCGCCAGAAGCCGAACGACGGGGTAAACCGGGCGATGCGGCTCAGGCCGAACTGGCTGCGCAGCCGCGCCTCGACCTCGGCGTCGCCGCCGATCAGGGTCACACGCGCGTCCCAGGGCACGCCCAGTTCGAACAGACGCGCGGTCAGGTCGCTGCCCGCCGCCAGCGGAAAGTCCCGTCCGAACAGCCCCAGCGACAGCAGCCTCAGGATCCGGCTGTCGTTCAGCACCATCCAGGCCGCCCCCTGCGGCCCGCGAAACCGCGCCTCGCCCGAATAGGCGGCGACCACATGCTGGGCGTTGGGTGTGACCACGAAGGCGAAAGGCGCGGTCTCGGGCCGGTCCGCCACCGCCCGGGTCGCCGCCTCCAGCGTCAGGGGGGTGAAGGCGACGCCGAGGAAGCGGCGGCGGGGCAGATCGCTCATCGCACCCCCTCCAGACTGTTGGCGTAGGAGACGTTGCGGCTGAACGGCAGCATCCGGTTGACGTACTGGTCGATCCATAGATTGACCTCGGCGACGCGGCTGCGCGGCACGAAGACGATGTCCTCAGAGGCCAGCATCAGGCTCTCGCCGGGCGCGCCGTTCGAGACAAAGCGGCGCAGATCGACGGTTCTCAGCATCGGCGCTCCGTCGGGCCTCTGGCGGATGATCACCACCTGATCCATCCGGCTCTCGGAGCTGAAGCCGCCGGCCAGCATCACCGCCTCCAGCGTCGAGGCCCGCGCCGGCAGGGGATAGACGCCCGGCCGCGACACAGCCCCGCCGACGATGATCCGCGCCGCCCGGGCCTCGGTCACCGACAGGGTCACGACCGGGTGGCGCAGACGGGGTTCGGCGGCGGCGGCGACCGCGGCCTGAAGCTCGGCGGCCGTGCGATTCTGGGCCTCGACCCGGCCCGTCGCCCTCAGGCTGATGAAGCCGTCGGGCTCGACCGCCGCCTCCTGTCCCATCTCGGGCGTCATCAGGAAGTCGATCTTCAGCCGATCGCCGACGCCGAGCCGATAGCCGGGCGCCGACTCGCTCCAGGGCGCGAAGCCCTGCGGCTCCCGCTCGACGGGACGGATGTCCTGTGTCGTGCCGCAGGCCCCCAGAAGCAGCAGCGGCAGAAGTCGTTTCAAAGCCATCGGTAGATCGCCTCCGGAATATGTTTGCGGCGGCCGGTGAAGACGAAGCCCAGGAGGTCGCCGCCCGCCGCCAGCACCGCCTCGCGCATCCTGAAAGCTACAGGCCCCCGGGTGCGTTCGGCCGCGATCAGCATCACCGTCGCATCGACCAGCGGATGCAGACGGCGGGCGTCGGGCGCCTCCACATCGGTGCGGCCGACCACGACGATCCGGCCGAAGGCGCCGCGTAGGACTTCCATCAGCATCTCGGGCGCCGCCTCCGCGGCGGTGACGCCGCCCACGACGTTCAGGCTCCCCCCCTCTGCCAATGGGGCCTCTCCGGTCGCGACCCACAGGCCCGGCAGGCTGGAGCGGGCCACGTCCAGATGATGCGGGCCGATCGGCAGCCGGCGCAGGGTCGTCGCCGAGGCCTTGCGTCGGTAGTGGTCCGCCGCATCCAGATCCAGCAGCAGCACGGCCTCGCGCCGTCCCGAGGTGGCCAGGGCCTGGGCCAGGGCGAGGCCGATGCGGCTCTTCTGTGGGCCTTCGCCGACGATCTGGACCACCCGCGCCGGCCGCCCGTCTCCGCCTTCGGTCAGCAGGGAGGCCAGCCTCCGCACCGCCGCCTGGCCCTCGGGCGAGCCTGGATCGGCCGCCTCGCTCTCGAAGATCATCAGCCCGGGCAGGCGCAGCGCCCCCTCGGCCTCGTCCGGGGTGACGAAGGTCTGGCGCAGAACCACGGCCAGGGTCACCGCGACCGCCGCCGCCGCCAGACCGGCGAATAGTCCCGCCAGCACCAGCGCCGGCCTCAGCTCCCGCCCGGCCATCGGCGCCGTCGGCGGCTGGACGATCCGCAGGGTCGTATTGTGATCGTCGACCGCCTGATCCTCCAGCGAGGAGCCCGCGCGGCTGACCAGAAGGGTGCGATAGATGGTCTCCGCGGCGCCACGGCTGCGCTCCAGATCGTGCAGCCGCATCTCGGCCTGGGCCAGGTCGCGCACCCGCGCCTCGGCCGCCGCCACCTGAACCGCCAGCTCGGATGACTGCCGCGTCAGGGCCGCCTGTTCGACGCTCAGGGCCGCGCGGCGCTGGGCCAGCATGTCGGCGACCGGATTGCGCACCGTACGGTCGGAGAAACGGATGTCCTGGGCGTTCTCGATGATCTGGGCCTGGGCGGCGGCGATCTTGGCGTCCAGCTCGATCAGGCCGGGCCAGTCGGCGGCATACTGGCCCGCCACATGGGCTCGCTCCTGCCGGAGCCGCAGCAGGGTATTGCGCGCCTCGTCATTGGGCGTCGAATTGGTGCGTTCCTGACTGTCCAGAACCCGGTCCGCCGTGGCGGCCAGTGTCCTGCCCGTCGCCGCCAGTTCGGCCCGGACCACGCCCAGCCGTTCGCGCGTCTGGGCCGCCCTCTGGCTCAGCCCGTCCAGCCGGTCCGACGCCAGCCGGATGTCGGTCTCGACGTCCAGAACCCCGTGATCGGCGCGCACCGTCTGGATGTCGGCCTCGGTGGCCTTCAGGGCGGCGACATAGCGGTCGATCTCCTGATCCTGCCGCGCCCGCGCCCCGTTGACATAGAGGCCGGCGCGGCGCGCCACATAGCCGTCGACCACGGCCTGAACCGCCCGCAGCGCCCGCGCCCGGTCCGGGTCGGCGAAGGCCACGCGCAGGATGTTGGTGCCGGGATCGACCTCGACCTTGAGCGCCCTGGAGAATTTGGCCATGGCGCGGGCGGAGGGTTGGGTGGTTCCGTCGGTCGCCTCCAGCGCCGCGCGGATCACCGGCTCGCTGTGCAGGATGCGGGCGTCGGACTGCAGCACCCGCTGCACGGCCTCCGCCCCCTGAAAGGCCTGGGGGCCGTTCAGCCCCTCCTGCGCGGCCTCGGTCGCCCCGACGCGCAGCAGCAGCAGGCTCTCGGCCGTGAACCGGGGCGGGGTCACGAGCGCGACGACCAGCCCCAGCGCCAGCCCTCCGGCCAGACAGGCCAGCACCAGCCGTCCTTCGCGGAACAGATGGGTCAGACCGTCGCGCAGGGACCAGGCGCCGTGCAGGCCCTGTGGCCCCACACCCCACACGACGTCCTCCGTCCACGTTCCAGCCGCTGCGACCAAGACCCAACCCCGGATCGTCGCCCGGTTGCGGACGACTCATTGATACACGTTCTGGTAGCATCGAGAAGGTAAACGAGTTGCATCCAGCCGCCGGAGCCTTCGCTCGTGACCGCGACCACCCTGCCTCTCGTGACACGCGCCCGGGTCCACCTCGTCCTGTCGCTGGGCGCACGGGCGCTGGAGGCGGCGGCCAAATTCGGCCTCTACGCCCTGGCGGCCCGGGCGCTGGGCGGGCACGATGCAGGACGCTTTTTCCTCGCGCTGAGCGTCGTGCACATCGTCTCGACGGTCGCCCGGTTGGGACTCGAGCGCCCCCTGACCCGCCATGTCGCAGCCGAGCTGGCCGTCGGCGACGGGGCCGCGGCCGGGCGCGCCATGCTGACCGGATCCGCCGCCATCGGGGCCGCCAGCGCGGCGGCGGGGGCTCTGCTCTTCCTCGCCGCCCCCGTCGTCGCCCACGACCTGCTGCGCCAGCCGGACATGGTCGCGGCGCTGCGGCTCGCGGCCCTGATCGTCCCGCTGCAGAACCTGGCCTACGCCCTCGCCTATGCCCTGATCGGGCTGGAGCGGGGGGCGGCGGGGCAGTTGGTCATGAACGCCCTGGCCCCGACGCTCAGTCTGACGGCCCTGATGCTGGGCGCCGGCGACCTGGCCCGACTGCTGATCGCCTATGCCGCCGCCTTCGGCCTGTGCGTCCTGCTGGGTCTCGGGTGCATACTCGGCGAGCGGCGGCGATTGACCACACCGCCCGGCTGGACCCCGCCTACTGAAGCTCTGCCGAGCCTCTGGCACGGCGCCCGGCCCCTGCTGGTGGTCGAGGTTTCGCAGGCCAGTCTGCTCAGCCTGCCGGTCCTGATCCTCGGCGCCCTGGCCGACCCGGTTTCCGTCAGCGTCTTCAGCCTGTGCAGCCGCCTGTCCATGCTGGTGACCACTGTGGTCCTCAGCCTCGGCGCCCTGTCGGCCCCGGTGTTCGCCCGCCACTATCGCCTCGCCGACTGGTCCGCGCTCAGGGCCGCCGTGCGCCACAACCGCCGCCTTACCCTGGCCTTCTGCCTGCCTCTGATCGCGGTCATGGCGGTCGGTGCCGCCCCCGTTTTGGCCCTGCTGGACGTCGAGGCGGCGCTGGGCGTGCCGGTGCTTCTGATCCTGCTCTGCGGCCAGCTGATCTTCTGCCTCCTGCCCTCGCGCGACGTCCTTCTGGCCATGGCCGGAGAGGGGGGGATCCTCCGCCGGCTCAGCCTGTGGCAGCTGGCGTTCTGCACCATCCTCTGCCTCGCCGCCATTCCGCCGTGGGGCGCGGTCGGGGCGGCTCTGGCCAGTGCGACGATCTGGATCGGCGGCGCCGTCGCCCTCGCCGTCACGGCTCGACGAAGGCTGCCGCAGGTGTAGCCCCCTCTACCGCTCATCCCGGCGAATGCCGGGACCCAGATCCAGACCCCTGCCCGCCGCAAGGCGTCCATCTCGCCGGACTTCAGACGCCACATTTGAATCTGGATCCCGGCATTCGCCGGGATGAGCGGCGTGAGATAAGGTTCTGAAATCATCAGACTGCGAGCCTGGCCCGGATGACCGCCCCAACTCCCTCCGAACTCATCGACGGCCGTATCGCGGCCCTGAGCGACTGGCGGGGCGAGACCTTGGCCCGCTGCCGCGCCCTGATCCTCGAAGCCGATCCGGACATCACCGAGGACTGGAAATGGCGCGGCGTCCCGGTCTGGTATCGCGACGGCATGATCTGCACCGGCGAGACCTACAAGGCCGTGGTCAAGCTGACCTTCGCCAAGGGCGCCGCCCTTCCCGACCCGACCGGCCTTTTCAACGCGAGCCTCGAAGGCAACGTCCGCCGCGCCATCGACATTCCCGAAGGCGCGGTCATCGACGCCGATGCGTTCAAGGCCCTGGTCCGCGCGGCTATCGCCCTGAACCAGTCCAAGCCGGCGAAGAAGAAGTAGGCCTCACCGGTCGAACGGCGGCCGTTCATCCCGGTGTACGGCCAGCACATTGCAGAAGTCGGCGGGCGACGTCGCGATCTCGCGAAACAGCCCGTCCTTCAGGCGGAAGAAGCGGTAGTTCGCCTCCGCCAGCATGTCCCAGGTCTCGCCGGCCGCGCCCGAAGCCCCGCCGGCGTTGATCCAGGCATTGCATTCGAAGATGACCGCCGGCCGCAGTCGGGCGAGGGTCCGCGTGGCGCCGGCGATGACCATGGGCTCGGCGCCCTCGACGTCGATCTTGATCAGGTCGATGCGCCAAAGGTTCTCCAGCGCGACCAGACTGTCCAGGGTCAGGGTCCGCACCGTCTCGCCGTCGCTCGTCTTCGCATTGGCGATCAGGGAGAAGGCCTGGGGGTCGTCGCCCAGCGGCACGTGATGCAGGACCGCCTCCCCGTCCCGGTCCGAGGCCGCCAGCTTGAGCGGCTTGGCCCACGGATAGGCGTTCATGGCGAGGTTGGAGGTCAGGTGCCCGAACGCCGCCTTGCCCGGCTCCAGCGCCAGCACACGCCCAGTCGGCCCGACGAGCCGCGCCGCCTTCAGGGCGTAGAGGCCGATATTGGCGCCCACATCGATGAAGACGTCGCCGGGCCGCAGCAGCCGGTCCAGCTCGCGCAACTCGGGTTCGACCCAGTCGCGCAGCAGGAAGGCGGTGATGGAGGTGTATTTCAGGTCCGCCGGGGTGCGCATCCGCTCCCCGCCCTTGCGGGTCAGGTCGAAGGCGGCGCCCCGCCCCATGGCCACCGAGGCGGCCAGCATCCCCGCCCGCGCCAGCACCCGGGCAGGCTCCGCGCGGAACGCCGGTTGCGAGGTCAGTTTGCGCACCCGTCGCATCAGGCTCATCGAACAAGCTCCAGTCTGGACGGGCCAGCCCGCCCTTGCCCTGCCTCAGCCGCAACTCTGAGCGCGGCCTGGATCTCGGCCAGCCGTCGGGGCGTCATGCAGATCATGTTCTCGCTGTCGGTATGGCCGCGCGCGAAGCCCTTCGCGTCCGGCCGCACCTCGACATAGCCGAGCGAGGCCAGCATCGGCTCCAGCGTCGGATTGTCGTGAAACCGCTCGACCATCAGCACCGGCTCATGGGCGATCAGGGTGAAGGCGGCGCCGGCCAGAACCTCGTGCTCCAGCCCCTCGACGTCGATCTTGATGAAGGTCGGCTTCAGGTCGAAGGAATCGAGGGTGCGGGTCTCGCACTCGGCCTCGTCGACGGTCAGTTTGGCCGGATCGAAGCCATAGAGGGTCTCCGGCGACAGATAGGCCCGCGCCGCCGCCGCCGAAAACGTCGCCAGCCCGTCATAGGCGAAGCCGCCGTAGCGCGGCGTATAGAGGGTGCGCCGCTCCGCCCGCCGCCCGAGGCCGACATTGACCAGCCGCACTCCCGCCCGCCCGCCGAACCGGGCCACCAGCCAGCGGAACATGGCCGGATTGGGCTCGAACGACACGACGGCCGCCTCGGGCCGCACCCGCTTCAGCGACAGGATGCTCTGGCCCCGGTTGGCTCCGATGTCGAGAAACAGGTCGTCCGCCCGCACCGGCAACCGCCCCACCAGGGCGAAGTCCCGATCATGCAGCAGCCCGAAGGTCGAACGCGACCAATGGTAGAATCGGTTCTTGGCTTCCCTCAGTCCCGGAAACCAGTTCTGCGCTGTCCTGACGGCCTTGCGGTACATCTCGCTCCCTCGTGACTGACGAAGTCATACACGCGGAAGTTTAACCATAGGTTGTGCGGGGACGCGTGCGCGCGGCGGCAGGGAACTATGGTGGTGATGAAGGGAGGACGGGCGAACCCGGCCGGATCAGCCGACCTCGGCCAGCTCCGGCACGCGGACGACTTCGCGCCAGCTCTGCGGATTGGCCAGCAGGGCGCGGACCAGCAGGTTGTTGACGGCGTGACCGGCCTTGTAGCCTTCATAGCGGCCCAGCAGGGGCGCGCCGAGGACGTACAGGTCGCCGATGGCGTCCAGGGCCTTGTGCCGGACGAACTCGCGTTCCATCCGCAGGCCGCCCGGGTTCAGGATCTCGTCGCCGTCGATGACGACCGCGTTTTCCAGCGAACCGCCGCGGGCCAGACCCGCCTTGCGCAGGGCGTCGACCTCATGGGCGAAGCCGAAGGTGCGGGCGGCCATGATCTCGGTGCGGAAGGTTTCCTCGTCGACGACGAAGTCCACCACCTGATTGCCGATGACGGCATTGTCGAAGTCGATCTCGAACCGCATCTCATAGCGGTCGCAGGGCAGCAGGGCCGCAGTCTTGTCGCCTTCCGTGACGCGGATCGGCTCCAGGATCTCGATATAGCGGACCGGGGTCGACTGACGGCGGAAGCCGGCGCGGTCCAGCAGCTGGACGAACTGCAGGGCCGAACCGTCCAGGATCGGCAGCTCGGGCCCGTCGACCTCGACCACGGCGTTGGAGATGCCCAGCGCCGCGAAGGCGGCCATCAGGTGCTCGATCGTCGACAGACGAACGCCCTCGGCGTTCTCGATCATGGTGTTCAGGCGGGCGTCGATGACGGCGTCGCCCGAGACCGGGATCCGGTTGTCGCGGTCGGTGATGTCGGTGCGGACGAAGACGATGCCCACGCCAGGCGCGGCCGGACGGATGGCCAGGCGCACGCGCTCACCGGTGTGAACGCCGACGCCCGCGATAATGGCGGGGGCGACGATCGTCCGTTCGCGATGATCATGGCGTGGCGGCAAAGGCGGTGACTCGTTTCAGGAAGGCCCCAGACCTGGACGCAAGACGGTCCGGGTCATCGATCTGTTTAAAGGACGTCTCGCAAGCGTTAAACGAAACTCGAGTTTCGGATTGTTTCCGTGGTTAACAGAACGCCGAAATGCAGAACGCCCCGGATGTCTCCGGGGCGTTCGTCAGGTCAGTCGCTTTTGGGGGCAGCCCTTCAGTTGGCCAGACGCCTCAGAAACGAAGGGATTTCAAGATCGTCCTCGGCGGCCGGTTGCGGCTCGGGCATCGGCTGGGCCGAGGCGTTCGAGCGCATCTGCGGGGCCGGCTGCTGCACATAGGTCGGCTGAGGACGGGCGGGCTTCTTGGAGCCGAACAGGCTCCAGCCGCTCTTGCGGTGATCGCGGTCGTCATAGGCCGGTTCGGCGTAGTCGGGCTCGGCGGCCGGTTGCGAGCGCTCCATATAGAGGTCGCCCTGGTCGGCCTGAGCCGAGACGGCCGGACGGCGGGTGCGGTCGGATTCGAACTCCTCGACCCAGGGATCGACGATCGGCGCCAGGGTGCGTTCCTCGGCGACGTGGTGGATCACCGGCTCGGGAGCGGGCGCGGGGGTCGGCTCGGGCGCGCGCGCAGCAGTCGGGGCTACGGCCGAAGCCGTCGACTGAAAGCTGGGAACGACGGGCGCGGGCTCGGGCGCACGATAGGCCTCGGAGCGGACAGGCTCACGCACCGGCTCACGAACGGGTTCGTGGCGGACCGGCTCGGCGCGGCTGGCGGCATAGGGGGCGGCCGGGCGGCGGGTGTCGGCGAAGGTCGGGGCGGCGGTCGGCTCGATGCGGGCGGCGACGCCCTCGTCCATGCCGGTGGCCACGACCGAGACGCGGATCTTGCCGTCCAGGGCCGGGTCGAAGGCCGCGCCGAAGATGATGTTGGCGTCGCCGTCCACCTCGGCAGAGATGGCGTTGGCGGCCTCGTCGACTTCCAGCAGGGTCATGTCCAGACCGCCGGTGATGTTGACCAGCACGGCCTTGGCGCCCTTCAGGCTGGTCTCGTCCAGCAGGGGGTTGGCGATGGCGTTCTGGGCGGCCAGCAGGGCGCGGTCGTCGCCGGTGGCCTCGCCCGTGCCCATCATCGCCTTGCCCATTTCGGACATGACGGCGCGGACGTCGGCGAAGTCGAGGTTGATCAGGCCCGGCAGGATCATCAGGTCGGTGATCGAGCGCACGCCCGAGTGCAGGACCTGGTCGGCCATGCCGAAGGCGTCGGCGAAGGTGGTCCGCTCGTTGGCGACGCGGAACAGGTTCTGGTTCGGAATGACGATCAGGGTGTCGACGTAGCGTTGCAGCTCGGCGATGCCCGCATCGGCCAGACGCATGCGGTGGCGGCCTTCGAAGGTGAAGGGCTTGGTCACGACGCCGACGGTCAGGATGCCGCGGTCGCGGGCGCATTTGGCGATGATCGGGGCGGCGCCGGTGCCGGTGCCGCCGCCCATGCCGGCGGTGATGAACACCATGTGCGCGCCGTCCAGGTGCGCGTGGATCTCGTCGGCGCTTTCCTCGGCGGCGTTCATGCCGACTTCGGGGTGGGCGCCGGCGCCGAGGCCCTGGGTGATCGTCTCACCCAGTTGGATGCGGCGGTCGGTCTTGGCGAAGGACAGGTGCTGGGCGTCGGTGTTGGCCACGACGAATTCAACGCCTTCGAGGCCGGCGTCGATCATGTTGTTGACCGCATTGCCGCCTGCGCCGCCGACGCCGAAGACGACGATCCGGGGTTTCAGTTCCGTGGCCTGAGGCCGCACCAACGAGAGAGTAGACATGTTCTTTTTCCGACCTTCCGACCCTGCCCCCTGAACGGCCACTGCGAAATCCCCGCCGATTCGCAGTGGTTAACGGGCGTGTTAAGGAAACACCCGCCACCGTTAAGAGAAGGTTACCGACTAGCGTGAGTCGGGTGGCCGTCGAACGATTTCGTTAACCTGAGCAGCAGGAAGGGCGGGGATAATCGTCATTTCTCGCCCTTCCGGCGAGCTTGGCCGCCGGGCCGAAAACCCCGTCGCACAATTGAAAAGGGCGGCTCTTGCGAGCCGCCCTTTCCGTTCGGGATCGGTTGATCTTACCAGACGCGCCAGTTCAGACCGACGTTGAAGCGACGACCGTAGGGGTCGAAGTTCGAGTAGAGGGTCGTGCCCAGCCACGGAGCCTGCTCGGCGTCGAAGACGTTGGTCACGCCGGCGCGCAGCGTCACGTCGTCCGTCAGGTCGTAGCGGACGGCGAAGTCGTTGCGGACGAAGTTTCCGGTCTCGCGGTATTCGATCGGCTGCGAGTCGAGGTTCGAGATGAAGCTGCGGAGCTGGCTCAGGTCTTGCGACGATTGCCAGTCAGCGGTCCAGGTCAGGGTCAGGGTGTCGATCGGCTTCCAGGCCAGGGCCGAGGTGAAGCGAACGCGCGGATAGAAGACCGTGCTCGACAGTTCGTTGAAGGTATTCGGGAAGGCGATGTCGGTGAACTGCTTCTGTTCGATCAGCCACGAGCCGTTCAGCGAGTAGCTGAACTGGCCGAAGTCGCGACCCAGCATTTCTTCGGTGTCGAAGGAATAGCGGGCCGTGAAGTCCAGACCGCGAACGGTCCGCTTCGCGTAGTTGATCGAGCCCTGGATGAAGCCGCCGAACGGATCGCCGGCCGGGGCGCCGACCTTGAAGGCCTCGGAGCGCAGCACCGCCGTCGTGCCGGCCACGGCCGGATTGTTGCGGAAGATGGTGGCGCAGGCCGCGGTGTTGAGACCCACGTTGTTCACGCAGTTGGTCGCGGCGACAGGCGCCGTAACCGACTGGATCACGTTGGTGATTTCGATCTCGTAGTAGTCGAGCACGACGGACAGGTTCGGGATGAACCGGGGCTGGAACACGGTCGAGAACGTGAAGGAGGTCGACTCTTCAGGTTGCAGGAACGGGTTGCCGCCGTTCACGCCCGCGACGCCCGACGAATACAGGGGATTGTAGTCGTCGTCCGCCGAGGCGGTGGTGCCCGCGAAGTCGTAGCTCAGGCCCTTGGCCGCCGCCAGGGTGGTGCAGTTGGTGATCCGGTTGGCGCGGTTCTCGGCGGTGTAGGTCGCGGTCAGGGCCGCCGTGATGTTACGCGTGTCGCAGGGATCCGAGAAGCTGTTCGCGAAGGTCTGCGAGAGCGGCGCGAAGTTCTCGCTGAGCGACGGAACGCGGATCGAGGTGTTGTAGCTGGTCTTGAACGCCAGGTCGTGGACCGGACGATAGACGAAGTTCACGCCGTACACTTCGGTTTCGCCGACGGTGCTGTAGTCCGCATAGCGATACGAACCGCTCAGTTCGGCGTATTCGCCGAGGAAGCTGTCGCGCATCAGCGGGACCGAGAGTTCGGCGAAGGCTTCGTTCGAGGTGTACGAGGCCAGACCGAAGTCAGCGCCGGTGTTCAGGAACAGGACGCGATCACCGGTGCCGGCCGAGCGGCCGACGCCTTCGGTTTCTTCCTTGCGGTACTCGTAACCGACGGCCAGGCCGATGGCGCCGGCGCCCCAGAAGTCCCACAGCTGGCCGGAGACCGAGGCGATGGCGTCCGACTGGCGGTTGTATTCATTGACGGTGATGAAGGTGTTCACATAGTCGAGGCCGGCCTGCGACTGGTTGCCCGCCCCGAAGATGTTCAGCGGCTGGCAGGTGTCGATGGCCTTCTTGCCCTCGACGCTGGAACGGATGTCGCCGCCACGGGCCGAGTCGTACAGGGCGCCGGCGGGGCCGGTCGCCAGGGCCGGGTTGCCGGCGGCGATCAGCTTGACGCGGCAGACGATGGCGCCGGGGGTGCCCAGGACGCCCGCGGTGTCGACCACGGAGTCCGCGGCGAACTGGAAGCGTTGGACGTCAACACCGTACTCTTCGTTGGTGTTGTGGACCTCGCCGTAGGTATAGGAAACGTCCCAGTCGAAGTTCTTGATGAACAGGACTTTGTCATACGAGCCGTTCAGATCGACGACGTAGCGCTGCAGATCGCGGTTGTTGTCCTGGTAGCGCTGCGGACCGAACATACGGTGGTCGGCGAAGGCCGCGGCCGTCGTCGTGCCCGTCGGGGTGCTGGGCAGCGAGGTCGGGTTCGTTGCGGTCGGCGTGGTCGGCGCGTTGTAGTTGATCAGGACGTTGGACGCGATCGCCGCCTTCACATTGGCCGGCAGATAGGCGTTGTCCGAATAACGCATCTGGAAGGACGAGGTCGCGATCGTGTTGGTCGCGTTGCCCGAACCGTTGACGACGTTGGCCGCGCGGTTGTCGGCCAGATAGACGTCGAAGAAGGTCGGCTGCGACGCATCGATCGTTTCTTCGGTGACGTATTTGGCTTCACCGTAGAGGTTGATGTTGTCGGTGATCTTGAGGTTGCCGCCGACCTGATAGCGCTGCGACTCCGAGGAGGGCAGACGGTTTTCGGTCGAGAACAGGACGGGCGACTCGCCGTCGCCGCCGATGGTGTACGGGCGGCTGGCGCCGGTGTTGCCGACGCGCTGGCCGAAGTTGGCCAGACGGGCGGTCGTGCCGTCGAACCAGTAGGTCTTGGCCGGGTCCACCGAATAACAGGCCGCGGCGTTGTAGCCGGTGCAGGTCGACTGGGTGACGTCGGGATCGTTCAGCGACGAACCGGGCTGGTTGTTCGCGATGGTCAGCGAACCCCAACGCGGACGGTCCAGACGACGCAGCTCGTTGGACGAAATGATGAGGTTGTCGATGACGCCGTCATCGTTCGGACCGTTCAGGATCGCGGTGGGGTCGGCGTCGATGCCGAACAGGGTCGGAGAACGACGCAGCCAGTCCATGTCGGTCGAAACGACTTCGTCCAGCTTCTCGTATTCGCCGTGGGCGTACAGGTTCAGACGGTCATCGAAGAAGTTCTTGCCGATCAAGGCGCTGAAGCGCTTCGAGGTCTGGCCGTCCTCGTTGATCATGGCCAGGTTGCCGTCGATTTCGAGGCCTTCGAAATCCTTGCGCAGGACGAAGTTCAGCACGCCGGAGACGGCGTCAGCGCCGTAAACCGACGAGGCGCCGCCGGTGACGATTTCGATGTTTTCGATCAGCAGACGCGGAATGGTGTCGATGTCGACGGCCAGCGAACCCGGGGTCTGAGAGCCGACGTGGCGGCGGCCGTCAACCAGGGTCAGGGTGCGGCCGACGCCCAGCGAGCGCAGGTTCGGCAGCGACAGGCCGCCGTCGTTCAGGCCCGAGCCGGTGGTGTCCGAAGGAACGACCGAGTTGGACAGGGCCGGGATGGTGGCCAGGTAGTCGATGACGGTCGACAGACCGGTCGACAGCAGCTGCTCCTGGGAAACCTGGATCAGCGGGGTCGGCGCCGTGGTCGGGTCGCGGCGGATCCGCGAACCGGTGACGACGACTTCTTCGACCTGGGTCGATTCACCGTCCTGGGCCGGAGCCGATTGAGCGAAGGCCGGAGCCGCGGTGGCGGCGATCACACCCGCCAGGATCGTAGTACCGAAGAGATACTTGCGCTTCAGAAGCATTTTTATTGGCCCCAACCAAAGGAAAACAGAGGTCGTTCGCCGAGGAGAGTCGGAGAACGCGCTGCTGGTTGGATTAGAGGAAAACGACGCTCTCGCAAGCATTGCGACCGCAATACGGCCACTGTGCGGAACTTCTGTTACAGTGGGGACACAGTCTTGCCACGAGAGTGCGACGCCCTGAACACTGAAATGTTTGGGTTTTTTGCGGCGAAGGCCGCGTCACTGTCACACTCGCGCGACGTGCAGAGGTTAACGGTGACCGGATCGCGTTCCGTGAACGTCGTACTGGCCACAATCTCGCCGCGTAAAAGGCGGGCCTGAAATGGAGCGCTGAATCACCTCGTCACCCCACCGGGGAGGGTCAGAGATTCTCGCGCAACCAGCCGGCGGCCCGGGCGACGATGTTGCCGCGGTGGACCTTGGGGGCGTCGGCGGCGGTGATCTGGCGCGACATCAGCTTGCGCGCGGAGACCGCTTCGCGCGGACCATAGGCGGCCCGCAGCAGGACGCCCGCCGAAGAGCAGAAGGCCGGGCCCGAGGCGGCGTCGGCCAGGTGGGGCGCACGCTGGGGCCGGCCCAGACGCACCGGGCGGTCGAACACCCGGATGGCCAGTTCACGCACGCCGTTCAGCTGGCTGGCGCCGCCGGTCAGGACGATGCTGGCGCCGGGATCGAGCGCCACCCCGGCGTTGCGAAGGCGATCGCGCAGCAGCTCCAGCGTCTCTTCCACCCGCGGAGCGATGACGGTCTTGAGCATGGCGCGGGGCACGATGACGGGGCCGGCGGCGGGATCCTCGCCGCGCGGCGGGGCCTCCAGCATCTCGCGGTCCTCATTGGCCGAGGCCATGGCCGACCCGTGCAGGGTCTTGAGCCGCTCGGCGCCCGCCCTGGAGGTCGACAGGCCGCGCGCGATGTCGGCCGTGACGTGATCGCCGCCGACGTTGACGGATTCGATGTGCAGCAGCGACCGGCCGCTCCAGACCGCAGCGCTGGTCGAGCCGCCGCCCATGTCGATACAGACGCAGCCCAGGTCCATCTCGTCCTCCTCAAGGGCGGCGAGGGAGGACACGACCGGCGCGGCGGCGACGCCCTGCAGGTCGAGGTGAGCGAGTTCGAGACAGTGGCTCAGCGAGGCGAAGGCGCTCTCGGCCATGGACACGACCAGCAGGTCGAGGCCCAGCGAGCCCCCGCGCATCGAACGCGGATCATGGACGCCACGCGCCCCGTCCACCGACCAGGCGATCGGCAAGACGTGGATCGGACGGCGGTTGGGCAGACGGATCTGCGCCAGGGCCATGCCGATGGCGCGGGCCAGGTCGGCGTCGCCGATGGGATGGGCGCCGATGGACACCCGGGCCTGGACGCGGTGGCTGGCCATCTGGCCGATGGCCGTCGAGACGATGACGCCGGACACGGGGGCGCCCGAGGCGCGCTCGGCGCGCTCGACGGCATGGCCGATGGCCTGGGCCGCCTCGTCCATATTGATGATGGAGCCGCCCTTCACGCCCTTGGACTGGACATGGCTGGCGCCGGCGACGCGAATGGTGCGGTCGGCATGGCGCACGCCGTCGGGCTTCATGATGAAACAGGCGACCTTCGACTGGCCCAAATCCAGCGCGGCCACGACCGGCGCGCGGTTGGCCTTGGCGGCGTCGGCCACGGCGTCGTTCTTGCGTCCGGTCATCGTCCCTGCCCTACCCTACTCTGCTCAGACGTCGTCTTCGGCCGTAGCCGCATTCTGCACGGCGGCGACCGCGCGGCCCGGACGGACGGCGACGGAATCGTCGGCGCGCAGGTCCACCCGCGAGAAGCCGAGGTCCAGCAGCCGCTTGCGCTGGTCCAGCGCGTCCAGACGGATCAGGGCCGAATCCAGCCCCATGGCCGGAAGCATGATGATGCTGCCGTCCTTGAGCCTCAGGTCCCAGCGGCGCTCGTCGACGCGGATCAGGGCGTCGATACGGCCCATCAGGCGCGGACGCTGGGCCAGCAGCGGCAGAAGTTCGGCCGCAGCGACATCGGCGCCCTTGCCCACCACCAGCGGCAGGGCCGGATAGCGGCCGGCGTCGGCGCCGGGGATGGTCTTGCCGTGGCTGTCGATGACATAGTTCTGGCCGCCGGTCTGCCACACGGCCAGACGGTCGTGTTCCTTGACCTCGATGATCAGGGTATCGGGCAGCAGGCGCACGACGCGCGCCTCCTCGACCCAGCCCACGCCCTGCACCCGGTCGCGCATGGCGGCCAGATCCAGGCTGGTGATCGGCTGTCCGGCGTGGACATCGAGCGCCGCGCGAATGGCGGGCGTGGCCTCGGCCGAGGCGCCGGTGATGTGCACGCGGCGCAGCGACAGACCCATGCCGGTCGTCAGGGAGTCCATGCCCCGCCCCATGGAGGCGTGGATGCGCTCGGCGCGCGCGCCGGTGGCCAGAACCGCGCCGAGCACGACGACGCCGGCGACGATGGAGATGACGACTGCGCGGGGGGACAGATCGAGCTTGCCGACCGCGGCGAACTTGCCGGCGACGACGGGAGCGTTGCGGGCCCCGCGCTGGCCGCCCTTCTTCGCAGAAGAGGACGCGCCGCGCTTCGGAGCCGAATTCGAAATCTGTCGCCGACCGCCGCGTACTACCGCGGGCATGAGGCGTCCTCCACGATCCACCGGACAAGGTCTTGATAGGACATCCCGACGTAGGCGGCCTGCTCTGGAACCAGAGAGGTCGGCGTCATGCCGGGCTGCGTATTGACCTCCAGAAAGACCAATTCGTCCTTAACATCGTCATAACGGAAGTCGCTTCTCGAAACCCCCCGGCAACCCATGGCGACATGGGCCAGCTCGGCCTGACGCAGGGCCTTGTCGAACACGTTCGCTGGCAAAACCGCAGGCAATTCATGCACCGAGCCGCCCGGGGCGTATTTGGCTTCGTAGTCGTAGAAACCTTTCGTGGGCGTGATGTCGGTGACGGTCAGGGCGCGCGGGCCCGACTTTTCCCCAACAACGGCGACGCAGAGCTCCTTGCCGGGAATGTAGGGCTCGACCATCACCGTCTCGCCATAGGTCCAGCTGTCCTCGCCGACCTCGGCGACCGGACGGTTGGCGCCCTCGCGCACTAGGAAGACGCCCACCGAGGAGCCCTCGGCGTTCGGCTTGATCACATAGGGGGGCGGGATGACGTGTTCGCGCGCCACCTGATGCCGGTCATAGAGACCGCCGCCGGGCACGGCGACGCCCGCCGCCTTGAGCACGGCCTTGGACTTGTTCTTGTCCATCGCCAGGGCCGAGGCCAGGACGCCGGAGTGGGTATAGGGAATGCCGAGGGTCTCCAGCACGCCCTGGACGCAGCCGTCCTCGCCCCAGGCGCCGTGCAGGGCGTTGAAGACGACGTCGGGCTTGAGCGCGGTCAGGACGGCGGCCAGATCGCGGCCCGCGTCGACGCGCGAAACCTTCGCCACCTGCCCCTCCAGGGCGTCGGCGCAACCCTTGCCCGAGACCAGCGACACCTCGCGCTCGGCCGACAGCCCGCCCAGCAGGACGGCGACGTGCAATTCGGAAAAGGGTTTTGACGACGGCATGGAGAGCTCCGGGACGTCAGAACTCAATGCGCGAACGTCCTTAACACCTCGTCAATGAAGACGACGCGAAGAGGGCCTTAGGACGAAAGATGCAGGCCGGCGCCGTAACCCACCTCCGTCATCCTCGGGCTCGTCCCGAGGATCCAGGGTTCGACGAAATCGGAAAGCGACGGCGGACGCCGAAGCGTCACCATACGCAATCAATAGCCTGCACGCTGACATATGGGTCCTCGGGACGAGCCCGAGGATGACGGTGTCAGGCAGACCACCGCGACCCGAAACGCCCCGGTGGGCGGACGCGCCTGATGTCGGCTACGGGAGCAAAGTGAACGCTAGCGGACTTCCCATCGGGCACGGGCGTAGTAGGCATCGCCGGCTGGAGGAGCGTTGCCGTCGGCGTCTTGCACAATCGCCTTGAGTTGAACTCGTGTAGCCCACACGCCGAACGAAGAGCCCGGCTCCGACTCTTCGACAAGACGGCACGCAGTCGTGACACCACCTTCGCC
Source organism: Brevundimonas goettingensis (assembly GCF_017487405.1). NCBI lineage: Bacteria > Pseudomonadati > Pseudomonadota > Alphaproteobacteria > Caulobacterales > Caulobacteraceae > Brevundimonas > Brevundimonas goettingensis. The sequence goes on along the minus strand of NZ_CP062222.1, from coordinate 485,698 downwards.
GAGGTCGCATCTCAACAGCGCCCATCCCTTGCCGGCGGCATCCACGGGCATCGTGGACAAGAGGCGTTGTGGAACGCCCCCTCTCAGTTCGGCCGGGCACCAAAGCCGGGATCCTGTCGCGGGGTCACGCTCGGATCGTTCGCAAACGACCGGTTCAGGTCGCGGCGAAATGGGGAGGGCTGACTGGCCAAGAACCAGGAATATCGAGGCGCCGATCATGACTTCTTTTATCGTTTGGTCGCCAGCGTCCGCAACGGGTCGTGAGCAGGCCTCGGAACCGGAGCGCCACCGCCGCCGCCGCCAGCGATGCTTCTGTGAGCGGACGGGCTTGGTGTCAGCTCTGGGTGGGAAGCTGACGTTCAGCGCAGCGCAGCAATTGCTGCGCGATGTGTTGCGATACTGCCTTTTGCGGCGGAGACGCATTCCTGCATCGTCCGCGTCACCCCACTGTCGTCGCTTTTGATCTCTTCGACGTAAGCCTTCACGGCAGGTTCGAAGCCACCTTGGGGAAACTGTTGGTCCAGTCTGCCGAGGTAGTAGAAAACGCCTGCGGTATTGTCCGCTGAAGGGTGGGTCTTTTGGAGAATGGTGAAAAGGACGAGGCAACGGACATTGGTATCATTGGTGGCATCGGTCGCAGTTGGCTGGCTAGCCGAACAGGCGGTGAGGCCCACCGTTGCCGCCGACAAAATAGCTGCTGCTCTGCGCATGAGGTCACACTCGCCCTGAGCCGTTGAGGTCGGCCACAACCTAGGGAGTTTCGAGTTAACAACTCTGGCTGCTACGAGAAGGCTAGTGACCAACGTCGGCAACGGGTCGTAAGCCGACCTTGGCGCTCTCCCGGACTTCAGACCCCCAGCGACCGTTCACGCAATCCCCGCCTGAGGCTGACAGATCAGCCGGGCCGCCCGATCCGCTTGATCTCCCAATCCAGTTGGACCCCGGTCTTGGCCAGAACGTCGGCGCGGACGGCCTCGCCCAGACCTTCGATGTCGGCGGCGGTCGCCCCGCCGGGGTTGATCATGAAGTTGGAGTGCAGGTCCGAGAACATGGCCCCTCCCCCGGTCACGGCGTGCAGCTTGCCGCGCCATCCCGCCTCGTCGACCAGCTTCCACGACGAATGGCCGGGCGGGTTCTTGAAGGTGGAGCCGCCGGTCTTCTCGCGGATCGGCTGTGTGGTCTCGCGGCGCGAGGTGATCTCGGCGATGCGGGCCGATACGGCCTCGGGCGCGTCGGGCGCGCCGCGATAGACGGCCTCGATCCAGATGATGTCGGCGGGCGCCTCGGAGTGGCGATAGGTATAGCCGAAGTCGGCGAGCGCATAATCGACCCGCTCACCCGCCCGCGTCAGGCCCCAGGCCGAAACGAGAATGTCCTTGGTTTCCGAACCGTAGCAGCCCGCGTTCATGGTCAGGGCCCCGCCGATCGTGCCCGGAATGCCCGCATAGAACTCCAGCCCGGCCAGCCCGGCCTTGGCCGAGGCCTTGGCGACCATGGCGTCCAGCGCCCCCGCGCCGGCGGTGATGGTCTCGCCCTCGGTCGTCACGCCCGCGAACGGACGGCCCGCCAGACGAATGACAACGCCCTCGACCCCGCCGTCGCGCACGATGACGTTGGAGCCCACGCCCAGCACCAGAACCGGTACGGCGGCGTCGAGCCCCTTCAGGAAGTCCGCCAGATCCTCAGCGTCCGCCGGAATGAACAGGACCTCCGCCGCCCCGCCGACCCGGAACCAGGTGAAAGGCCCCAGCGGCTCGTCGCGCAGCAGCTTGCCGCGCACGGAAGGAAGGGTGTCTCGCCAGTCGCTCATCGGCCTGCGATGCCCGCTCGGGCTCGCCAAGGCAAGAGGTCAGACATCAGACGGCGGTTTGGTCATCCGCCGGATAGGGGAAGTACAGTTGGTTGCCGTCCGGATCGGTGACGATCATCAGCGGATAGCCCCAATGGCCGTCCGTGACCTCCACCCCGCGCCGCTCGAACTCGGCCCGCGTCGCCGACAGCAGGTCGAGGTCCAGCGAGACGAAGACCAGACCGCCGCCCACCTTGTCGGGCCATTGCGAGGACAGGATCAGTTCGCACTCCTGCCGGCTGACCTGAACGATCATCCGCTCGCCGCCCTCGTCGTAACGCCAGTCCTCGCGAAACCCGAGCTGGCCCCGGTAGAAGGCCACCGACCGTTCGATGTCCGCAACGAACAGGACCGGACGGGAATACCAGTCGGTCACTTTACCCCAGCGCTTCGAGCTGCGCCGGCAGGGCATAGGCCCAGCTGGTGATGTCGCCGGCGCCCAGCAGGACGACCACGTCGCCGGCCGAGGTCGCCTCGGCGACGATGCGCGGCAGGGCGGTGACGCTGTCGAGCGCCGAGACCTGGCGGTGGCCATAGCGGCGCACGCCGTCGACCAGCGCGTTCTTGTCCACCCCCTCGATCGGGGCCTCGCCCGCCGGATAGACGTCGGCGATCAGGACCACGTCGGCGTCCGAGAAGCTGGTCGAAAACTCTTCCATCAGGTCGCGCAGCCGGGTGTAGCGGTGCGGCTGCATGACGGCGACCACCTTGCCCTCGGTGACCTGACGCGCGGCTTTCAACACGGCGGCGATCTCGACCGGGTGGTGGCCATAGTCGTCGACGATGCGCACGCCGCCGACCACGCCTGTGGTGGTGAAGCGCCGCTTGACCCCGCCGAAGCCGGCCAGACCCGTCTTGATCGCCTCGTCCGAGACATCCAGTTCGCGCGCCACGGCGATGGCGGCCAGGGCGTTGGAGACATTGTGCCAACCCGCCATGGGCAGGTGCAGGCCCTCGATCCGGGTCGGCTCGACCGACGGATCGCCGGACTGGAAGACCACATCGAAGCGGCAGCCGTCCGGCCCCATCTCGCAGCCCTCGGCCCGCACCATCGCCTGCGGGTTCAGGCCATAGGTGACAAGACGCCGGTTATCGATAGAGGCGACCAGACGCTGGACCTCGGGGTGGTCGAGGCAGACGGCGGCGAAGCCGTAGAAGGGGATGTTCTCGACAAAGTCCACGAAGGCGGCCCGCACCTTGTCGAAGTCGCCGTAGTGATCGAGGTGTTCGGGGTCGATATTGGTGACGATGGCCACCGTCGATTTCAGGCGCAGGAAGCTGCCGTCCGACTCGTCCGCCTCGACCACGATCCAGTCGCCGTCCCCGACCTTGGCGTTGGTGCCATAGGCGTTGATGATGCCGCCGTTGACCACCGTCGGATCGAAGCCCGCCGCGTCCAGCAGGGCCGCGACCATCGAGGTGGTCGTCGTCTTGCCGTGGGTGCCGCCGACCGCGATCGAGAACTGCAGCCGCATCAGCTCGGCCAGCATCTCGGCGCGGCGGACCAGCGGGATGCGGCGCTCGCGGGCCGTCATCATCTCCGGATTGGAGGCCTTCACCGCCGTCGAATAGACCACGGCCGAAACGCCCTCGATCACATGGGCGGCGTCATGGCCGATGAAGATCTTCGCGCCCAGCTTCTCCAGCCGGTCGGTATTGGCGCTCGACTTGGCGTCCGAACCCTGAACCGAATAGCCGATCTTGAGCATGATCTCGGCGATGCCGCTCATGCCGATGCCGCCGATGCCGACGAAGTGGACGGGACCGAGGTCGAACGGGACGGGGCGAAGTCGAGCGATCATCCCAGCGGATTAGCAAGGGTCGCCCCGGAATGCGAGACGCCTGTTCAGACCCCTGGTTTGGGCCCCGGTTCAGGCTGTCATTCTCCGGGCGAAACGGCTCCGGCGGCCGGCCAGGCGCTGTCGCCGATCCGGGTCAGGTGCATCTCGATCACCTTGAACGGCGGCCGGCCCTCCATGACGAATTCCCCGACCTCATGCCAGGTCCCGTTCTCCAGCGTCGTCACATAGCGGATTTGCCCGCTCGGCACGGTCATGGTCCACCGGAAGCCGTTGGCGTCGCCCTCGAACGGCACCTCGACCACGCCGCCCTGGGCATAGGACCGCATGGTGTAGGCCTTCTTCTCATTGTCCCAGCTGAGGATGGCGACAGCGTTGAAGGCGGTCGTGCCGTCGGGATTGTAGGAATGGCCCTCGATCACCCGGATCGAGCCGCCCAGCAGGGTCCCGATCCGTTCGGTGTGGCGCAGGGTCTGCGTCCCGGCCCGCGTCGTCATCACCGCCGTGCCCCGCCACTCTCCGTCCAGCCAGGCCACCTTCTGCATGGCCTCCCGCTGCTCGGGCGTCCCGGCGGGCAGGTTCTGCTGGGCGCTGGCGACCGTCGGCGCGGCAATGGCGAGACCGAGGGCGAAGATCAGACTGGCGACACGTTTCATGGCATTTCCCTCCATATGCACTTTGCATCATAAAGTGAAAACACCGTTCGACCATGCGACATTTTGGGGCGCTACCGCCGTCGACGCGGTCGCCAGCTGCTTGAGCGCCGCCACGCACCAATCCGCGCTCAAGCAGCGAGCCGCCGCTGGGCGAGCGATAGAGCCCAAAACAAAAAACCCGCCGGAGCATTGCTCCGGCGGGCTGATCATTCCGAGAGGCGTAGACCCTAGTGGGCCACGTTCTTCCAGATGCGGCGATAGCTGACGTAGGTCACGCCGGCGAACAGGGCCAGGAAGGCCAGCACGCCCAGACCCGCCTGCTTGCGCTCGACCGCGTGGGGCTCGGAGGCCCAGGCGATATAGGCGGCGACGTCCTTGGCCATCTGGTCCTTGGTGGCGCGGGTGCCGTCGTCGTAGGTGACCAGACCGTCTTGGGCCAGCGGCGGCGGCATGGCGATGAAACCGCCCGGAGGGGTCGCGGCGCCTTCCGGCATGAAGGGCTTCAGGTCGCCCGACATATAGGCGTTGTAGTGCTGGGTGTTGGTCATCTTCAGACCCGCCGGCGGCGTGTGGTAGCCGGTCAGGATCGAATAGATGTAGTTGGCGCCGCCGTGGCGGGCCTTGGCCATCACCGACAGGTCAGGCGGAGCCGCCCCGCCGTTGGCGGCCGCGGCCGCCGTGTGGTTCGGATAGGGCGACGGGAAGGCGTCGGCGGCGATGCCGGGACGCTGGATCGGCTCGCCCGTCTCATTGTCGATGTCCGAGACCTGGATCTCGGCGGCCAGCGCCTTGACGTAGCGGTTCTCGGCCGGGTTCGCGGCGTGCGGGTCGTAGAAGGGCCCGCCCTTCTCGCCCAGGGTCCGGAAATGCATCAGGCTCATCGAGTGGCAGGCCGCGCAGACCTCCCGATAGACCTTGTAGCCGCGCTGCAGCTGGCCTTGATCGAAGGTGCCGAACGGCCCCTCGAAGCTGAAGCCGCCGTCGCGCAGGTGGTGGGCGCCGCCTTCGGCCAGAGCCGGGGCCGCAGCGACGGTCAGGCCGGCGAAGGCCGCGACCGCGATCAGGGTGTTACGGATGGAAATCGTCATCGCGATCAGCCCTTCTTCTCGGCCTGGGCCGGAGCCGCGGCGGTCATGGCGTCCGAACCGCTCAGCACGGGCTCGGAGATGGAGGCCGGGATCGGCAGCGGCGTCTCCTTCAGTCCCACCAGCGGCAGGATGATGAAGAAGAAGGCGAAGTAGTAGGCCGTCAGCAGGCGCGTCAGCCACAGGTAGGAGTTCAGGTCCCCGTCGATCAGGTTGAACGTCGTCATGTTCGGGATGACGTGGCTGTCGGGCAGCTGACCGCCGCACCAGCCCAGACCGAGGCCGACCAGGCAGAAGACCACGAAGAAGGTCCGCATCGTCGGGCGATAGCGCATCGAGCGCACCTTGGACGTATCCAGCCAGGGCAGGATGAACAGCACGCCGATGGCGCCGAACATCGCCACCACGCCGCCGAACTTGTCCGGGATGGCGCGCAGGATCGCGTAGAAGGGCAGCATGTACCACTCGGGCACGATGTGCGCCGGGGTCTGCAGCGGGTTGGCCGGGATGTAGTTGTCGGCGTGGCCCAGGGCGTCCGGCATGAAGAAGACGAACAGCGAGAACAGCATCAGGAACAGGATCAGGGCGAAGCCGTCCTTGACCGTGTAGTAGGGGTGGAAGGGCACCATGTCCTTCTTCTCCCGATCCTTGGGGATCAGGATGCCGACCGGGTTGTTCTGGCCCGAGGTGTGCAGCGCCCACAGGTGCAGCACCACCACGCCGAAGATCACGAACGGCAGCAGATAGTGCAGCGAGAAGAAGCGGTTCAGCGTGGCGTTATCGATGCCCGGACCGCCACGCAGCCAGATCAGGATCGGCTCGCCGATCAGCGGGATGGCCCCGATCAGGTTGGTGATGACCTCGGCGCCCCAGTAGGACATCTGGCCCCACGGCAGGACGTAGCCCAGGAAGGCCGTGGCGATCATCAGGAAGAAGATCACGCAGCCCAGGATCCAGATCATCTCCCGCGGAGCCTTGTACGATCCGTAATAGAGACCGCGCAGCATGTGGATATAGACCGCCATGAAGAACATCGACGCGCCGTTGGCGTGGATGAAGCGGATCAGCCAGCCGCCGTTCACGTCGCGCATGATGCGCTCGACCGAGGCGAAGGCCAGGGCGGTGTTGGGGGTATAGTGCATGGCCAGGACGATGCCCGTGATGATCTGGATCATCAGGCAGACCGTCAGGATGCCGCCGAAGGTGTACCAGTAGTTCAGGTTCTTCGGGGTGGGCAGCGACAGATAGTCGGCGCCGAAGCGGACGATCGGCAGGCGGGCGTCAAGCCACTTCTCGATGCCGGTCTTGGGGACGTAGGTGGATTCGTGATCGCTCATGGTCTGGTCTGGCCTCAACCGATCTTGATGCGGGTGTCAGTCAGGAAGGCGTAGTCCGGAACCACCAGGTTCTTCGGCGCCGGTCCCTTACGAATGCGGCCCGAGGTGTCATAGACCGAGCCGTGGCACGGGCAGAACCAGCCGCCGTACTCGCCCGAACCGAAGGTCGGGATACAGCCCAGGTGGGTGCACGAGCCGATGACCACCAGATATTTGGAATGGCCGGGCTTCACGCGGGCGCTGTCGGCTTCCGGATCCTTCAGCGAGCCGACCGGATTGGCGGCCTCATTGATTTCCTTGGCCGTGCGGTAACGCACGAACACCGGCTTGCCCTGCCAGGTGATGACGACCTGCTGGCCTTCCTGGACCTTGGACACGTCGAACTCGATGGTCGAAAGCGCCAGGGTGTCCGCGGCGGGGTTCATCTGGTTGATCAGCGGCCAGGCCACCATCGCCCCCGCGCCGACGGCCATGGCCCCGGCTGCGATATGGATGAAGTCACGGCGGGTGGCGTCAGACTCGACGCCCTCTGTAACGACCGGTTCGGCCAACGTTTCACCCTCTTATTGGCCGTCGTCCCCGGACACCCGAAAGTGGAGCCGTCACGTCGGCAGTATGTCGTTTGCGAGTCACGCGGGTTAACCCGGCCCTCCCCCGCGGTCGGTCACCGCAAGTCGCTGATGCTTCTTGCGAAACAGTCGCAAATTGGACCGCGACAAGCCCCCAGGCCACGCGTATTAGGGGCTTAGAATGCGTCTCGCCCTTTTTCAACCGGACATCCCTCAGAATGTCGGCGCCTGCATCCGGCTGGGCGCCTGTTTCGGCGTCCAGCTGCATGTGATCGAGCCGGTCGGCTTCCGTTTCGACGACCGCGCCATGAAGCGCGCCGCCCTCGACTACGGCCCTCTGGGCCATATGACACGGCATTCCGACTGGGATGCGTTCCAGCGCGACCGCGCTCCGGGCCGGCTCGTTCTCTTCACGACGAAGGGCGCGACCAGTCTGTCGAACTTCGTTTTCGAACCCGACGACGTGTTGCTGTTCGGTCGCGAGACGGTCGGCGCCCCCGACTATGTCCACGCCGCCGCCGACGCCCGCGTCTTCATCCCGATTCGCCCCGAGACGCGTTCGCTGAACCTGTCGGTCAGCGCCGGGATCGGGCTTTGGGAGGGGTTGAGGCAGGTGCGGTAGGGGTTTCGCCCTATCGAACCCCGTCTACCGTCAGGCCCTTCCGGATCAAAATCCCAAGCTTCTAGTTCAGTCCCATCTTCTTGATGATCCATGCTCCCAAAACGGCGAGCAGAACCGAACCGGCTCCCCCCGCTAGGGAAACTCCTGCCCATTTGAAAAACGGATGTCGTTCAACCCAAGTCTTCGCCCCCAAGGTCCAACCCGCGAAATGATCATCGGCCTTACGCAATAGCCGGCCCCTAGCTCCCTCAAGCAGCCGCTCGCATTCCTTCAGCGCGTCACCTTCGATCTTGAGCTTCTTCACCGCATCAAGTGTGACTTCGGCCAGCCGTCCTATGCCTTTGCTCACCTCGTCCCTGGTAATGCCTTTGAGTTGGCTACGGCTCACCCATGCCCCTCGGCAGGCCAACTCCAGCTTCTCAAGCCCACTGGCGACCAGCTTTTCTCCGAGAGCCTCGGCGGAGCCGATAGCGCGCTTGGCTGTCGCACCGCTGAACAGCAACCCTTTGGCGGCCTGATCGGCCCATATTTGCCGAATGGCTTCCTGCTGCTCAATCACGAGGCAGGCGGTCTCATAATGGATTTGGTCAGCGAGTTCGGCCCGCCTGCCGCCGCCTAAAGCCATCATACGCGCGCCCAGTCCCGGTCTTGGTCAATCAACAGCTGCGGTTCGATAGCCCCTTAGTCAAATTCTACAGTCAGTTTTCTCGATCTGACGCACGGCTGCTTGGAAAACGTCTCGGAGGAAATAAACCACCCAATTGGGTTAGCGGCAGCTACAAGGTGGTGCCGATCGGATACCCAATCTCCTCGGCGTACTCGAAACCTGCGTTGGTTACGGCGAATAGCTGCCCCTTGTGACCTCTGTCAGAGAGGAATCCCCTTTTTACTAGTTCCTCAACCGCTCCTGTCCAGCGCGCGGTGTCTCGGGGACTGTTGTCGCCAAAAGTCTCCCGCCCAGCTTGGACGTGCGTTCCGCCTAGCGTCCGAAGGACCATTATGGTCCCGTCCTGAACGGCGCTTCGGAGCAAGGCCGCAGCGGCTTCTGACAGAGAAGGCTCCGCCGACCGGAAAGAACCCATATCCGGGTCAAGATTCACCGTAACATAACCGCCCTCGGCGGCCCCAATAACCGACTGCAAATAGGGGTTTTGCTGAAGCGCGAGCGGAACTTGTCGCTGAAGTTTCATCCTAAAGTCGTCGAGGCTTTGATAGGTCTGAACGAGTCCTTCAGTCATCGCCCAGCTTTTGAACTCCTTCAGCTTCTCATACTGTTCACGATCTACGCTGTCCGGACGCACAGGAGCTTCGGAAAAGTAGATCATAACGGGCTTACCTGCCTTTCTGTGGCGATCTATCTCTTCGATTGACCCACTGATAGCCTTGCCAGTGTCACTGCCCACCCGTGTCCAGAATATCCCAATTAGAAGGTCTGCATCAGCCAGTAGACGCTCGTTGATCATGTCTTGGGGGCGTCCCGATAGCTCGGGCGAGGAATGCGTTTCCCAGCCAACCGGCATCAGAACAAGGGCCTCTCGCTTCGAATAGACGTCATTCCATTCGGTCAGGATTTGGCGAACGAGCGCCCTCTCGGTGGGCACATCGCTGGGAGAAGCGATCATGACGGAAACGACGTTCGCTTTGTAAGCCATCATGCCCCTCAACCTAGGACTGCCAAGATAGGGCAGATTCGCGGGACGAATCCTAGAGGCCAATCAAGCATCGACTTCGTAAGCTCGGAGCGCCCGAATACCGGCGCGTTTCGGACCAGAGAATGTGCTCTGACGGCAGCGGCTAGCTGTTGAGGGACCGGACGGCGAGGTAAGGAATTTATTCCCATATACACCTTGCGCCCTCGCCCTTACCCTCCCACCTCCAGCGCGGTCTTTGACATCAAGCCCCCTCCCGAACCGTCCTCAGGTCCGGCGTCCGAATTTCGCATAATCTGGCGGTCCGCCAGGCGCCCGAAACCCTAACCCGTTGAAATCGCCTGATGGTGTTGGCGGGATTTGGCGGTGTGGCGGTGTTTTTCGCGGACTGACTCCGCCACTTCCGGCACGGTTTGGCACGGTGGCACTGTTTTTTCAGGGCGGCGCCGTGCCACTTCACCCGGCCGCGGCGGCCGCCCCCATCGCCGCATTCACCGCCATCCCCGGCCGTTCGTCGGCCTTGGACCGGGCCACGGCCTCGACCGCCCGCATGACGCGCAGCAGGTTCTCGCCGGCCAGTTTGCGGATGTCGGCCTCGCTCCATCCGGCGGCCATCAGGGCGGCCAGGATTTCCGGATAGGCGTCCACGCCGGTGATGCCGTCGGGCAGGCTCTCGACCCCGTCGAAGTCGCCGCCCAGCCCCACATGGTCGATGCCCGCCACCTCGCGCACATGCTGGATGTGGGCGACGACGTCGGCGACCGTGGCGTGGGGGCGCGGATGGGCTTCGGCCCAGGCGGCCAGGGCGGGGTCCAGAGGCTCGGCGCCCGGGTCTACGCCGAGGCGGGTCGCCTCCTCGCCCATCTGCCGGTTCCAGTCGGCGATGGCCGCGCTCACGAAGCCCGGCACGAAGGTGACCATGACGATGCCGCCGTTCGCGGGCATCAGCCTCAGCACCCTGTCAGGCACGTTGCGCCGGTTGTTGGTGACCCCCCGCGCCGAGGAGTGGGAGAAGATCACCGGCGCCTCCGACACCCGGATGGCGTCCAGCATCGTCTCTTCCGACACATGGGACAGGTCGACCATCATGCCGATGCGGTTCATCTCATGGACCACCGCCTCGCCGAACGGATTGAGCCCGCCCCATTTCGGCGCGTCGGTGGCGCTGTCGGCCCATGAGGTCGTCTTCGAATGGGTCAGGGTCATGTAGCGCGCGCCGGCGGCCTGAAACTCCCGCAACAGGCCCAGGGAGTCGTCGATCGAATAACCGCCCTCCATGCCGATCAGGCTGGCGATCTTTCCGGCCTTGTGGATGCGCTCGATGTCGGCGGCGGTCGTGGCCAGTTCGAACACGTCCGGATGGGCGGCGACGATCCGGCGGACCGTGTCGATCTGTTCGAAGGTCTCCTTGACCGCCTCGGCGGGCGTGATGTCGGCGGGCACATAGACCGACCACAGCTGGCCCCCAACCCCGCCCGCGCGCAGCCGGGGGATGTCGGTATGCAGGCCCGTCGCTGTCAGGTCGGTGGTCAGGTCCACGGCATAGGGATCGTTGCTGTGCTTCTCGCGCAGGGCCCAGGGCAGGTCGTTGTGCCCGTCGATCAGGGGCGTGGTTTTGAGGATCTCCAGCACCCTCGCCTCGCCCGCAGGGTCTGCAGTCTGGGCCATCGCGGCGGACGCCATCACGGCGGTGGAGACGACGGCGAGGCCGAGGCTGCGGATCATGAGGGAGGCTCCGAACGGTGAGGGTCGAAGGTCCCCCGCGCGCCGCCCGGCCTCAAGTGAAATCGACGCAAGGCGGGGCCGCGATCACGCAGCCCCGCCCTTCCGTCGGGTCGGCTTAACGGATGTCGTAGACGCCCGTGATGTCGATCTTCACCGACAGCTCGCCGGCCGAGACCGGAGTCGAATCGGCGCCCGCGGACTGCATCCGCGCCATGGCGAAGACCGGCATCGGCGGCTGGGGCGTATAGCCGCCACCCTCGTTCAGCGAGCGGATGCCGCCCAGCTGGACGCCGAGCGCCTCGGCATAGAGCCGCGCCTTGGCCTGCAGGGCCTGGACGGCCAGACGGCGGGCCTGATCCTCGGCCGTCTTCGGGTCCTTGAGCCCGAACGAGATGCCGTCGATCTGGTTGACCCCGGCGGCGACGACGGCGTCGGCGGTGGTCCCGACCCTGGTCAGGTCGTTGATGTTGACCGTGACCCGGTTGGTCGCCTGATAGCCGCGCAGCTTCGGCGGTTCGTTCTGGACGTAGTCGTACTGGGCCTGGAGGTTCAGGCCCGAGGTCTGGATGTCGCGCTCGGCGATGCCGGCCCGGCGCAGGGCGGCGGCGACGCGCGTCATCTGCGTCGCGTTCTGGGCCATGGCCTCCTGGGCCGTCTGGGCCTCGGTGACCACGCCGAAGGTGATGGTGGCCATGTCGGGCGCGACCTTGACCTCGCCCGTCGCCGACAGGTTCAGCGACGGCTGGGTCTGGACCATCTGGATGGTGCTCGAGACGGGCGCATTGCCCACGGACTGGGCGAAGGCCGCCGGGGCCGTCAGGGCGGTCGCGACCATCAGGGCGCCGCCGACGGCCAGTGTGCGAAATTTGAGGGTCATCTGGGGTCTCCTGGGAACGATCCTGCAACGGCCCGCGAAATGCGTGACCGTCCTGAGCGTTCCTTTGGACCCTTCCTCCTGAACGACGACGTCAGGACTACGGTCAGGCTTTGTTCATCGGGATGAAATCGCCGACAGACTGCAGGCGGCTTTGCAGCCGGCCCATCCCCTGCTAGGCCCACCGTTCGACCTTGGGGGCCTGTAGCTCAATGGTTAGAGCCGACCGCTCATAACGGTCTGGTTGGGGGTTCGAGTCCCTCCAGGCCTACCAGTCGCCCTCAGCGCGGATCGCGATCCTGCTTGCGCACCCGATGTCGGCCGTAGAGGCGGTCGTGGATGATCAGGGTGTCGCGGATCGTCGGCAGGATGAAGCAGGCGACGACCACAGGCGCGATAACGGACATCAGAATCAGCATTTTTTAGTCCTCCCGACGAATACCTGCCCACAAGCGGAGCCGTTGAGGAACAGGGTTAATCAAAACCCATACCAAAGTTATAAGAACCCAAACGGGTGTCTTCCGGCCTTGAAACCGGGGCGTTCCCGGGCTTCGTTCGTCCCATGCGCTTCCATCCCGTCTTCCAGAACATGCCGGTGACCGTCTTCGAGACTATGTCGGGGCTGGCGAGGACGCACAGCGCGATCAACCTCGGCCAGGGCTTCCCCGACGCTCCGGGGCCGGAGGATCTGAGGCGGGCGGCGGCCGAGGCGGTGATCCACGGCTCGAACCAGTACGCCCCCTCGCGCGGCCTGCCCGAGCTTCAGGCCGCCGTGGTCGAACACTATGGGCGGCTACAGGGCGTTCCCCTGACGCCCGAGGGGGTGCTGATCACCTCGGGCGCGACCGAGGCCATCGCCGCCTCGGTACTGGCGGTGGTCCAGCCCGGCGACGAGGTGGTGGTCTTCGAGCCCGTGTATGACGCCTATGTGCCGCTGATCGAGCGGGCCGGCGGGGTCGTCGTGCGGGTGCGGCTGAGCCCGCCGGAGTGGCGCATCACCGAGGGCCTGCTGGCCGGGATCGCGGGGCCGAAGACCCGGGCCCTGATGTTCAACAACCCGCTGAACCCCGCCGGCCGGGCCTTCGACGCGGAAGAGGTGGCGACCGTCGCCCGCTTCTGCGTCCGGCACGACCTGATCGCCATCAGCGACGAAGTCTGGGAGCATGTGATCTTCGACGGCCGGACGCACAGATCCTTGCTGGCCGAGCCCGGGATGGCGGAGCGCACCCTGAAGATCGGCTCGGCGGGCAAGATGTTCGGCCTGACCGGCTGGAAGATCGGCTTCGTCTGCGGCGCGCCCGAGGTCGTCGATCCGGTCGCCAAGGCGCACCAGTTCCTGACCTTCGCCACCGCCCCCAACCTGCAGAGCGCGGTCGCGCAGGGGCTGGCCTGGCCCGCGGACCGGTTCACGGCCATGCGCGCCGAACTGCAGCAGTCGCGCGACCGGCTGGCCTCGGGTCTGGCGGCCCAGGGTTTCATCACGACCGCCAGCGAGGGGACCTACTTCCTGTGCGTGGACCTGAGGGCCTCGGGGATCGATCTGGACGACGAGAAGGTCTGCCGCCGGCTGGTGACGGAGTTCGGGATCGCGGCCATCCCGGTCTCGGCCTTCATGACCGGCGCGGACCGCCCCACCGGCATCATCCGCCTGTGCTTTGCCAAGGCCGACGCCGTGCTGGACAAGGCGATCCTGCGGCTGGGCCGGGCGCGAGACGCGATGGGCGGCTGAGCCCATCGCTTCGCGGATCAGTAGGGCGTCACAATCGGCGCGACCGGATTGAGCAGGCCGAAGCCGCCACGGCTCGGGGCGCTGCACCAGGTCTCGCGCAGACGCTCCTGCTGGCGGATCCAGCCACGGTCGTATCGGGGGTCGTTGGCATAGGGCAGCGGCGGGTTGCGCCGACCCCAGCGGGCTTCGCCGTAGTAGCGGGTGTCGTCGATGAAGCCGCCGTCGCGGGTGTACCAGCCGCAGCCGGAGTTGAACCGCCCCATGCCCGGCAGGACGTAGGCGTCATTGACATAGGGCAGGCCCATCGCCCCCTCCTCCTCGGCCCACCACTCCTGCGGATAGGGCCGGGTCATGCAGGAGAAGCGGTCGTCACGGCGGCGGCCGCCCCAATCGGGGCTGTAGCGGCCGCGATACTCGTCGCGGAAGTCAGGGCGGCAGATGTCGCTGCGCGACCACAGGCGGTTGTTGCTGGCGTCGACGTCACCGCGCGGACCGGATTCAAAGGGCCGGTCGACGCCGGAGAAGATGCTGGCGGTCACCACCGCACGGCCGGCGTCGGCATAGACCCCGACGTAGCGGGCGCGGACGCGGGAATCGTCGAGCTTCAGCTCGCCGCCATAGACGACCAGACCCTTGTCGGCGAGGCAGACCTTTGAGCCCTGGACATTGACGCGCACGCCGTCGACGGCGACGCCCTCATTATAGCCGCAGATCCGGCTGTTCACGATGTTCAGCTCGCCGAGCGAACGACGCGAACGAACGTTCACCCCGATGGAGCGCGGGCCGAAGTTGGACGGGTTCTTCTCACCGGTCAGATAGACGGAGTTGATCAGCGAGGGGCCGCCCGAGCCGGGCGCGACCTCGATGCCCGACTGGGCGTTGATCACATTGACGCTGACGGCCGTCAGGGTGCCGTCCTCGACCAGGATGGCGGGCGACATGGTCTGGGCGTCGATCGAGGCGTTGCGGATGTCGAGGATGCCGCCCCGGATCAGGAAGGGCGATTCATTGCCGACGTAGCGCAGGGAGACGCGGTCCAGCACCACCGTCGCCTCGTCGCCCGCCACGCAGGGAGCCTCGCCGGCGGTGGGCGCGGCCATGGCCAGGTCCTGGATCACGGCGCGCACGCCCGGCGCCACGGTGATGCAGGGCAGGCCTTCGGGCGCCTGGAGCGTCACTTGGCCGGCATAGGTTCCCGAGCCGCGCACCGTCATGGGCTTGTCGATATTCAGCCAGCCGACGCAGGCGCCGCCGTTGGAGCGGATGGTCAGGGTGCCGCCCGCCGGGACGCGGCGCACCGCGTTCTCGATGGCGCCGCTGCCGGGATTGCCGCCGCACTGGACGATGACCTCGTTCGGTCCCGCGCCCGGGCCGTAGCCGGGGCCCCAGCCGCCGTCGGGACCCGGACGCCAGTCGGGCCGGTAGTCCGGACGGTGGTCCCGGTAGTTGTATCGGCGGTGGTTGCGGTTCCGCGTCCCCGCCGAGGGGCTGAGCAGCAGGCCAAAGTTCGGGCGCGTCTGGGCCTCGACCCGCGCAGCCGTCTGGGCGGCGGCCGGGGCGGCGTCAAAGGCGGTGAAGACCACGGCCGTCGCGGCGGTGGCCAGGGTCAGGAGGCGGAGGGCGGAAGCCGGCGGCGTCTTCATCGGAAAGTCGCCTCCTAGCGGCGCGGTGAGCGGGAGACCTGGGCCAGGACGGCTTGCAGGCGCGAGGCCGAGGGGCCGAAGCCCGCCAGCGCGGAATCGATGCGGTAGGCGACGGCCTCGGCCTTGTCCTGATCCGCCACCCCGGCGACGCCGAGGGCGAAGAAGGTGGACATGGCGAACTTGGCCTCCGGGTTCCCCTGTTTGTCGGCCAGTGAGTACCAGTGGAAGGCGCGGGCGTAGTCGGCGGGGACCCCGATGCCCTCGGAATACATGACCGCCAGCACCAGCTGGGCCTCGGACGAGCCGTTCATGGCCGCCAGCTGGATAGCCCGAACCTTCTCGAGCGGCGAGAGGAAGGAATCCATCGGATGGCCCAGCATGGCCTCGAAGGATTCGATCTCGTGCTTGGTCAGGCGGTTCGGCTCGATCGGAACGACCGTGACCACGCCCAGATATTTGAGCGCCCGCCCGACATGGACGAAGGGCATTTCGGTCTGCATCCGCGACAGGGCGTAGTCATAGGCGTCGCCGCGCGGACGGCTCTCGTCCGAGAAGGGCACGCCCGAGGCCGGGGCGTCGTTGGGATAGAATTCGTAGGGCGGCACCCACTGGCGCGCCTTGGCCTCAACGAAGGCGCCCGAGGCGGCGCGGCTGGGCGAGGACCGCTCGAAATCCTTGAGCAGGACATAGGCCCCGACGTCACCGGTCTGGACCGCGAGGTAGTTGTAGAGATAGGCGTCGACGTCGTTTCGCTGGAACAGATTGACCGCCGAATAGCGGGCGCCGCGCCATTGCTCGTCGCGGCTGGCCCCGTCCTTGCGGCCGTAGGCCTCGCGTCCCTGTGGGTTGTCCTCGGGCTCGCCGAAGGGGCCGAACAGGGAATCGTGCAGCCGGGCCAGGGTGCGGAAGCCCTGGGCGTCCTGGGTCGACAGGATGTAGATCATCCGGTCGCGCACCTCTTCCTGCTCGTCGCGCGACATGCGCGACAGCTGGGCGTCCAGACGATTGTAGGCCTCGTGCCGTTCCCAGGCGCGGCAGTCATCATAGCGCGACAGCGAGCGCAGCCGGCCGAACATGCCCCGGCGTTCGACGCGATTGATCGGCGAATAGCCCTGGTCGTTGGCCAGGGCCATGCCGGTCCAGACCGAGCTTTCGATCGGATCCTCGATATTCTTGTCGGTGGCGCGGACGGCGGCGTAGCGCTGACCCAGCTCCAGCTGGGCGAAGAAGTCGCCGCGGAAGGCCGCACGGCGCAGGGCGCGCAGGCCCGCCTCCTGGGCGTTGAACTCCGAACCGGTCAGGGAGGCGGGGCGCGGACAGGCGTTGGCGTTGGCGCCGCCGCTCTGACGCCAGAAGGTCGGACCGCGATCGCCGCAGCTCGCGACGGTTCCGGCCACCACGGCCAGGGCGAGAATGGCGGCGACAGCCGTCAGCGGCCCGCGCATGTTGCGCGAACCTGATCCGGCCCGATGCTTGTCGTCCCCCTCGCTCATCCCCGACCCCGAATCCCCATTCGCCACGCGACCTTAGCCAAACTGGCGGCGTTAACCATTCCGCAAACCGACGTTCGGGTCTAGTGACTTTGCAGTATGGTTAACGCGCTTTTGCAACAAAGCGTTGCCGCATAACGACCAAATTGCGTCGCCCCGCGACTTCTCCCCTGATTTCATAGACTTGCACGGCTCGCCTGACAGGCGAGTGCGTCAAGACGCGCACAGGTCGCGGAGCGCGCCGAAGAGGCCTATATGCGCCCTTCACGCCCCCTTTCGACGCCTGCGAGCCTCCCGATGTCCTATGTCGCCCGATCCGACCGCCCCGCCGACAAGGCCCAGGCCTATGCCGAGGTCGAGGCCGAAATCCTGGCGGTGCTGGACGGAGAAACCAACCGCACGGCTCGGATGGCGACGGTCGCCTCCATGCTCGCCGACGCCTTTGACGCCTATTTCTGGACCGGCTTCTATGTCGTCGACGCCGACAAGCCTCGCGAACTTGTGGTCGGTCCCTATCAGGGCACCCTGGGCTGTTTGAGGATCGCTTTCGGGCGCGGCGTCTGTGGCGCGGCGGCCGAGACGCAGCTGACCCAGCTGGTTCCCGACGTCCACGCCTTCCCCGGCCACATCGCCTGCGACAGCCGCTCGGAGAGCGAGATCGTGGTCCCGGTGTTCGACGCCTCGGGCGAACTGATCGCCGTCTTCGACGTGGACGCCACCGAAAAGGCCGCCTTCGATGAGGTCGACGCCGAGGCCCTGGAGCGTTTGCTCAAGGCCGTCTTCGCCGCATAGGTTCGACCGGCGGGAGGAAGACCGAATGACGACCCAACTCTGGAGAAGCCTCCTCTATCTGCCGGCGTCGAACGCCCGGGCGATCGAGAAGGCGCGGACGCTGGATTGCGACGTCGCGGTGCTGGATCTGGAAGACGCCGTTGCGCCGGAAATGAAGGCCGAGGCGCGCGCCGCTGCTGTCGAGGCGGTGCATTCGGGCGGCTTCGGGCCGCGTCTGGGCGTGCGGATCAACGGTCTGGACACCGAATGGGGCGCCAAGGACCTGAAGGCGCTCTCGGAAACGAATGTCGGCCTGATCGTCGCGCCCAAGGTCGAGAGCGCCGAGGCCGTGCGTGAGTTGAACGCCGCCCTGCCTGCTTCGGCCGCCCTGATCGCCATGATCGAGACCCCGGCGGCCCTGATGCGGCTGGAGAGCATCGCCGGCGTCGGCGGAGCCCTGGCGGGGCTGATGCTGGGCGTCAACGATCTGGCGGCGACGCTGGGGACGGGCCCGGCGGCGGACCGCGAACCGCTGAAGCCCTGGCTGGCGGCGACAGTGGCGGCGGCGAAGATGCATGGGCTGATCGCCCTCGACGGGGTGTTCAACCGCATCGAGGACGGCGACGGCCTGGCCGCCGAATGCGCGCAGGGACGGCTCTATGGCTTCGACGGCAAGAGTCTGATCCATCCGTCGCAGATCGCGGCGGCCAACGCGGCCTTCGCGCCCTCGCCCGCAGAGGTGGAGCAGGCCGAGGCCATCGTCGCCGCCTTCGCCGACCCGACCGCCGACGGCAAGGGCGCGATCCGCGTGGGCGGCGCCATGGTCGAACGGCTTCACCTGGCCTCGGCCGAGCGGCTGCTGGCGCGACATCGGATGGCGACGGGGGGCTAGGCGCGCCACGCGACCGCCCCTAGACACGACCGGTGACCTCTTCGCTCCCTGAATCGTCAAACGTGACACCGGCCCCCACGTCGGCATGGGTCTGCGCGCCCGGCGTGCTCAAGGTCCCGTTCCTGGCGGAGTTCCTGCCCGACTACGCCCTCGGCGCCCTGCCCGGTCCGGATGTGAAAGCCGTGCTCGGCTGGGGGATGAAGCCGACGGCGGCGGCGGGACGGCGGCTCGCCGAGAGGCGGGGCATCCCCTATGTCGCGCTCGAGGACGGCTTCCTGCGGTCGGTGGGTCTGGGCGAGAGCGGGGCGACCTCGCTGAGCCTGATCGTCGACGATCTCGGGGTCTATTATGACGCGACCCGGCCCTCGCGGCTGGAGGACCTGATCCGGACCGCCCCCGACTGGTGCGACGCCGGCCTGACCGCCCGGGCGCGCGACCTGATCGCCGGGATCGTGGCCTCGGGCGTGTCCAAGACCAATATGGGCGGGCCGCTGGATCAGGGCCAGCTAAAGCCCGGCCGCCGCGTCCTGATCGTGGACCAAACGCTCGGCGACGCCTCGATCGGTTACGGCTTGGCCTCGACACAGTCGTTCAGCGACATGATCGCCGCCGCGCGCCGCGACGAGCCAGACGCCCAGCTGATCGTCAAACGCCATCCGGCGGTGGCCGCAGGGCGCAAACAGGGCTGTATCGCCGCCGCCGACCTGACCGGCGTCACCCTGATCGACACCGACGTGCGGCCCGCCGATCTGCTGGCCCATGTCGACGCCGTCTATGTCGTGACCTCGGCCCTCGGGTTCGAGGCCCTCCTGCGCGGCCTGCCGGTCCGCTGTTTCGGCGCGCCCTTCTATTCAGGGTGGGGCCTGACCAGGGACGCGGTGGACACGAACCGCCGGGGCGAGGCGCGGTCGATCGAACAGGTCAGCGCCGCCGCCCTGGTCCGCTACACCCGCTATGTCGATCCAATCACCGGCAAACGCTGCGAGGCCGAACAGGCGCTGGACCGGCTGATCCGGCTGCGCGACCGGGCCGAGCGGCTGCAGGGCTTCTGGGCCGCCGCCGGTTTCGCCCCGGCCAAGCGGCCTCCGATCCGCAAACTGCTCAACTCGCCGCGCGGCGAGGTGCGCTATCACTGGTTCGCGAAAAACGCCGCGAAGGCTGCGGAAGAACGGGGTGGCAAGCTGATCTGGTGGGCCGGCAAGGAGAGCCCGCCGATCCTCCAGGCCGCCGCCGCGAGCACCGCGCCGACGGTTCGGATGGAGGACGGCTTCATCCGCTCGCGCGGCCTCGGCTCGGACTTCTTCGGCGCCCTGTCAGTCGTGCTGGACGATCTGGGCGTCTATTACGACGCGACCGGGCCGAGCCGTCTGGAGACGCTGATCGCGACGAAGGAATACGACGCCACGGCCCTGACGCGCGCGGCGCGGCTGCGGGACCGGATCGTCGAGGCGGGGCTGTCGAAGTACAATCTCAAGGGCGAGCCGCCCGCCGGATGGCCTACGGATCGCGAGAAGCTTCTGGTCGTAGGCCAGGTCGAGAACGACCGGTCGATCCGGCTCGGCTGCACCGACATCCGCACCAACACCGGGCTGGTTGAGGCGGCGCGGCGGGACTTCCCCAATGCCTTCCTGATCTATCGCAACCACCCCGACGTCACCGCCGGCAACCGGCCGGGCCTGCTGGACGCGGGGGCGATGGATGCGGTGGACGCCGTCGCCGACGATCTGGACATCATCGACTGCCTGAACGCCTGCGACCGGCTGGTCACCCTGACCTCCCTGTCGGGGTTCGAGGCCCTGATGCGCGGCAAGGCCGTGACGACCTATGGCCGGCCCTTCTACGCGGGATGGGGTCTGACCGAAGACCGGACCGGGCCGTTCGAGCGGCGCGGCCGAAAGGTCTCGCTCCAGGCCCTGATGCACGCGACCCTGATCGACTATCCGCTCTACGTCACGCCCACGGGCTGGCCCTGCGAGGCCGAGGATCTGGTCGAGGCCCTGATCGCGGCGCGCGATACGCCCCTGCCCGCCCCGCCGCGTGGCCGGATAAATCGATGGTGGAGAGGGATCAGAGCCTCTCTCGACCGGACGCCTCCACCGGCCTATTAGACGGGTCCAGAAAAAGAACGGACCGCCCCCTCGTGCCCGAGGCGCCGCCCGTCGAGCGTCAGGGTAGAGTCCATATGATCCCGTCCGTCATCGCCGCCACCGGCCTGTTCACCCCCGAACAGTCGATTTCCAACGAGGAACTGGTCGAGGCCTACAATGCCTGGGCCGACCAGTGGAACGCCGACCATGCGATGGAAATCGCCGAGGGCGATGTCGCGGCCCTGACCCATTCCTCGGTGCCGTTCATCGAAAAGGCCTCGGGCATCAAGTCCCGCTTCGTGCTCGACAAGGCCGGGATCATCGATCCGAAGCGGATGGCGCCGAACATCCCGGAGCGCGGCAATGACGAGCTGTCGATCATGGCCGAGATGGCCGTCGCCGCCGCGAAGCAGGCGATCGAGGCCTGGGGCAAGCCGGTGTCGGAGATCGGCGCCGTGCTGTGCGCCGCCTCCAACATGCCCCGCCCCTATCCGGCCCTGGCCGTCGAGATCCAGCAGGCCCTGGGCATCGAGGGCTTCGGCTTCGACATGAACGTCGCCTGCTCCTCGGCGACCTTCGGCATCAAGACCGCCGCCGACTTCATCGGCTCGGGCTCGGTCAAGGCGGTGTTGATGGTCAACCCCGAGGTCTGCTCGGCCCACCTGAACTTCAAGGATCGCGACAGCCACTTCATCTTCGGCGACGTCTGTACCGCCGTGATCGTCGAGGCGAAAGATCAGGCCGGTCCGGGCGGCTGGGACATCCTCGGCACGCGGCTGAAGACCGTTTTCTCGAATAACATCCGGAATAATTTCGGCTTCCTGAACAACGCCGCGCCCGAGGGTATCGGCAAGCCGGACAAGCTGTTCATCCAGCAGGGCCGCAAGGTGTTCAAGGATGTGGTGCCGATGGTGTCGGACATGATCGTCGACCACGCCGGCGAGCTGGGCCTCGACCCGCATGAGCTGAAGCGCCTGTGGCTGCACCAGGCCAACATCAACATGAACGAGTTCATCGGCCGCAAGGTGCTGGGCCGCGACCCGACGCCGGAAGAGAATGTCATCGTCCTCGACGAATACGCCAACACCTCCTCGGCCGGTTCGATCATCGCCTTCCACCTGCGTCACGACGGCTTCGAGCCCGGCGACACCGGCCTGATCTGCAGCTTCGGCGCGGGCTACTCGGCGGGCACGGTGTTCGTGCGCAAGCGCGGCTGATGGTGGATCGCAGCGACATCGGCGCCGTCGTCGACGCCATGTACGCCTGTATCTCGGGCCCGGCCGGTCCGCGCGACTGGGCGACCCAGCGCGAGATCTTCCATCCCGACAGCCGTCAGGCCCGCACGGGTCTGGACGCCGAGGGCCGTCCGACCATGTTGGTGATGGGCCGCGAAGAGTATCAGGCCAATGTCACACCCTTCTTCGACGCCAACGGCTTCTTCGAGGTCGAGATCGAGCGGCGCATCGACGTGTTCGGCAATATGGCCCAGGTCTGGAGCGTCTATGAGGCCCGGACCGCGCCGACGGACGCGGAGCCCGAGCGGCGCGGCGTCAACTCGATCCAGCTGGCCCGCGGTCAGGACGGACTTTGGTCCATCCTGCATATGATCTGGGACAACGAACGCCCCGGCCTCACTGTCCCGAAGTAGGGGCCTTCGAAGCGGGCGCGCCCGCCGGATGGGTCGCTTTCCACACCATGGCGGCGTGGATGCGGTTGCCGACGCTGGGGTGGTCGTAGAACAGGATCTCCTCCAGCTTGCCCGGCGAGGGCGCGCGGTATTCGGCGGTCTTGATCAGGGCCTTGGACAGGCCGTCGGGCTCGTTGGCGTGGACCATGGAGAAGTGATCTGCGTCCGCCTCGGTGACGCGGGTGAGGGTGTTCATCAGCGGGGTGCCGATGAAGCCGAGGAAAGCCAGCACCCCCATGACGATCGGCAGGCCCGCCGGGTCGCGAATGTCGCCGACCTTGTTGGCGCCCAGCAGCTTCCTCGCCACCGGGTAGAGACGGTCGGTCAGCCAGAAGGCCAGGGCGACCAGTACGATCATGACGCCGACGATCCAGAGAATGTGGCCACGCACATAGTGGCCCATCTCGTGACCCACGACGCCGCGCACCTCGGCGAGGTCGGCGCCCTTGGCGAACATGACGTCGCTCATCGCCACCCGGGCCGACCCGAAGAGCCCAGAGACATTGGCGGTATAGCGATCCGACTGTTTGGAGCCGTTGTAGATGTAGATCTTGTCCGACGGGGTCCCGGTCTCCTTCGCGAGCGCCACGACGGCGTCGCGCACCGGGCCGTTCGGGGCGGGCGTATAGGTGTTGAACAGGGGCTCGATCAGGATCGGCGAGACCACCAGGCCGATGACGATGACCACCGCCATCAGGGCCGCGCCCCAGGCCCACCAGAGCGTCCTCGCCCGCCGGATCAGGGCATAGAGCGCGACCACAACCAGCGACATCACCACCGTCGAGATAGCCGCGCTGATCAGACCCTCGACGAACCAGCCCATGAAAGGCTGTTCGGTCAGGCCGTACTGCCCCTCGCGATACCAGCTCGTGTAGATCGACCACGGCAGGTTGAGCACCCAGCTGAACACCAGATAGACGAGGCCCACGACGAAGGAGGCCAGCACCGGCCGGGCCTTGCGCTTCTCGATGCCCTCGCGGATCCGCCCCAGCAGATTGGTGCGCACGATGATCCAGGCGACCACGAGGGAGACCACGAAGCCCCACAGGATCAGCCAGTGGCCGCCCTGGGTATAGGCTACCGCCTTTGCTGTATCGGCGGGCGAGAGTGTCGCCAGCCAGACGGCGGTCGCCGCTTCCGGGTTGAATGTCGTCATGTCTAAGCCCCCTCTTTGAAAGAGCAGAGGACGCCCGGCCGGCAGGTTTGTCAGCTAAATTCGACGAAAGTTATGGCGGCTGTTCACGAAGTTTCTACTGCAAAGCCCCCTGCCCCGCTTGCACGCAGGGGGCGAGTTTGCGAGGAAGGCGTTCAATCGAGACTGTGCACTGTGGGGTGACCTGACCGATGAGCCAGAGCCAGAAGAAATCTGTATCGCCGAACGACAAGCTGTCGTTCCTGGAGTCCCTCGCCCGCGATGTGGCGCAGGTGCTCAAGAGTCTCGGCGGTTCAGCCCATCAGAATGTGGTCATCGACTGCGTCGCCGCCATGAAGCGCAATCGTGGGGAGGCCGTCGCGCCGGACCTGCGCAACGCTGTAGTCGAAGCCTTCGAACGCTATTCCCAGTGGTTCACCCGCCCGTTCGGCGAGGGATCGATGCGCTGGGCCCTCGTCGCCGAACCCGGCTGACGCCACACACATCCGGATACGCAAAAGGGGCGGCCTGCGAAGGCCGCCCCTTTGTCGTTCCGATCTCCCCGGATCAGAACTTGCGCACGTAGCTCAGCGCATAGGTGTCTGCGCCGCCCTGGTCGTGCTGGAAGTCACGATAGGTGTAGTCGGCGCGGATGCCGTTCTGCGCATCCAGGTTGTAGGTCGCGCCAGCGCCGT
Source organism: Brevundimonas goettingensis (assembly GCF_017487405.1). Lineage (NCBI taxonomy): Bacteria > Pseudomonadati > Pseudomonadota > Alphaproteobacteria > Caulobacterales > Caulobacteraceae > Brevundimonas > Brevundimonas goettingensis. Next base: position 461,407 of record NZ_CP062222.1, on the reverse strand, counting down.
AGTTCCAGCTGGTCAGGTGGTCGCTGGCGGCGATGCCTGCGGCGGAACCCTTGACCTCGGTCACGCCGTAACCGGCACGGGCGAACAGGTCGATGTTGGAGGTCACCGGCAGGCTGGCGACGGCATAACCGGCGACGTCGTACCGGTGCTCGACCTTGCCGTCGACGCCGGCGACGTTGACGTCGTCATGACCGACCCCGAACGAGGTTTCGGCCTCGACGCCGAAGTTCGGGTGCAGCTTTGCGCCCACGCGACCGGTCACCGCGCCGAGATCGGCATTGTCGGTATCCAGTTGAGTGTAGCCCAGCGTTCCGTAGTAGGTCGGCGAAGTCACAGTCTGCGCCATGGCAGGAACAGCAAACAGAGAGAGAGCAGCGGTAGCGAGAAGAATGTTACGCATTGTTTCTTATTAACTCCTAGATGTGATGACTTGCGAGGTCATCAGCCCCATCCAGCGGGTTGTTAAATGGGCAGGCGGCTTGGCCGTTCCAAGGCCAATCCATTACAGTCCGGTAAGTGTGCGCCAACTGGCACAGACCGCGTTCGCGGAAGGCCGTTACACAATCGTCGCAAAATCCGGACGCGCCTCGTCAGGATCGGAGCTGCCATCCGACCGCGGCCAGGAGGGTCGAGGCCATGCCGTTGGCCGGGGTCTCGATGCCGTGGAGCTCGCCCAGGCGGACGATGACGCCGTTGCGCGCGTCCCATTCCATCGGCCGACCCGCCAGCCGATCCCCGAGGATTGAGTTCACCGAGTCCGCCGGGGAGGTCATGGCCCGCTCCACCACCCAGTCCGGGATGTGGTCGCCGAGGTCGGCGCCGACCGCGCGGCCGACGCGCACGCACTCCCACACCAGTTCGCGGGTCAGGTCGGCGACGCCCTCGGCCCGCACCACTCCGCCCGGCTCTCCGGTCAGGGCGTTGATGGCGCCGGCGCAGTTCAGCGACAGCTTGGTCCATGCGGCGGTCAGGAAGTCGTCGGTGACGATCCCCTCGATCACGCTCCCGGCGAACAGGGCGACGAAGGCCTCGCCCGCCTCCCCGGCCGGCGCGGTGACCGTGCCGTTGCGGCGGTGCTGGATGCGGCCCGGCCCCGTCCGCTCCGCAGGCACGTCAACGATCACGGGCACGATCCGGTCCGCGGGCAAGAAGGGCGTGAAACGCTCGACATGCTCGACCCCGTTCTGGAGCACCGCGACGCGGGTCCGGGGCCCCAGCAGCGGCTTCAGCCAGGCGGCGGCCGCGGCGACGTCGTAAGCCTTTGTCGCGACCAGCACCCAGTCGACCGGCGCCGTGATCTGGCCGGGGTCAGTGACCACGCGCGGCGCGGCCTCGATGATCGCGCCGTCCGGCGCCTCGACCACCAGCCGGTCCAGCGGCGAGCGGGCGCACAGGGTCAGGTCGCCGACCAGAGGGCTGAGTGAGATCCAGGCCGCGACGGTTCCGCCCACGGCCCCGGGACCAACGACGGCGACGGACAGTTTCGATGCGGTCATGACGGGGCTCCGGCTTTCCGGTCCAGCTAACGGCGCCGGTGGACATGCACAACCGGCAGGCCGAAGAACGCCGCTATGGCCTCGATCCGTCTTCGGGGCTAGCGTGGCCGCTCTGGCGTTTCGGGGGAGACCTGCCGTGAAGACCGTTCTGATCGTGACCGCCGTCGCGGCGGCCCTGTCGCTGCAGGCCTGTTCCCGCGCAGAGGAGAAGACCGCTGCTCCGGCCACTGCGCCCGCTCCCGCCGCACCGGTCGCGGAACCCACGCCGATCGTGGTGACCGGAGCCGCCATCACCATCGGCAGGACCATCTTCCCCATCGGAGCGCCCAGGGATCTGGTTCTCGCCGCCGCGACCGAGGCCGGGGGTGCGCCCAAATCGACCGGACCATTCGCGGAATGCGGCGCGGGACCTATGGATCACGCCGACTGGTCGAACGGCCTTCAGCTGCTGTTCCAGGACGAAAAGCTGGCCGGCTGGCAGACGCAGACGCCCGCCATCTCGACCGACAAGGGCATCCACGTCGGCTCGACCCTTGCGGAACTGAAGGCCGCCTATCCGACCGCTTTGATCGAGGACAGCACCATCGGCTGGACCTTCGCCTCGGGCGAGCTGATGGGGCTGCTGGGCGAGGACAAGACCGCAGTCCAGCGCATCAATGTCGGGGTGACCTGCGACTTCACCTGACCGCCGGAAGCGGTCAGCGGTCCTTTTCGCGTTCCGTGCCCGAGCGGACCGACAGGGCGGCCTGGGCGGCGGCCAGACGGGCGATCGGCACGCGATAGGGCGAGCAGCTGACATAGGTCAGGCCCACGGTCTCGCAGAAGGCGATCGACGATGGATCGCCGCCGTGCTCGCCGCAGATGCCCATCTTGATGTCCGGACGCACCGTCTTGCCGCGCTCGGCGGCAATACGGATCAGGTCGCCGACGCCGTCCTGATCGAGGCGGACGAAGGGATCGGTCTCGAAGATGCCCTTGTCCATATAGGCCTGCAGGAACCGGCCGGAGTCGTCGCGGCTGATGCCGAAGGTCGTCTGGGTCAGATCGTTGGTGCCGAAGGAGAAGAACTCGGCGTGCTCGGCCAGATCGGCGGCGCGCAGGGCGGCGCGCGGCAGCTCGATCATCGTCCCGACGAGATATTCCACGGTATCGCCGGCCTCGGCGAAGACGGCCTTGGCGGTCTTGTCGGTCAGTTCGCGCAGGAACTTCATCTCCAGACCCAGGGCGACCAGCGGGTGCATGATCTCGGGGATCGGAGCCTCGGCCGCAGTCTTCTTCACCTCCAGCGCGGCTTCCAGAATGGCCCGGACCTGCATCTCATAGATTTCCGGATAGGCGACGCCGAGGCGGGCGCCCCGGTGGCCCAGCATCGGGTTGGTCTCGTGCAGTTCGCGCGCCCGCTTCTTCAGCTTGGCGGCATCGATGCCCGAGGTCTCCGCCAAGGCGTCGATGTCCTCGTCCGTGTGGGGGATGAACTCGTGCAGCGGCGGGTCGAGCAGACGGATGGTGACCGGCAGGCCGGCCATGATGGTGAAGAGCTCGACGAAGTCCGACTTCTGGAAGGGGGCGATCTTGGCCAGGGCCACGCGGCGGCCGGCCTCGTCGTCGGAGAGGATCATCTCGCGCACGGCGGCGATCCGCTCTTCGTCGAAGAACATATGCTCGGTGCGGCACAGGCCGATGCCCTCGGCGCCGAAGCCGCGCGCGGTGCGGGCGTCGAGCGGGGTCTCGGCATTGGCGCGGACCTTGAGGCGGCGGACCTTGTCGGCCCAGCCCATCAGGGTCTGGAAGTCGCCGGTCAGCTCGGGCTCGATCATGGCCACGGCGCCGTCCAGCACCTCGCCCTTGGAGCCGTCGATGGTGATCACCTCGCCGGCCTTGAAAGTCCGACCGCGCGCCGTGAAGGTCTGGGCGGCTTCGTCGATGTGGATCTCGCCGGCGCCGGAGACGCAGGGGCGGCCCATGCCGCGCGCCACGACGGCGGCGTGGCTGGTCATGCCGCCGCGCGCCGTGACGATGCCGCGGGCCGCATGCATGCCGTGGATGTCCTCAGGCGAGGTCTCCTCGCGGACGAGGATGACGGCGTCGCCCATCTGGCTGGCCTTTTCGGCGGCGTCGGCGTCGAAGACGATCTTGCCGGTCGCAGCGCCCGGCGAGGCCGGCAGGCCGGCGGCGACGACCTTGCGCTCGGCATTGGGGTCCAGGGTCGGGTGCAGCAGCTGGTCGAGCGCGGCGGGCTCGACGCGGCTGACAGCTTCTTCTTCCGAAATCACGCCCTCGCCGGCCAGGTCGACCGCGACCTTGAGCGCCGACTTGGCGGTGCGCTTGCCGTTGCGGGTCTGCAGCATCCACAGGCGGCCCTGTTCGACCGTGAACTCGATATCCTGCATGTCGCGATAGTGGCTTTCCAGCCGCCCGACGACCTCGACGAACTCGGCGAATACGCCCGGCATGGCCTCTTCCATCGAGGGCGCGGTCTCGCCCATCTCCTCGCGGCCGACCCTGGTCAGCGACTGGGGCGTGCGGATGCCCGCGACCACGTCCTCGCCCTGGGCGTTGATCAGGAACTCGCCGTACAGGCGCGCCTCGCCGGTCGAGGGGTTGCGGGTGAAGGCCACGCCCGTCGCCGAGGTCTCGCCCATATTGCCGAACACCATCGACTGGACATTGACCGCCGTGCCCCAGCTTTCGGGGATGTCGTGCATGCGGCGATAGAATTTGGCCCGGTCGTTCATCCAGCTGGCGAAGACCGCCGAGACGGCGCCCCACAGCTGGTCCTGCGGATCCTGCGGGAAGGGCTGACCCAGCTCGCGCTCGACCACGGCCTTGTAGTCGGCGACGACCTTTTCCCAGTCGGCGGCGGTCAGGTCGGTATCGACGGTGACGCCCAGACGGTCCTTGTGGTCGTCCAGAACCTCTTCGAAGTCGTCGTGGCTCAGGCCCAGAACCACATTGGAATACATGGTGATGAAGCGGCGGTAGCTGTCAAAGGCGAAGCGCCGGTCGCCAGACAGTTTCGCCAGCCCCTCGACCGTGTGGTCGTTGAGGCCCAGGTTCAAGACGGTGTCCATCATCCCCGGCATCGAGGCCCGGGCACCCGAGCGCACCGAGACCAGCAGGGGGTTGGCGGCGTCGCCGAAGGTCTTGCCGACGATGCCCTCGACGGTCTTCAGACCGGCGGCGACCTGATCACCGAGGTCGGCGGGATAGGTGTTGGCGTTAGAGAAATAGGAGACACAGGCCTCGGTCGTGACGGTGAAGCCGGGAGGAACCGGCAGGCCCAGCCTGGCCATCTCGGCCAGGTTCGCACCCTTGCCGCCGAGAAGGTTCTTCATCGACGCGTCGCCGTCGGCGGACCCGCCGCCGAAGCCGTACACCCACTGAGTCATGCCTTAGCCCCTGAGTTAGCCAGTCTGTCGTGTCGTCGGCGGGTTGCCCCCGCTCCTGCCCGCCTGACTACATTGCTGCGACTGCGAAGGCGAGCCCGGGCTGTAACAAAGCGTGAGGAAAATAGCGGTTCCCGTAACAATTTATGGGCCGACCTGTCGGCGAGAGCCAATCAATTCCTTGCCCCGCAAGGGTAATTCCGTGAGTTCGGCGCTCGCGTTCCTCATGCGAGACAATGCGTCACCTTGTCCAAACGCCCCCTAGGCCCCAACTGAGAGCTTCACCACAACGAGAGCCACCCCGCCCGACAAGGAGCGCCGATGCCGCATGCCGACAGCCTGATCCTCACCCTGGTCGGGGGCTTTGTCCTCGCCTTCGTGTTCGGCATGGCGGCGAACCGGCTGAAGCTGTCACCTCTGGTCGGCTATCTGGTCGCCGGGATCGTCGTCGGGCCGCATACGGCGGGCTTCGTCGCCGATACGGAGCTGGCGCCCCAGTTGGCCGAGATCGGGGTGATCCTGCTGATGTTCGGCGTCGGCCTGCACTTCTCTCCCGCCGATCTCATGAAGGTCCGCAAGGTCGCCGTGCCCGGGGCTCTCGTACAGATCGGCGCCGCAACGGCGCTCGGCTGGGCGTTGGGCCGGCTGCTCGGCATGGGCGATCTGGAGGCGGCGCTGATGGGCTTCGCCCTGTCGGTCGCCTCGACCGTCGTCCTGCTGCGGGCGCTGGAGGAGCGACGTCAGGTCAAGGGCGAGATCGGCGGCATCGCCGTCGGCTGGCTGATCGTCGAGGATCTGGTCATCGTCATCGCCCTGGTCATGCTGCCCCTGCTGATCGTCCAGCCCGGTCAGGCGCTGGGCGCCGCCGAACTGGCGAAGTCGATCGGCTGGACGCTCGGCAAGGTCGCGGTCTTCGTCGGCGCCATGCTGTTCATCGGCCCGCGCGTCCTGCCCTGGGTGCTGGTCCGCATCGCCCACACCAAGTCGCGCGAACTGTTCACCCTCGGGGTTCTGGCCATCGCGCTCGGCATCGCCTGGGTGGCCTATGCGATGTTCCACTCCTTCGCCCTCGGGGCCTTCCTCGCCGGGCTGGTGCTGAACTCGTCGCCGTTGGGGCACAATGCGGCCGAGCGGTCGCTGCCCCTTCGCGACGCCTTCGCCGTGCTGTTCTTCGTCTCGGTGGGGATGCTGTTCGATCCGTCGATCCTCGTGCGTGAACCCCTTACCGTGCTTGGCATCCTCGGCATCGTCATCGTCGGCAAGGCGCTGGCGGCGCTGGCCATCACCTTCGCCTTCAAGCTCGACAAACCGACCAGCCTGACAATCGCCGCCAGCCTGGCCCAGATCGGGGAGTTCAGCTTCATTCTGGCCGCGCTCGGCGTGTCGCTGGGCGCGCTCAGCCAGCAGACCCACGACCTGATCCTGGCGGCCGCCCTGCTGTCGATCTCACTGAACCCCTTCGTCTTCGCCCTGACCGACCGTCTGGGCGGCAAGCCCAAGCCCCCTGCCCCGCCGACCGCGCAGCCGGTCAAGCTGATCGACGTAGTCTAGCTGGCAAAGGGCGCGCGCCCGTTCGGAAGCGCGCCCTCGTTGTTTCAGCCGTAGCCCGGCGTCAGAGGACGCCGATCATGCTCGCGACCAGCGGGTGGCGGACGATGTCCTGTTCGGCCAGGCGGACCACCGAGATTTCCGGCACGGCTTCCAGACGCTGGGCGATGTCGGCCAGGCCCGAGAGCGAGGGCAGAAGGTCGGTCTGGCCCGGGTCGCCGGTGACGACCATGGTCGAGTGCCAGCCCAACCGCGTCAGCAGCATCTTCAGCTGGGTGTAGGTGCAGTTCTGGGCCTCGTCGATGACGATGAAGGCGTTGTTCAGGGTGCGGCCGCGCATATAGCCGACCGGGGCGATCTCGATCAGCCCCTCGGCCATCAGGGCCCCGACCCGCTTCATCGACAGCCGATCCGACAGGGCGTCGTAGAGAGGCCGCAGATAGGGGGCCAGCTTGTCCTCCATGGCGCCCGGCAGGAAGCCGATCGATTCCCCGGCCTCGACGGCTGGGCGGCTCAGAACGATGCGGCCGACCTTGCCGGCCTCCAGCGCCTCGACCGCCTTGGCCACGGCCAGATAGGTCTTGCCGGTGCCTGCCGGGCCGAGCGCCACACAGAGGTTGGAGGTGTCGATAGCGTTCAGAAGCTCGGCCTGCCCTTCTGATTTGGGTTTCAGGGTCTTCAGATAGCCCTGGTCCCGATCGTTCGAGGGATGGGGCGACCAGGCGCCTTGATGACTGTTGTTGTGCGATGTCGGCAGGCGGCGGATTTTCGAATCCTCGATGAACGAACTGGAATCGAAAACGCCTTCGCGGGCCTGGCGCTTCAGGGCTGCACGCTTGGTCATGATTGCCTCCAGGGCATTAAAAAAGGCGATGCTTCAAAAGCATCGCCTCGAACGACGGTGGGGAGGAGAGAGGAAACGGCAACAGGCCGTCCGGGGTCGGAAGAAGGGCCAACTTCCAGCGGAAAACACCGCTGCCGAACCGAACGCGTCACTCACGTTCCCCGTAGCTTGACCGGACCGGGCTTGATCCGGTTACGGATCCGGAGCCAGAAAGACCGGCTTCGAATCGCATCAACACTTTGATGCTAACGTGGTTTACGAGACCTTAAAGCGCTCTTTTTGCTTAGATATGACGGTGTTGTGATGACTGTGTATTCGCTCGGCGACAAGAAACCGCAGCTTCCGCCCGAGGGGGAATACTGGATAGCGCCCAATGCTGTGGTGCTAGGGGACGTGATTCTGAAACCGGGCGCCAGCGTCTGGTTCGGATCGGTCCTGCGCGGCGACACGGATACGCTGACAGTGGGTGAAAACAGCAACATCCAGGATCTCAGCGTCCTGCACGCCGACGCCGGCGTGCCCCTGACCATCGGGGCGAACGTCACCGTTGGGCACAAGGTCATGCTTCACGGCTGCACCATCGGCGACAACACCCTGATCGGCATCGGGGCCGTGGTTCTGAACGGGGCGGTGATCGGGAAGAACTGCCTGATCGGCGCCAACGCCCTGATCACCGAGGGCAAGGTCATCCCCGACGGCTCCATGGTCGTGGGCCAGCCGGGCAAGGTCGTCCGTGAGCTGAACGAGGGCCAGATCGCGGCCCTCGAGATGTCGGCCCGGCACTATGTCCAGAACTGGAAGCGGTTCGCGGCCGAGCTGAAGCCGATCTGATTACTGAGTCCGGGCGGCCAGCGGATAGGCGATGATCAGGATCAGGGGCTCTTCCCCGACCTGTTTGATGCCGACGTCGGCGCCTTCGTATAGATAGGCGGCGGTCTCCGGCCCCATGGTCTCGGTGCGGCCGTCCGAGGCCACCTCGCCCTGGCCGCTCACGACATAATAGATTTCGTCGTGGGTCAGGACGTGCAGGCCGATGGTCGCGCCCGGGTGCAGGATGCGTTTCCGGAACTCGAAATTGCGGCCCGGGGCGGCGTCCGACAGGCGGAAGGCGGTGCTGCGGCCCACGCCGTTGTGGGGCGGCGGCGACTGCTCGACCTGGACGTCAGCTTCCTTGACCACGACCATCGGACGCGGCGCTACCGGCTCGGCGGTTTGCGGAAGGGCGATCAGGGCGGCGGCGAACAATCCGGCGAGGATCATGGCGGGTCTCCAGAGGCTATGCCGCCAGACTAGACGCTGATGACACCGGTGGACAGTGCGACCGGTCGCCCTACTGGCCGGAAGCTGGCGGCGGCGCGACCTCATAGGCCGAGACGTGGTTCAGGGCGATGACCCAGCGGCCGTCGACCTTGCGGAACAGTCGGGTGTTGATCCCCTCCATCGGCCGCTCGGGCCGGTCCAGCCGGTAGTGGCCGATCAGCTGGGCCGCGTCGGGGGCCAGGAACTCCACCGTCATGTCGTAGAAGGTCAGGGTCCCGCGGCTCTCCGGCGTCGGACCGTAGTTGCGGATGTAGTCGTCCAGCGCGCCCTGCCAGCCGTTCTTGATCTTGCCGCCCGAGACGAAGACCACGTCCGGATTTTTGAAGCCCTGCATATATCCCCGGTAGTTGCCCCGGTTCCACGCGGCCTGCATGTCGGCGACGACGGTCAGGATGGCCGCCCGCTCCGTCGCCTCGTCGAACGCTTCCTTCGCCCGCAGCGGCAAAGCGAAGGCCAGACACAGGGCGAGCGCGGTGAACAGGGTGCGGATCATGGGACAGGCCTCAGTTGGGTCTTCAACCAGCGGGCGGCCGCCGCCGGGGACTGCTTGTTCGTATCGCCGTCGACCTGCTGGTTGGCCTGCCGCATCGCCTCGACCGAAACGGCGCCGATCAGGGGCTGGAGCGCGGCGCGCAGCCGGGCGTCGTTCGCCCGCTTCGGCGCGATCAGGATCAGGGCGTCATAGGGCGGGATCGCCCCCTTCGGATCGGCCAGCACCACCAGATCGTCCGCCGCGATCCGCCCGTCGCTGGAAAAGGCGGAGATGACGTCGACGTCGCCGTCGACCACCGCCCGGTACATGAAGGTCGACTGGTACTGTTTCTGTCGGCCGAAGTTGAGGCTGTAGCCGGTCTTCAGCGCCGTCCACTCCGGGCGGGAGAAGAACTCGTAGTCGGCGCCGATGGTCAGGCTTCCCGACCGGGCGCCAAGGTCGGTCAGGGTGCGGATATTCAGCGCCGCCGCCCGGTCGCGCCGCATGGCCAGGGCATAGGCGTTCTCGAAGCCCAGCCCGCCGAGAACGGTGATCCCGTGTTTGTCCTTGAGCCACTGCGTCACCTGCCGCGTCACTTCCTCCCGGCCCGGATTGTAGGTGTGGCCCATGGCCGTGCCCCAGACGGTGCCGGAGTATTCGACATAGACGTCGATGTCGTTCTGGCTCAGCGCGCGCAGGATGACGGTGGAGCCGAGGCCGCTGCGCTCTGACGCATTCAGTTCCTTCGCCTTCAGTTCATCGGCCATCAGGGCCGAAAGGATGAACTGTTCGGAGAAGGTCTTGGAGCCGATGACATAGGTCTGGGGTTTGGGGATCAGAGCCGGAGCCACGGCCAGGGCAAGGCCAGCCAGCAGGACGGCGGCGCCGACGATCACGCGCGGTCGGCTGCGCTTCGCCAGTCCGGATTCGATCAGGCCCAGCAACTGGTCGACGACGAGGGCCAAACCGGCCGAGGCCAGACAGCCGAACAGGACGAACACCCAGTTCTCGGTCTGAAGCCCGGTGAAGATGTAGTTGCCAAGCGAGGTCTGGCCGATGGGCGTCGACAGGGTCGCCGTGCCGATGACCCAGACGGCGCTGGTCCGCACCCCCGCCAGGATGACCGGCGCGGCCAGGGGCAGTTCGACCCGCAGCAGGGACTGGGCCCTCGTCATCCCCACGCCCCGCGCTGCCTCCAGCACCGCCGGGTCCAGCCCCGTCAGGCCCGCGACCGTGTTCCGCACCATCGGCAGCATCGAATAGAGGGTCAGCGCCAGAAGGGCGGGCAGGAAGCCGAGGGCCGAGAAGCCGACGCCGAACACGCTCTTTGTCAGACCCGACAGCCCCAGCAGCAGGGGATAAAAGAGCGCCAGAAGCGCCAGACTCGGGATGGTCTGGATCAGGCCCGATCCGGTCATCAGCGGCCAGCGCAATGCGGCGCGACGACTGGCCAGCACCGCCAGCGGCAGGCTGATCAGGGCGCCGAGCAGAAGCGCCAGGGCGCTGAGGATCACATGCTGGCCCAGATAGTCGGGCAACCGGGCCCAGGCGGCGGCGACGGGACTATCCATTCGCGCCCCCGAACTTCGAGGCGATCCGCGCGGCCTGCCGACGCGGGGCGTCCAGCAGGTCGTGGACATAGGGGTCGGCGCCCTGCGTCATCAGCTCGGCGGGCGGGCCCGAGGCGACCAGCCGCCCCTCCTTCATCACCCCCAGCCGGTCGGCCGTAAGCAGGGCCTCGTTGACGTCGTGGGTGACCATGACCGTGGTGAGGCCGAGGGTGTCGTGCAGACGACGGTAGGCCTCGGCGATGCCGTCGCGCGACAGGGCGTCCAGCGCCCCGAACGGCTCGTCCATCAGGACCAGCAACGGCCGCGCCGCCAGCGCCCGGGCGAAGGCGACGCGCTGCCTCTGGCCGCCCGACAGGCTGGCCGGAAGCCGATCACCCCAGGTCGCGACGGGCAATTCGACCAAATCCAGCAGCTCGGCGACCCGCGCTTCGATCTCACTCCGCTCCCAGCCCAGCAGGCGCGGCGTCACCGCGACATTCTCGGCCAGGGTCATATGCGGAAACAGCCCTGCCCCCTGGAAAACATAGCCGATGCCGCGCCTCAGCTCAGGCGCCGGCGTCGCCGTGTTCAGCGCGCCATCGATCCGGACCTCGCCCGCGTCGGGTTCGATCAGCCGGTTGATCATCTTGAGCAGGGTCGTCTTGCCTGAGCCCGAACCGCCGATCAGGGCCAGGAACTCCCCCTTCGCCACCTCCAGCGACAGGTCCTTCACGGCCCATGTCTTGCCGCCGTCGAACGACTTGCCGAGGCCGGACAGGATCAGGGCTGACGTCATCGGCGGCCTTTGCGACGGGAGGCTTCACAGTGGGCGAGGACGCGCCCGAAAGCGAGTGTTGTCGGAACGGTCCCGTCGTGGTGAATGGCGGCATGCGTATTTCGTTGCCCGCCGTCCTTGTCCTGTGTCTCGCCATGGCCGGCTGTTCGACGGCCAGTCAGGTGCAGCAGGGTTTCGGCGACGCCGTGACTGCGCCCCTTGTCGATCTGAACGTGCGTCGCGACCAAATCCCGACAGTCCTGCTGCAGGCCCAGGCCAATCCCTACGACCGGCGCAATCTGAACCAGTGCACGACCGTCGCCGCCGAGGTGATCCGGCTCGACGAGGCGCTCGGCCCTGACCGCGACGAACCGCCCGCCCCGAACGGCTCGACCCTGAACGAGCAGGCCCAGGACGCGCTTGCCAAGGCGGCGCTCGACGCCATCAAGGATTCGACGACGGACTTCATCCCCTACCGGAACTGGATCCGCATCCTGACTGGCGCCCAGGCGCGCTCGAAGACGGTGCAGGACGCCATCGAGGCCGGCCGCCTGCGCCGCGCCTTCCTGAAGGGTCTGGGCATGCAGCTCAACTGCGCCCCGCCGGCCTCGCCGGCCTGGTTCCGGCCGCGGGGCGGGAGCCAGCGCTAGCGGCGGCGGACGGTATCGCTGCGGTCCCCGCGGATCTGGACCGTCCCGTCCTTGGCGAAGGCTTCGAAGGATCGCTTCTCGATATTCCGGAACTCGCCGGTCCTGTCCCAGTCCCAGTCGAAGGAGATCTTCTCGCCCTTGTGCGCGAACTTGCCGGACCAGCGAGCGAAGAAGGAATATTTGTCGCCGCCGATGATGATGACGTGCCGGTGCAGCGCCGTCTCATTGCCTTCCGGCCGGGGCGACTCTTCCAGATAGGTGGTGTAGGCGTGGAAGCCTGACTTCTCGATGCGCATGTCAGTTCCCCCCGTCAGTTGGACGTGTGCCGGGCGTGGAAGTCGCGGCGGAACTGTTCGAAGCGGCCGTGGGCGATGGCGTCACGCATGGCGGCGGTCAGGGCCTGGAAGAAGGCGATATTGTGCCAGCTCAGCAGGACCTTGCCGAGGATCTCGTCGGCCCGGACCAGATGGTGCAGATAGGCCTTGGAATACTGTGACGACGGCCCGGCGATGGTCGGATCCAGCGGGTCCTGGTCCTCGGCGAAGCGGGCGTTCTTGAGGTTGATCGGTCCGTCCCAGGTCCAGGCCTGGCCGTGCCGCCCGGCCCGGGTCGGCAGGACGCAATCGAACATGTCGACGCCGCGCCAGACCGCCTCGACCAGATCGATAGGCTTGCCCACCCCCATCAGATAGCGCGGCCGGTCGGCGGGCAGCATCTCGGGCGCATAGTCCAGCACCTCGCACATGGCCTGATGCCCCTCGCCCACGGCCAGACCACCGATGGCGTAGCCGTCGAAGCCGATTTCCTGCAGCTGTTCCGAGGACTGGCGGCGCAGGTCCTCGAAGGTCGAGCCCTGCTGGATGCCGAACAACCCCTGCGTCTCGCGCGTCCCGAAGGCGGCCTTGGAGCGCCGGCCCCAGCGGATCGACAGCTCCATCGCCTTGCGCGCGGCGTCCTTCTCGGCCGGCCAGGAGACGCACTGGTCCAGCTGCATGGAGATGTCGGCGCCGATGCGGTCGGCCTGGATCTCGATCGACCGCTCCGGCGACAGGACATGCTTGGAGCCGTCGATATGGCTGGAGAAGGTCACCGCCTCCTCCTTCACCTTGGAGATGCCCGCCAGGGACATGACCTGGAAACCGCCCGAGTCGGTCAGGATCGGCTTGTCCCAGCCCATGAACTTGTGGAGGCCGCCCAGACGCTCCATCCGCTCCGGCCCGGGGCGCAGCATCAGGTGGTAGGTGTTGCCCAGGATGATGTCGGCGCCGGTCGCCTTGACCTGATCGACCGTCATCGCCTTGACCGTGGCCACGGTGCCGACGGGCATGAAGGCGGGGGTGCGGATGTCGCCCCGCGCGGTCTTCAGTACGCCGGTGCGGGCGCGGCCTTCGGTGGCGGAAATCTCGAACGGAAAGGGCAAGGCGGGATCCGGCGTATCGTATGGGCCAAATCGCCCAAGGTTGGGCGTCATACAGGATCGCGTGGGGCGAAACTGTGAAAAAGCGCCCCAAGGGCGTCGAGAGCGGCCGCCTGGAGACTGATTCGCATTTCTGCCAGACGAGCAGGCTCTAGGGGTTCCGCACGCGTTCGCAGTGACCGGCGAAGCCCGCCAGGAAGGCGACGAGGCGGCGGCGGATGGCCTCGTCGGTCAGTTCGCCGTTCTCGTTGAAGACCGAGCCGGCACGGGCGACCATCAGCCGTTCTCCGGCCCAATGATCGGCGCCTAGGGTTCGGAGCACGGGAAGCCAGGCCGCCTGGCTCAAAATGGTGCCAAAGCCGCCCGGCGAGGCGCCCAGCACCGCTACGGGCCGTCCGCCGAAGATGCGACCGATGTCCGACGACGGGCGGCTCAGCCAGTCGATGGCGTTCTTGAACACCCCGGGAATGCCGTTGTTGTACTCTGGCGTGAACAGCATCAGGCCGTCGGCCCCGGCAATCAGATCTTTCAGCGCCTTGACGGCCGGAGGTATGCCCTCATCCCGTTCCAGATCGCCGTTGTAGAGGGGAATACCCTCGATCGAGCCGGCGACCAGCTCCACGTCCGTCGGCGTCATGGTCTGGGCGGCGCGCAGCAGGGCGGTGTTGAAGGAGCCCGCCCTCAGACTGCCGGAGACGCCGATCAGACGCACGGTCATTTGCGTTTGCCCTTTCTGACGCCCTTCAGCCCACCGGAGGGCTTGCCGCCGCCCCTGCCGTCGTTGCGCGGCTTGGGTCCGCCGGGACGGCCGGAGCCGCGCTTCGGCGGGCCATTGCCGCCGGGGCCGCGATCGCGGGCGCGGACGCCGTAGCGGGGACGCGGGGCGTTGGGGTCGCGCGGCTCGGGATCGGACAGCATCTCGAACAGCAGGCCGCCGGTGACCGGTGTGGCCTCCTTCAGCTTCACCTGCACGGCGCGGCCGAGGGTGTAGCGTTGGCCCGAGCGCTCGCCGACCAAGGCGTGGGCGCGGTCGTCGTGGGTGAAATATTCATCGCCGAGCGAGGAGACGGGCACCAGGCCGTCGGCGCCGGTCTCTTCCAGCCGCACGAACAGGCCGAAGCGGGTCACGCCGGTGATCCGCCCGTCGAAGGTCGCCCCGACCCGGTCCTCCAGGAAGGCGGCGACATAGCGGTCCATGGCGTCGCGCTCGGCGGCCATGGAGCGGCGCTCGGTCTGGGTGACCTGTTCGGCGATGGCCTGAAGCTCGGCGATTTCCTTGTCGGTCAAGCCGTCCGAACCCAGCTTCAGCGCCCGGATCAGGCCGCGGTGCACGATCAGGTCGGAATAGCGGCGGATCGGCGAGGTGAAGTGGGCGTAGCGATCAAGGTGCAGGCCGAAATGGCCCACATTGTCCGGCGAATAGACCGCCTGCATCTGGCTGCGCAGCACGACTTCGTTGACGACGTCGGCGTGGGGGCCGTCGCGGGTCTGGTCCAGCAGCTTGTTGAACCGTTTGGTCGTCGCCGGCTCGCCCTTGTTCCAGGGCATGGCGATGGTCGTCAGGAAGTCGGCCAGGTTGAAGATCTTCTCCTGACTGGGCGCTTCGTGAACGCGGTAGATCAGGGGGACCTTCTTCTGCTCCAGGGTCTCGGCGGCGCAGACATTGGCCTGGATCATCATCTCCTCGATCAGCCGGTGGGCCTCGAGGGATTTGCGCGGGACGATGGCGGCGATACCGCCATCCTTGCCCATCAGGATGCGGCGTTCGGCGCTCTCGATCTGCAACGGGCTGCGCTTCTCCCGGCCCTTCAGCATGGTGTGATAGGCGTTCCACAGCGGATACAGGATCGTGTCCATGATCGGACCCGTCGCGTCGTCCGTGCCGCCGCCATTTTCGACACCGTCGATGGCGGCCTGCGCCTGTTCGTAGCTGAGCTTGGCGTGGCTGCGCATCAGGCCGCGGTGGAACTTGTGCCCCGTCTTCTTGCCTTCCTTGTCGAAGACCATGCGCACGGCCAGGGTGGCGCGGTTCTCGCCTTCCTTGAGGCTGCACAGGCCGTTCGACAGCCGCTCGGGCAGCATGGGCTCGACGCGGTCGGGGAAGTAGGTGGAGTTGCCCTTGGCCCGGGCCTCACGGTCCAGGGCCGTGCCGGGGCGGACATAGGCGGCGACGTCGGCGATGGCGACCCAGACGATCCAGCCGCCGGGGTTCTTCTCGTCCTCATCGCGCTGGGCGAAGACGGCGTCGTCGTGGTCGCGGGCGTCGGCCGGGTCGATGGTGACGAAGGGAATGTCGCGCAGGTCGTCACGGCCCTTCAGCGTCGGCAGGTCCTGATTTTCGGCCTCCTTCTCGACGGCCTCGGAGAAGCCGGTCGGGACGCCGTGGGCATAGATGGCGATCAGGGAGGCGGCGCGGGGATCATCCTCTTTGCCGATGACCTCGAGGATCTTGCCGCGCTTCGGACCGTGGCGATGTTCGGACTTCTCGGCCGCGGCCAGAACCAGGTCGCCGTCACGCAGGTCCTCGGCGAGCAGGGGCGGGATAAACAGCAGATCCTTTGAGCGCCGATCGACGGGCTCGACCCGGGTCTCGCGGTTGGATTTGCGGATGACGCCGAGGATGCGGCTGTTTCCGGCGTCCAGCTTCTTGACGACGCGGGCTTCCCAGCCCTCGTTTCCCCGTTCGAACTTGACCAGCAGCCGGTCGCCCATGCCGGGCGCCGGGCCCGTCTTGCCGGACTTGTCGGGGATCAGGATGGCGCGCGGGGCGTCGGCGGCGGCCTCGACCAGCCGAACGTACATCTCGCCGTCGATATCCTTCTCGACCACATCGACCACGCCGACGGGCGGCAGGGAACCGGCCTCGGAGAAGCCCTTGCGGCCGCGTTTGCCGAGTTTGCCCTCGGCTTCCAGCTCGCGCAGCATTTCGCGCAAGGCCCGGCGTTCCGCGCCTTTCAGGCCGAAGGCGCGCGCCAGATCGGATTTGTCGGCTTCACCCGCTTCGCGCAGGAAGCGCAGCAGGGTTTCCTTGTCGGGAAGGCCGCCGGTCGAGGGACCGGACGGGCGGCGGGGAGGTTTGACCATGAGTCGAGGTTAGCGCGGATCGCCCGCGCGCACCACGGAGCCTTGGGTCTGGGGCAGGCTTAAGACCGGAAGGCGGCTTCCAGCATGCCCAGCTGGCTGAGGACCGGGTTAGCCTCGGCCTCGGCGGGGGCGTCCAGATACATGCGGCGGTCCAGATAGAGGACCCGGTCATGCAGCTTCTCGGCCCGGACCACATATTCGATCAGGGCGATGGGCAGTTCGGCGTGGCTCGGCTCGCTCTCCAGCGGGCGGGCGGTCAGGCGGTAGCGCGGGTCGCAGGCGGCTTCCGGCTCCATGTCGCCCTCGCGGACGGCGCGCTGGATCAGCAGCCAGGAGGCGACCTGCATCAGCCGGGTCGTCAGCTTCATGCTTTCGGCGGCATAGGCCAGGGCCGCGGCGCGCGACAGCAGCTTGGATTCGCGGCGGCCGTCGCCGTCCAGATAGGAGGCGGTGTCCTCGACCAGCTCCATGCCTTCGCGGAAGGTGCGCTCGAACAGCTCCGAACGGGCGAAATCATGGATCTCCGCCGCACGGCTGCGTGCGCGGATCGGGTCGCCGGACTGGGAATCGTCGCTGGCCATCAACTCAATCATACTCATGGAATACGTACGCGTCCGTCCCGTTCTCGCCCCTGACAGGCGCTGTGACGTTCAGGTCTGCAACCGCCATGCCATGAACGGGGGCGTCGGAAAACCATTCCGGGACGCCCATCCCCATCAAAACCGTCATCTGTGTCCTGTCAGGGGCGGAAGTTGAACAGGGCGTCTGCGGCGTTCTTCTTGGCCTGTTTGCCGTCTATGGCGGCCCTGGCCCGGGCGATCTCGGCCTGCAGGGCCTCAATCCGCTCGTTCAGCTCTTCCACCGAATAGAGGTCCAGATCCTCGCGCGACAGGGCGGTCAGGGTCGCGCCGCGTCCCGAACGGGGCTCCAGATCTTCGAACGTCATCGTCGCCTCCATGGCCAGGACCGGTCAGGGCGACTATCTCAGCGCCTGGATATCCACGATTGCAAGGTTTGCCCCGAATGCGGACGATCGAGATCACCGGCGGCGCCGGTACCGCGGAGGCCCTGAGGCCGGCCGAACGGCCCGATCCGCAGGCCGGTCCCGGACAGATCCGCATTCGCGTCCGGGCCGCCGGGGTCAATCGACCGGACCTGCTGCAACGCCTGGGCTACTATCCCGCCCCGCCCGGCGCGCCCGACATCCTGGGACTGGAGGTCGCCGGCGAGGTGGATCAGGTGGGGGATGGGGTCACGCGCTGGCACGCCGGCGACCGTGTCTGCGCCTTGCTGGGCGGGGGCGGCTATGCAGAGTTCGCGGTGGTCGACGCCCGGCACGCCCTCCCCATCCCGGACGGGCTCGATTTCGTTCAGGCGGCGGCCCTGCCCGAGACCGTCTTCACCGTCTTCGCCAATGTCTTCGAGGGCGGGGCGCTGAAGGCGGGCGAGACCCTGCTGATCCACGGCGCGACCAGCGGCATCGGGGTCACCGCCATCCAGATGGCGAAGGCGGCGGGCGCCCGCGTCATCGCCACCTCGCGCGGACCGGAGAAGGCGGCTGCGGCGAAGGCCTTGGGTGCGGACATCAGCCTGGACGCCAGGACTGACGATCTGGCGGCGGCCCTGGCCGAGGCGGGCGGGGTCGATGTGGTGCTGGATATGGTCGGCGCCGACTATGCCGCCCTGAACCTGAAGGCGCTCAAACCCTTCGGTCGCTGGGTGGTGATCGCAACCCTCTCGGGAGCGAAGGCCGAGGTGAACCTGTCGGAGCTGATGATGAAACGGATCGTCCTGACCGGCTCGACCCTCAGGGCGCGGCCCGCCGACGAGAAGGCCCGTCTGGCGGCGGCGGTCGAGGCGACGGTCTGGCCGTGGGTCGCGTCCGGCGCGGTCCGGCCGCCGGTGGAGGCGACCTTCCCGCTGGAACAGGCCGATCAGGCCCACCTCCGGCTGGAGGCGGGCCATCATATCGGCAAGGTGGTCCTGACCCTTTAGGGCTTACCAGCCGCGAACGGGGCGCAGCGAAGAGATCCGGTCGTTGATCAGGGTGTTGTTCAGATTGCGGACGTCGCCGGAGAAGGTCTGGCAGGTGCCGCGGAAATAGGGGTCCGAACAGGCTTCCCAGGTTCCGTTCATCTGCATCGACGAGATGTTATCGTTCAGCTGGCGACGGCCGAGGTTGGGCATCTCGCCGTTGAAGGTCGCCGAACCGCCGCGGAAGTTCGAATCCTCATAGACGGTGATGGAGTTGCGGCCGCCCCAGCCGCCGCCGGGGCCGCCATTGCCGGGTCCGCCGTTGCCGGGGCCGTTGCCGCCACCCCAGCCGCCGCCGTTATTGCCGCCGCCGGTTCCGGGACGACCGTCGTTCTCGAACCGGCCGGTCGCGCCGTTGCAGCTCAACAGACCGTTGATGTTGTTGATGTCGCTATTGCAGCGGCCATATTCGATCGAGCTGAGATTGCGGTTGCCGCGGACATCCTGGCACTGGGCGTAAAGGCGTCCGCCCTCGGTGCGGATGTTGTTGCAGCTCTGGGTGAAGCTGCCGGTCGGCTGGCGTCCGCCGCCGTTGTTTCCGCCACCGGTGTTGCCGCCGCCGTTACGGCTTTCGAGCCGGCCCTGAGCGCCATTGCAGAAGAGCATGCCCCGATTGTTGGCGACGTCGCCGACGCAGCGACCGTATTCGATAGAGCTGTAGCGCGTATCCCGACCGATACCGGTGCCGCATTCGGCGTAGAGACGGCCGCCGTCAACGCGGATGTCGGAGCAGCTCTGGGCATAGCTGCCGGCCGGCTGGCCGCCACCGCCGCCACGCTGGGCGCTGGCCGACATCGGGGTCAGCAGGGTCAGGGCGGCCAGGGCCGCGGCGGAAATTGAAACGGTGGTCTTGATCGACATGGTCTTCCCTCCAGAACGACTGTGCGGCCGGGGGGGCCGCCTTGATCCTCACGCTCGTCTACTCAACCTGAACCGTAGCTGTACGACGATGACAGTTCTTGTCACGCAGCGTTTTCTTTTGCGGCGAAACGGCCTATATCCCGACCATCGCGCCCGGCCGAAAGGTCGGGCGCCGTTGTATCCAGAACCCGTCAAACCGGGTCGAACCTCCGGGACTTACGCCCATGACCGACATCCTCATGCCCAAGGCCACCGCGGTCTGGATGGTGGATAACACCTCTCTGACCTTCGAGCAGATCGCTGATTTCTGCGGCCTGCACCCGCTGGAAGTGCGCGGCATCGCCGACGGCGACGTGGCCCGCGACATCCGCGGCGTCGACCCCATCACCGGCGGCCAGCTGACGCGCGAAGAGCTCGACAAGGCCCAGGACAACCCCGACTACCGCATGCAGGCGGTCGTCAGCCGTCACGCCGAACTGCTCAAGTCCAACAAACCGGCCCCGAAATACACCCCGGTCTCGCGCCGTCAGGACCGTCCGGACGCCATCGCCTGGTTCGTGCGCAACCACCCCGAGGTGACCGACGCCCAGATCGCCAAGCTGCTGGGCACCACCAAGTCCACCATCGAGAGTGTGCGCAACCGCACCCACTGGAACAGCCCCAACATCAAGCCGGTCGATCCGGTGACCCTGGGTCTGGTCGGCCAGCTGGTTCTCGACGACCTGATCTCCAAGGCCGCGGCCAAGAAGAACAAGGACGACCTCAAGAAGGGCGGCGGCGTCCTGCAGCCGGTCGAGCCGGAAGTCGTCGAGGAAGAGTTCGTCCCCGAAGCCGCCGAGCGCCGCACCGCCGAGCCGACCGCCGCCTCGGTCTTCGGCACGAAGGACTAGGGGGTTAGCCCCTCCACCACGGCGCAATCGCGCCGTGGTCCCCCTCCCCACTGCGTGGGGAGGAAAAAAGGCCCCGGAAAGCAGTCTCCGGGGCCTTTCCAATTCTGATTTTGGTACTCCCCCGGGCTACCCTGCCCGGGCCTCGAGACTGGTAATCTCCTCCTTCAATCGGAGCTTTCTTCGCTTGAGCTCCCTGACCTGCAGCGGATCCGATGACGGGTGGATCAGCTCCCGCTGGATATTCTCATCCAGCTGACGATGCCGATTTCCCAACTCCCGGATACGAGCTTCGATGGTCATGGCTTGCGCCTCCATGTCTAAGGGACCACACAGTGAGCGCCCGGATCGGCGGTCTGGGAAATCACGGTTGAGTGACGTCGCCAAGACCTTGAAACTGTTCCGGACCCGGTGAGTCTGACCCCCAAAATGGACCCTGATGTGAACGGAGCTGTACGGAACCCTGCGACCTCCGGTCGCCCCCAGGATCGGGCCCGGCTAGTGGTCGGAATTTCGGGGGCTTCGGGCGTGATCCACGGCGTTCGCGTGCTGGATGCCCTGAGGGAGCTGGACGTCGAAAGCCATCTGGTCGTGACCCGCGCGGCCCTGCTGACCCTGTCGCAGGAGACGGACTTGACGCCCGATGACCTGACCGGACGCGCCGATGTGACGCACCGGCTGAATGATGTCGGCGCTTCGATCGCCTCGGGCTCGTTCCGGACCCTGGGGATGATTGTCGCCCCCTGTTCGGTCCGGACCATGAGCGAAATCGCCACGGGGGTGACCTCGTCCCTCCTGACCCGCGCCGCCGACGTGGTGCTGAAAGAGCGGCGGCCGCTGGTGCTGATGGTGCGCGAGACGCCGCTGCACCTGGGTCATCTGCGGACCATGACGTCTCTGGCCGAGATGGGGGCGACCATCGCCCCGCCGCTGCCGGCCTTCTACGCCAAACCGACCTCCATCGCCGAGATGGTGGATCAGTCGGTCGGTCGGGCGCTGGACCTGTTTGGCCTCGACTGGTCGCCGGTGAAGCGCTGGGACGGCCTGAAGGGGCCCGCCGAGGCATGAGCGACGGCCTCTGGGACTGGGCGCTCAAGGCCTATGCGGCGCCGGGCGTGGCGGACGCCTGCCTGCACCTGCAGGACGCGGCCGAACAGAATGTGCCCCTGCTGCTCTGGGCCGCCTGGGTCGCCGAGACCGGGCGGCGGCCGGTCGAGGACGACATAGAGGCCGCCTGCGACACGGCCCGGGCCTGGGACGGCAGCGCCGTCAGCCCCTTGCGCGCCATTCGCCGCACTCTGAAGGCGCCCATCCCCGACATCGACGATGCCGCGCGCGAGGCCGTGCGTGAACAGATCAAGGCGGTCGAGCTTCTGGCCGAGCGCAAGCTGCTGGAGGCGCTGGAGGCCCTGGCGCCCGCGCCGTCCGGCTCGCCGCGCCGCGCCATCGAGGGACTGGTCGAGACCGCGCGTCTCTGGGCCCGCGTCATCCCCCGTCCGGCGCTGGTTGTCCTGTCAGAGCGCCTTCCGGCCTGAGCTGCGGTCGGGTATAAATCCAGCGGCCGTTCCTGGGGGGAAGGGCAGGACTGATTCATGAACGACGACCAACCTTTCCTGACTGACGACGAGCTGGCGCTGCACGACGAGGTCAAGCACCTGCGGCAGGAGCACGCCGACCTCGACGCCGCCATCGAGGCCTTGGGCCACATGCCGATCCCGGACCAGCTCCGCATCGCCCGGCTGAAGCGCAAGAAGCTGCAGTTGCGCGACGAGATCGTTAAGATCGAGAGCCAGATCCTGCCCGACATCATCGCCTAGGTGTCGAAGCCCTGATCGGTTGAGGTCGTCGTCGTCCGTCCCGGGTCCGAACGCGCGCCCGACCACCCTTCCCGGAAACGAAGCCTAGGCCAGCCGTTCCGTCAGATAGTCGATGAAGACCCGAACCCGCGCCGGCATATTGGCCCCGCCGACGAAGACCGCATGGATCGGCTCGCGGTCGCCGGGGTTGAAGGCCTCCAGCAGGGGGACTAGCCGCCCATCGCGGATATCGTCCACGGCGCTGAAAGCGCCCACCCGGGTGATGCCGACCCCGTCCCGCGCCAGCTGGGTCAGGGTCTCGCCGTTGTTGGCCTCTACCGGCCCATGCACCGTCAGGGCGAAGTCGCGGCCGTCGCGCCGGAACGGCCAGACCGGCTCGGCCCGGCGGAAGTTGAAGTTCAGGCAGTCGTGGGTCAGCAGGTCCTCCGGAACCTCCGGCTCGCCCCGCCGCGCCAGATAGTCCGGCGAGGCCACCACGACCCGGCCGGTCTCGCCCAGCTTGCGCGCCGTCAGGCCGCTGTCGGCCAGAGGACCGAAGCGGATGGCCACATCGGCCTGCCCCGCCGCCACATCGACCACGACATCGGTCAGGCCGATGTCTATCAGGATGTGCGGATGGCGGGCGGTGAACTCCCGGATCAGGGGCACGATGACCATCCGCCCGTGCGCCAGGCCCGCGCTGACCCTCAGCCGTCCCCTCGGCGCGCCCTGGTCGGATACCGATTGCTCGGCGTCCTCGATATCCGCCAGAATGCGCCGCGCCGCCGACAGATAGGATTGCCCCTCGGCCGACAGGGTCAGAAGCCGCGTGGTCCGGATCATCAGCCGCACGCCCAGACGGGCCTCGATCCGATCCACGGTCCGCCCGACCGCCGAGGGCGTCAGCCCCAGCCGTCGTCCTGCGGCCGACAGACTGCCGGCGTCGACCACCGCGGCGAAGACCTCCATCTCCCGCGCCCGATCCGTTCCGGACTGCACCTGTGCGTTCAAAGCAAATATCCTTGGCCTGAGACCCCACTAAACCTCGCTTGAGTCCACGTCCATCTGTGCCCGGACACATCATGGAGCGATCAGTCATGGAATATCGTCAACTCGGCGCCTCGGGCCTTCGCGTGCCCGTTCTCAGCTTCGGCACGGGGACGTTCGGCGGCTCCGGACCGCTGTTCGGCGCCTGGGGGACCAGCGACGTCGACGAGGCCCGCCGCCTGATCGACATCTGCCTGGAGGCGGGGGTCAATCTGTTCGACACCGCCGACGTCTATTCCGACGGCGCCTCCGAGCGGGTGCTCGGCGAGGCCATCAAGGGGCGCCGCGATCAGGTGCTGATCTCGACCAAGACCGGCCTGCCGACTGGCGACGGCCCCGGCGATTGGGGCGTCTCACGCAGCCGGCTCATCCGTTCGGTCGAGGACGCGCTGGAGCGCCTCCACACCGACCATATCGACCTGCTTCAGCTCCACGCCTTCGACGCCTCGACCCCGGCCGAGGAGCTGCTGGCCACGCTTGATACGCTCGTGAGCGCGGGCAAGGTCCGTTACACCGGCGTGTCCAACTATCCGGGCTGGGCCCTGATGAAGGCGCAAGCGGTCGCCGAGCGCGACGCCCGCCCCCGCTTCGTCGCCCATCAGGTCTATTATTCCCTGATCGGCCGGGCCTATGAGGCCGACCTGATGCCGCTGGCGGCGGATCAAAACATCGGCGCCTTGGTCTGGAGCCCGCTCGGCTGGGGCCGCCTGACCGGCAGGATCCGCCGCGACGCCCCCATCCCGGCGGGCAGCCGCCTGCACGACACCGCCGTCTTCGCCCCGCCCGTCGAGGACGAGCACCTGTACCGCGTCGTCGATGCGCTGGAGGCCGTCGCCGCCGAGACCGGCAAGACCGTGCCCCAGATCGCCCTGAACTGGCTGCTGCAACGCCCCACCGTCTCCTCGGTCATCATCGGCGCCCGCAACGAGGACCAGCTGCGCCAGAACCTCGGAGCCGTCGGCTGGACCCTGACGCCCGAACAGGTCGCCCTGCTCGACGCCGCCAGCGATGTCCTGCCCGCCTATCCCCACACCCCCTATCGCCAGCAGGCCGGCTTCGTCCGCCTCAACCCGCCGCTCGTCTGAGCCGAGACAACCATGAAACTGAACCTCCCCCTCCTCGCCCTCGCGGCCGGCGCCTTCGGCATCGGCGTCACCGAGTTCGCCCCCATGGGTCTGCTGCCCGTGATGGCGACGGATCTCGGCGTCTCCGTCCCCACGGCGGGCCTGCTGATCAGCGCCTATGCGCTCGGCGTCATGCTCGGCGCGCCCCTAATGACCCTGACCACCGGCCGGGTTCCCAGACGGACCCTGCTGATCGGGCTCGTCGGCATCTTCACCCTCGGCAATCTGCTGTCGGCGGTCTCGACCGACTATACGATGCTGCTGATCGCCCGGGTCGTGACCTCCCTGAACCACGGGGCCTTCTTCGGCGTCGGCTCGGTGGTGGCAGCGGGCCTCGTCGCCCCGAACCGAAGAGCGGGCGCGGTCGCGGCCATGTTCATGGGCCTGACCATCGCCAACGTCATCGGCGTGCCGCTGGCGACCTGGGCCGGAGACGTGCTCGGTTGGCGCGCCTCCTTCTGGGGCATCGCGGGCATCGGCGCCCTGGTCATGGCCGCCCTGCGCCTGACCCTGCCCGCCCTGCCGGCGCCCACCGGCGGCGACGTCGCGACAGAGCTGCGCGTTCTGACGCGGGGCCCGGTGCTCTCGGCCCTCGCCCTGACCGTGATCGGGTCCAGCGCCATGTTCACCGTCTTCACCTACATCGCCCCGATCCTGAAGGAGCAGACCCACGCCTCGCTCGGCTTCGTCACCGCCATGCTGGTGACCTACGGCCTCGGCCTGACACTCGGGAACTGGCTCGGCGGGCGGTTCGCGGACCGGTCGGTGGACCGCACCCTGATCGTCACCCTGGCCGCCCTCGCGATCCTGCTGGTCGCCTTCGCCGCCCTGATGCCCTTCGCAGGCCCCAGCGCGGTGGTGATCTTCCTGTGGGGCGTGGCCAGCTTCGCCCTCGTGCCGCCGCTGCAGGTCCGGGTCATGACCGCCGCCGCCGATGCGCCCAACCTGGCCTCGGCCGTCAACATCGGCGCCTTCAACCTCGGCAACGCCATCGGCGCGGCCCTGGGCGGGGCGGTGATCGCGGGCGGGCTCGGCCTTCCGGCCGTTGCCCTGGCCGGAGCCGTAGCCGCTGCGGCGGGTCTGGTCTTCGCCCTGTTCCTCGCCCGGCCGCGCAGGCCGATCGCGGCGGCCGCCTAGACCGTCCGCTTCGCCAGCTGCCGGGCCAGGTCGGGGACGGGGCAGGCAACCTCGCCGGTCATCCATTGCTTGAGCATGGCCAGCTGGCCCGCCGCCGCCCCGGCCGCGATCAGGGCGGCCGGCTCCTCCCGGCCCATCCCCTCAAGCCGCACCGCGATCATCGCCGCCAACTTGCGCTGCAGCTTGTCCAGCAAGCCCGAGGCGAACAGCATTCGCCCCAGCGACCTCTGCTCCCAAAGATGGGCCAGCATGGCCTGCAGCCGGTAGACGTCGCCGCGCCCGACGGCGGCGTCCGCCAGCGGGATGAACAGGGGGTCGATCACCGCGACCAGCACCTCGTCCTTGTTGCGGAAATGCTCATAGAAGGTCGAGCGCCCGACCCCGGCTTCGGCGATCACATCCGCCGTGCGGATCGCATCATAGCGGCGCGAGAACATTAGCCGGATGAAGGCCTCCGAGATCGCCGCCCGCGTGCGGCGTATGCGTCGGTCCGTCTCCTGCGTTTCATAGGTCATGGCCGCACGATAGGGCATCCGGCGACGCCTGTTCAGCCGTCCCGTTCCGGACAATCGGCGACAAAAGTCCGGAAGCGGACTCCGTCGCCGATCGTCCCTCGCCTCGCCCCCCGCGCCTCGCCACCCTCAAGCGACCCATTCAGGAGGGGCCGATGACGGACGAAATCAACGCAGTGGACAGGCAGGCCGAGGACCGCCTCGCGGGAGGGCTGATCCTGGGCGGGACACTCGCCGCGCTGTTCCTGATGCTGCACCACCCGACCTCCCTGCACGGGCCGGACGACGGCCATCTGATGCGCGACTGGAGCAATGGCCTCGTCCACGGCGGGATGATCGCCTGCATCCTGATCCTGATGGCCGGGGCCTCCGCCCTGCCACGTCGACTGGGCGAGCAGTATCTGTCGGTGCGGGCCGGAGCCATGGCCTTCAACGGCGGCATGATCGCCCTGATCGGTGCGGCCCTGGTCAACGGCTTCACCGTGCCCCGGATCATGGCCCACGCCGCCAATCCCGAGCTGGCCCGCCTTCAGGCCGCCCCCTTCGGCGCCCTCAATCAGGTGTTGGCCTTCTTCGGCATGGTGCTGATCGGCGCCGCCTGCGCCCTTTGGGCCGTACGCATGCTGCGTCAGCGGTCGATGACCCGGGTCGCGGGCGTCCTCGGGATCGGGGTCGCCGTCCTCTCCGGCTGGTGGCTGATGCACGGCCACGGGAACTTCAGCCTGCTTCCGGCTGTGATCGCCTTGACGATCTTTGCCGTCTGGTCGCTGATCGTCGGCGTCCAGCTGATCCGGGGCCAGATTCGATGACCGACACCCACCACATCGCCGCCATCGTCCCCGCCAGCGATCTGGACGCCAGCACCGCCTTCTATCGCCGGCTGGGGCTGGAGGTGACCAGCGATCACGGCCACTACCGGCTGCTGGACGACAGCAGGGGCTGGCGACTGCACCTGAACCGGGTCACCGGCTGGCCGGCGACGGTCGAGGACAATCCGCTGGGCCTCTACCTCTATGTCGAGGACGTCGACGCCGTCGCCGACCGGGTCCGCGACCTGATCATCGAGCCCGGCACGCCGCACCTGAAGCCCTGGGGGACGTATGAGTTCGCGGTCAGCGATCCCAACGGAACCCTGGTCCGCATCGGCCGCGCGGTTCGCTGACCCTGTTCACGCCTGCCTCCCAGCCCTATGACGACCGGGTGAGCGAGCCCGAACCCTTTGACGCCCGGCAGGACCTGAAGGACGCCCCGCGCGTCGGCGGGCGGATGCGGCCCAAGGATGCGGCGACCCTGATCCTGTTCCGCGACGGAGCCACAGGCCCCGAGGTGCTGATGGGCCGCCGCGCGCCCGGGCATGTCTTCATGGCCTCGAAATGGGTCTTCCCCGGCGGTCGGGTCGAGCGCGGCGACTTCACCGCCGCTTCCACCGGCGATCTGGCCGAGGCCGCCCGGCTGGAGGCCGAGGTTCCCGCCCGCCGCGCCCGGGCCCTCGCCCTGGCCGCCATCCGCGAGACCTTCGAGGAGACCGGGATGATGCTGGCCCGCCCAGCCCCGGCCGCCTCCGTTGCGGGCGGCTGGCGCGAGTTCCGGGCCGTGGGCGCCCTGCCCGACCTGTCCGTCCTGACCTATGTCGCCCGCGCCATCACACCGCCGGGGCGCCCCCGCCGCTTCGACGCCCGCTTCTTCATGGCCGAGGCCTCGGGCCTGCTGACGCCCGAGCCCACCGCCGGATCGGGCGAGCTGGACGAGATCGCCTGGATGCCGCTTTCCGAGGCCAGGACGCTGGAACTGCCCGCCATCACCCGCATGGTGCTGGGCGAAGCCGCCGAGCGCCGCGCCGACCCCGGCCGCATCCCGCCCTTCGTCCGCTTCGTGCGCGGATCCCACATCATCACCCGGGACTGAGCCTCATGACGGGAATCACCCTGCGCCTGACCATCGCCGATCCGGTTCCCGGCATGATCTACAGCCTGCAGGACCAGAAGTCGGTTCCGGTCGGCCCCGTCATGGCCACGGACGCGCCCCTGTCCTTTGACGTGCCGGTGAAGCTGTCCGACGACAACCGGCTGACCGGCCCCTTCGTCCGGCGCGAGGGGCCGGAGCGGCGTTTCGTCTATATCGCCATCGGCGGGCAGGCCGGCGGCCATACGACGGTCAGCCGTCGCGCCAAGATCGACGTTCATCAGCTGGGCGCCCTGCTGGACCAGGCGAGGGCCGGAAAGGTGCTTGCGGCGACCCTCCCCGGCCGCGACAAGGACGGTCTTCCAGCCTGCGCGACGGTCAAACCCATCGAACCGTGGCGGGCCGTCTGAATCTTCGTTGACTTCCGGGCGCGCCTGAGTATGTTCCGCGCCTCTTATTTTAAGCGGCTTTCGCCGTCGCAGAGGTAATTCCGATGGCCAAGCCAGCTTCTATCAAGATCCGCCTGAACTCGACCGCCGATACCGGCTTCTTCTACGTCACCAAGAAGAACGCCCGCACCATGACCGAGAAGATGGTCGTCAACAAATACGACCCGGTCGCGCGCAAGCACGTCCAGTTCAAGGAAGGCAAGATCAAGTAAGATCTGGCCAAACGCCTGAATTTGAAACGCCCGGTCAGTGATGACCGGGCGTTTTCGTTTGGGGGTGCGCCGCCTGATCAGGCCGCCTGATCACGCGGCTCTGGCGATGACCTGGTTGCGGCCCGAGGCCTTGGCCTCATAGACGCCTTCGTCGGCCCGCTTGAGCAGGGCTTCGGGCGTGTCGTCGCTGCCGAGCGAGGCCGAAACCCCGATCGAGACCGTGACGGTCAGATGTTCCTTGCCGCCCATGACCCGGAACGGGGCCAGGCCGATGTCGCGGCGGATGCGGTCGGCGATGCGGTGGGCGTCGGCGAGGCTGGTGTCGGGCATGACCACCACGAACTCCTCACCGCCCAGACGGCAGGGCAGGTCCACCGCGCGGACATTGGTCGCCAGCCGCACGGCGAACTCGGTCAGGACCTCGTCCCCGGCGTCATGGCCGAAGCCGTCGTTGACCGACTTGAAGTGGTCGATGTCCAGCACCAGCACCGCGACCGGATCGCCGCCGTGGTTGGCGCGCTGGACGAAGGCCTGCAGCTGGCCGGCCATGTAGCGGCGGTTGTGCAGACCGGTCAGGGCGTCGGTGACCGCCATCTCGAGGCTGTAGTCCAGCTTCTCGCGCAGGAAGTCGGTGTAGCGCTTGCGGCGGATCTGGGTCCGCGCCCGGGCCGCCAATTCTTCCGAATCGATCGGGCGGGACAGGATGTCGTTGACGCCCAGCTCCAGCGCCTTGACCAGACGCGGCCGTTCGGCGGCGTCGACGATGGCCAGAATGGGCAGGTGGCGTGTCGGTTCGGCCGACCGCACCTGGGCGATCAGGCGCAGGCCGTCGAAGCTGTCGGCGACCGTATTGACGATCATCAGGTCAATCAGCCCCTTGGAGGCGATCAGGGCCGCGCCCGCGTCGGTCTCGACCACCGGCCGGTGCTCGCGCGCCAGCTCCTCGACGATCTTGGCCGACTGGCGCTCGTTGTCGTCGACGATCAGGACCCGGCCGCCCGAGCCGCGCAGACGGCCCGCGCCGTCGGTGGAGACGCCCAGCCGGCGGCCGCTCTCCTCGCGCTCGCGCAGCTCGTCCATGATCAGTTTCAGCCGGACCAGCGACCGGACCCGGGCGAACAGCACCAGATCGTCCAGCGGCTTGGTCAGGAAGTCGTCGGCGCCCGCCTCCAGCCCCTTGATCCGGTCCTCGCGACCGTCCAGGGCGGTGACCAGAACCACCGGAATATGACGCGTCTCCGGATCGGCCTTCAGTCGCTTGCAGGTCTCGAACCCGTCCATGCCGGGCATCATGACGTCCAGCAGGATGATGTCCGGCTTCTCGGCCGAGGCCAGCTTCAGCGCCGTCAGACCGTCCTGACAGGTCAGGACGTCGTAGTATTCGAGCGTCAGCTTGGCCTCGAGCAGGCGGACGTTCGGCTCGACGTCGTCGACGACCAGTATGCGCGCGGTCATCGGTGCGTCACCGGCGCCGGCGCGCCCAGATGCTTCCGCACCGTCTCGAGGAAATGCATCACCGAGATGGGTTTGGAGATATAGGCCTCGCAGCCGCCCTGGCGGATTCGCTCCTCATCCCCCTTCATGGCGAAGGCGGTGACGGCGATGACGGGGATGTGGGCCAGCTCCTCGTCATCCTTCAGCCATTTGGTGACTTCGAGGCCCGAGATCTCGGGCAGCTGGATGTCCATCAGAATCAGATCGGGCATGTGCTGACGCGCCAGAGCCATCGCCTGCAGACCTTCGCGGGTCTGCAGGGTCTGATACCCCTGCGAGTCGAGCAGATCATGAAACAGCTTCATGTTCAGCTCGTTATCCTCGACGATGAGGACTTTCTTGGACATCATCACCTGGTCTGGTTCGCCTCCGATCGCACAGCTGCGCGGAGGCACGGATCGCCTTCTTCCCGTGCAATATGGGCGCCCGGGTCTTAAGTTGACGTGAAGCCGGAACCGGCCCGGAGAAATCAGCTTTGGCCATCACGGCGATCTGCCGCGACTGTCTGTGGAACGGAGCCGAGGCGCCGGGCGACGGGCGCTGCACGGACTGCGGTTCGCGGCGGATGGTCTGCGATCCCGAGCTCGACCAGCTGACCATCGCCCACCTCGATTGCGACGCCTTCTACGCCTCGGTGGAGAAGCGCGACCGGCCCGAACTCCGGGACAGGCCGGTCATCGTCGGCGGCGGGGTGCGGGGCGTGGTCTCGACCTGCTGCTATGTCGCGCGGATGTACGGCGTCCATTCGGCCATGCCGATGTTCAAGGCGTTGAAGGCCTGTCCCGACGCCACGGTCATCAAGCCCGACTTCTCGAAGTACGTCTTCGAATCGCAGCGCATCTTCGGCTTCGTCGGCGAGCTGACGCCGCTGGTCCAGACCCTGTCGCTGGACGAGGCCTGGATCGATCTGGCCGGCACCGAACGGCTGAACGGCGGTCCGCCGGCCCTGCAACTGATCCGGCTGATGAAGCGGATCGAAGACGAGACCGGCCTGACCGTCTCCATCGGCCTGGCCCCCAACCGCTTCCTGGCGAAGATGGCGTCCGAGATGGACAAGCCGCGCGGCTTCTCGGTCGTCTCGAAGCGTGACGCCCAGGCCATTCTCGCTCCCCGCCCCGTCACCGCCCTGCCCCATGTCGGGCCGGTGTTCGGCAAGACCCTGAGAAGCGACGGCTTCAACACCATCGGCGACCTGGCCGCCGCCGATGTGAAGGATCTGGCCAAACGCTATGGCGAGGCGGGCCTTCGGCTGCACGACCTCAGCCACGCCCGTGACAACCGGCCGGTGCGCCCCGACCACGACCGCAAGGGGATGAGCGCCGAGACCACCTTCAACACCGACCTGACCACCGCCGAGGCGCTGGAGGAGGAACTCTGGCCCCTGTGCGAGAAGCTGGCCTCCAAGGCCCGCCGCGATGGCGTCGCCAGCCGGGTCGTTGTGCTCAAGCTGCGCCGCACCGACTTCAAGATCATTACCCGCCGGATCACCGCGCCGGAGCCGATCCAGACCGCCCGCGCCCTGTTCGCCATCGGCCGCGACCTGCTCAAGCCCGAGCTCGGCCGTCCCTACCGCCTGATCGGCATCGGCATGGCGGATGTGGTCGATGCGGTGGAAGGGCCCACGGGCCTGTTCGCCTCCACCGAAACCCGCGCCCTCAAGACCGAGACCACCATCGACAAGCTGCGCGCCAGGTTCGGCAAGGACGCGGTGGTGGCGGGTCGGGCGTTGCGAAAGTAGCCCCTCACCGCTCATCCCGGCGAATGCCGGGATCCAGATCCAGACACCGTGTTCGCCGCAAGGCCGCCGACGATCCGAACTTCAGACACCGCATGTGAATCTGGATCCCGGCATTCGCCGGGATGAGCGGTGTTATTGTTTCTCCGCCCGCGCGGTCAGATAGGCATGCAAGGCCGCGATGTCCGCCTCGGTGAAGGCGCTGAAGTTGGCCTTCGAGACCTCGGACATCAGCCCCTTCTCCTTGCCGTCCATGGCGACGCCGGTGCGCAACAGCTTCGTGAAGCCGGGCAGGTCGTAGGACGCCGCGATCAGCAGGTCCGGCGCGCCCCCTTCCCGCCCCTTGAGGTCCGAGTTGTGGCACTCGCCGCAGACCGTCACGGCCAGATGGCGGCCACGCGCGAACTGCGGCCCCACCTCCACCGCAGGATGGGCTTTGGCGTCGGCGACCCAGGCCGGGGTCGACTTCGCCCGGCCCAGCAGGATGTTCAGCCGTCCGAGAGGTCCGAAGGTCTCGCGCGGCCGATCAGGTCCGGCGGGCGAATGAGTGCGCAGCCAGGCGATGACATCGGCGACCTCGGCGTCGGTCATCGTCGTCCAGGTCTCGGACGGCATGGCCCAAAGCTGGGTGCCGTCGGCGCGCACGCCCGACCGGATCGCCCGCGCCAGCTGGCTGTCAGTATAGTGGGGCACGACCCGCGTCAGGTTGGCCGTGTAGACTGAGCCCTGCCAGAAGTCGCCGCCCCACGGGCCGCCCTGCAGGTTCCGCTCATGACAGCCGTCGCAGCCCGATACGCGGCCAATATAGGCGCCCCGCGCCACCGCCCCGGGATCGCTGGCCGCCACGATGGTCGGCATGGGTGTTTCGGGTTTGGAGCGGATGATGATCTCGCTGCCGCCATAGATGACAGCGAAGGCCAGGACCATCAGTCCCACCAGGGCGACAAGCCCCCACCTGACAAACTTCAGCATCGGCCGCCCTCCTGACCGAACGATGATCACCGATATGCCGTCACTTGACCAGACCGACGGCTTTGCGCCGTTCAACGCCCCTTAACGGCGATGTGTCAGGGTCTCTTTCATGTCCGCCTTCATCGACAAGATGCGCCGCCGCGCCGGCCGTTACCTCGACGTCCGACCCGTGCGGATCGCGCCCGAACGCGGCGTCTTCAGCCTGTCGTTCGACGACATTCCGCGCACCGCCTGGACCGAGGCCGGGCCGATCCTGGCCGAGCACGGGATCACGGCCACCTACTATGTCTGCGGCGGCCTGTCGGATGGTTCAAACCTCGACCTGCCCCAGTTCTCGACCGATGACCTTCAGGCCCTGCACGCGGCCGGGCACGAGGTCGGCTGCCACACCTATGAGCATGTCTCGACCCTGACCCTGTCGCCGGCGGAGCTGGACGCCAGCTTCGCCCGCAACGCCGCCTGGGTCGCCGAGCGGCTGGACGGATACGTCATGCGCACCTTCGCCTATCCGTTCGGCGACGCGGCCCTGGCCTCCAAGGCCGTGGTCGACAGCCGCTTCCTGTGCGGACGCGGCGTGCGCGACGGCATCAATGCGGGCAAGGCCGACCGCGCCAACCTTCAGGCCATCGGTCTGGAGAGCCGCCGCATCCCCGGCTACGACCTCGAAGCGATGATGGCGAAGACGGCCGAGGACAAGGGCTGGATGATCGCCTACGGCCACGACGTCATGGATGCGCCCACCCCCTACGGCTGCACCCCCGACGACCTCGACCGCGTCATCCGCCTGGCCAAGGCCGCCGATCTGGAGATCCTGCCGGTCGCCGCGGCGTGGGAGCGGGTGGCGGCCTGACCTGATCACCCTCTCCCATAGGGAGAGGGCTTGAGCGCCCGAGAGCGCAGCGATCGGACTTCGCGCGAAAGGGTGAGGGGTTCAGTCGCTCACCGGTCAGGGCAGAACCCCTCACCCTCCCACTGACTTCGTCAGCGGGCCCCTCCCTCTCCCTCTGGGAGAGGGGTTCTACGCCGCTTCCTTCTCCGCCTCGACCATGCTGGCGGCGCGCTTGTCGGCCCAGGGGATCAACGTCGATTTCGGCCAGGCGACGAGCCAGGAGCGCGGCAGGTACTCACCCTTCTCGATCATCCCACGGCGGGTCGGCGACGTCGCGCCGGCGCGGTCGGAATGGATCTGGCCCGGCCCCTGATGGATGATGAAGGCGCCGCCTTTCAGCGGGTTGAGGCGCAGATAGGCCATGCGCGGGCTGATCATCTCCAGCGGCGGATCATAGAACCAGCTCGAGCCGATCATCCCGGCCAGCTCGGGCCGGCGCTTGCAGATGGCGGCGGCGGAGGCCCAGGCCTGATCCCAGCCGGACTCGGAGAAGTCATCGGTGTGGCGGCTCTCGGTGTGAACCTCCAGCCAGGGCTTCTTCCAGCCCTGCGCCTTCACATAGGCGATCAGCTGGCTCCAGCCGTAGCCGTCGCGGCCGTTGCGGACCACCTGACCCGGCCCCATCGGGGACGACAGGTCGATGGTCTGGGTCTTCGCGCCCGGCACGCTGAGCACCAGCGAGAAGCGCACGTCCTTGGCCCAGTGGTCGCGGTCGTAGTCGGCGCCCGTCTCGGCGGCTTCGGTCAGGAAGGCGGCCAGCTTGTCGAGCCAGAAGGGATAGAATTGCAGCACCTCGGGCGGCAGATCCGCCTCCTTGACCCGCCCCGGCAGCTCCAGCGCCCAGGTGGCGACCAGGGCGCGCCGCAGGGCGTCGGTCGCGCCTTCTCCAAGCGCCTCGTCGGCGGCGTGGGCCGGAAGGTCGAAATTCCAGTGGCTGGCCGAGGCCCGGGCCGAATAGACCGCCTCGACCGAAGCGATGTCGACCACCGCGCGCTCTTCGGCGCCGAGGCGGTCACGGATGGCCTTGAAGGCCGCGACTTGAGCAGGCGAGAGCGTTTCCATGAGCCCAGCATGGCACACGCCGGTTGGCGAACCTTTAAGCTCCCGCCGGGTTGGCGCAGGGCGGCCGGGCGCGCTAAACCCCGCGCAAAGCTGAAGGAGCATTCCGCATGACCGTCGCCGCCCGTATCGCCGAACTCGGCATCACCCTGCCCGAGCCCGCCAAGCCGGTCGCCAGCTATGTCTCCTTCGTCCAGTCGGGCAATCTGGTCCATATCTCGGGCCAGCTGTCCAACGACGCCTCGGGCGGGATCAAGGGCACCGTCGGCGTCGACGTGACCCCGGAACAGGCCGCCGCCGCCGCCCGTCTGTGCGCCATCAACCTGATCGCCCAGATCAAGGCCGCCGTGGACGGCGATCTGGAGCGCGTGGTGCGCATCGTGAAGCTGGGCGGCTTCGTCCAGGCCGGACCGGGCTTCTCCGCCATCCCCGCCGTCATCAACGGTTGCTCGGACCTGATGGTCGAGGTCTTCGGCGACGCCGGCAAACACGCCCGCTCGGCCGTCGGCGTCTACCAGCTGCCGCTGGGCTTCGCCGTTGAAGTCGACGCCATCGTGGAAGTCCGCTGAGCCTGACGTCGAACTGTACGATCCACGTCCATGACAGCCTCGCGGCCATCGGTCGCGAGGCCTGGGACGCCTGCGCCGGCCTGACCGGCGATCCCTTCATCAGCTACGACTTCCTGCATGCCTGCGAGGCCTCCGACAGCGCCGCGCCGCGTCAGGGCTGGGCGCCGCGTCACCTGAGCCTGAGGGACGACCACGACGACGTGCTGGGCGTCATGCCCCTCTATCTGAAGGGCAACAGCCAGGGCGAATACGTCTTCGACCACTCATGGGCCGACGCCTATGAGCGGGCCGGCGGGCGCTACTATCCCAAGCTGCTGGGCGCCGTGCCCTTCACCCCCGCGACCGGGCCGCGCTTCCTGCATGCGCCGGGCACGGACGCCGCGACCGTGCGGCAGGCCCTGCTCCAGGGGGCGCTCGGCCTGACCGGCCAGACCGGGGTCTCGTCCCTGCACGTCAACTTCCCGACCGAGGCCGAGTGGCTGGCGATGGGGGAGATGGGGCTGCTGCTGCGGCAGGACATGCAGTTCATCTGGCGCAACGACGGCTACCAGACCTTCGACGACTTCCTCGCCGCCCTGTCGTCCAACCGGCGCAAGACCATCCGCCGCGAGCGCCGCGACGCCCGCGAGGGCCTCGACATCCGCGTCCTGACCGGGGCGGAGATCACCGGGGCCCACTGGGACGCCTTCTTCGCCTTCTACATGGACACGGGATCGAGGAAGTGGGGCCGGCCCTATCTGACGCGGGAGTTCTTCGCCCTGATCGGCCAGACCATGGCCGACAAGATCGCGCTGGTGATGGCGTTCAGAGGCGACACGCCGATCGCTGGGGCGCTCAACTTCATCGGCCGCGACGCCCTGTACGGCCGTCAGTGGGGCACGCTGGAGGATGTGCCCTTCCTCCACTTCGAGCTCTGCTACTACGCCGCCATCCAGTTCGCCATCGCGCGCGGCCTGTCGCGGGTCGAGGCGGGGGCGCAAGGGGACCACAAGATCGCGCGCGGCTATCTGCCCTCCCCGGTCTATTCAGCCCACTACATCGCCGACAAGGCGCTCAGGGTCCCGGTGGCCAGGTATCTGGATCAGGAACGGCCGGGCATGGCGGCGGAGATCGAGGCGATGACGCGGGAGCTGTCGCCTTACAAGAGCAGCTAGCCCTCCAGCGCGCGGAACCACCGGTCCACCAGCACCGCCTCGGCGCGGCGCAGCGCCGTCCGTTCGGCGTTGTCGGCGTCGACGCCCCACTGGCGCTCCTGATAGTCCTCGTCGAGGCGGCTGAGGTCGAAGGCGGCCTCGCCGGTAAGGGCGCCGCGCATCACGGCCAGACCCAGCACCGCCGAGCCCAGCAGGGGCACGGCGGTCGCCAGCGCCGTCAGGGCGAAGTCGTCGGCTTCCAGCGCCAGTTCCCGCACCCGGGCGATCGACGCCGGGTCCTGTTCGCGGTGGATGATCCCCTCGGTCGGGGTAAGGACAACGCCCAGTTCCGACGCCGCCCAGTCGCGCCAGGGCCCCCAGACCCTTGTCTGTTCGGCCACCAGCCCGCTGGGATGTTCGGCGAGGTAGCAGAGGGCGTCGGAGCCGGCGTAAGCGGCGATCTCATCCGCGACCGGCTCGCGGGTCTGGCTGACCCGGTCGATGGCGGTGGCGGCGAGGCGCGTGGCGGGCATGGTCCCCGGCTCGATGAACTCGCCCTGGGCGGCCCATTCGTCGGCGACCAGTCGGGCTGCCGCTTCGGTCGGCAGGACGAAGACGGCATGGGCCGGGGTCTTGGGCGCGCGGCCGTCCAGCACCAGCTTCCAGCCGCCGCCTTCAGCGACGACGTCGGCCGTCTTCCAGAAGCGCTTCAGCCGCTCCTCGGACTCGCGGAAGCCCTTGCGGGCGGCGACCATGGGGTCCAGCGGCGGGATATGGCTCATCGGGTGGTCTCGAGACGTTCGGCGGCGAAGGCGGTCAGATGGGCGTAGAGGTCGGCGAAGTCCACGGCGACGTGGCGCACGCCCGCCGCCCGCTGCTCCTCGACGGTGTGGAAGCCCCAGCCGACGCCGACGGCGGCGATCCCGGCATTGGCGGCCATGGTCGCGTCGTGGGCTGTGTCGCCGATCATGATGGCGGTCGAGGGCGCGCCCTCGCAGGCGGCCATCGAAGCCAGCAGCATGGCCGGGTCGGGCTTGCCGGGGCCGTCCTCGGCGCAGTGCGTCGAGGCGAACAGCTCGGCCCAGCCCGGGCGGCCCATGTTGCGGGCCACGCCGCGCCGGTTCTGACCGGTGGCCATCGACAGCCGCCAGCCCTCGGCCTTCAGCCGGTGCAGCAGGTCCATGGCGCCGTCGTAGAGCGGCTCCTCGTGGCCCGCCTCGAACATTCGGCGGAAACTGGCCTGGAAGGCCGCGACGAAGTCGGCCAGCTCTGCGTCGGTCAGGGACGGCTCCAGCGCCTGCATGGCGTCGGGCAGGCTCAGACCCACGATCTGGCGCACCCGGTCATAGGCGGGGTCGGGCAGGCCGAGCGCGCGCGACGCCTCGGTCGCCGCCTCGAAGATGGAGGCGCGGCTGTCCACGAGGGTGCCGTCGACGTCGAAGATGGCCAAGGGCTGGAGAAGGGGGGGCTGGAGAGCGGGGTGTGGGGTCATGCGGGTACGACGTCAAAGGCGATGGTCAGTCGGGGCTCGGTCCCGCCGAACGGCACGGTGCCGTGCCACATCCACGAGGGGAACAGAACCAGCCGGCCCGGCTCGGGCTTCTCATAATGGTCGGGCGGCAGGGGCTGAACCCCTTCGAAGGCGGGTGCCCCGAAGGCCAGCCAGCCCTCGCGGCCCTCACCCTCGACCGCCGACGGCAGTGCGATATGGCAGGCCGAGGACAGCCAGCCCTTCGAATGGAAGTGGGGCGTATGGAAGCCGCCGGGCCGCAGCCGCACGGACCAGCAGCCGGCCAGCCGATAGTCGCCGGTGTTGCGGCTGCGCAGCGGATCGCTGCCCTGCCCCAGCCGGGCCATATGTCGGCGGATGGGGCCGTCGATGGCGGTAAAGAAGGCGCGGATGGCCGGATCGTCGCTGTGGCGCAGGTCCACGCTGGTCTGGGTCCCGTGCCTCAGGCTCTGGCCCACCGGATGTTCGGTCAGGGCGTGCAGCGGGGCCAGGGCCGAAGCCAGATCGGCCAGATAGGCCTCCAGCGTCGGCCAGCCGGGCGGGGTGTCGATGGTCTGGCCGGCGACCAGCTCCGCATAGTCGTCGGCGGTCAGGGCGCGGGGATCGCCGGCCAGCCGCCAGGCCGTGTGGCGGAAGGCGATGGCCTGCTGATCCGTCGGCCGCTGCTCCAGCAGAGGGTCGAGGATGGCCAGGGCTGCGGCAGGCTCGTTGCGGGCCAGATGGATCTCGACCAGCTGCTGGATCGCCGCCGGGTCGTTCGGCGTCTGGGCCAGGGCGGCGCGGGCGTGGGCCAGGGCCTGGTCGCGGTCGAAGCCGAGGGCGGCGTGGGCCGCGGAACGCTGGATCAGGGCCGAGGCGGCGACGGGCGAGGCGATCAGGTCCCGGTGGATGGCCCGAGGCGCGGCGCCGGCGAAGCGGTCCAGCTTCGCGCGGGCGGCATAGAGGTCGGGGCGGTTGGGCGCGCGGTCGATGGCGGCGTTCAGCGAGGCCCGCGCCCGCCCGGCGTCGCCGGTCCGCATCCAGATCAGCTGGGACTGGTCGATCAGGGCGTCGAGATAGTCGGGCCGCCGCTTCAGCGTCTCGGCGAAGGCGGCCTCGGCCTCGTCATGGCGGTCCTGCCCCTGCAGGGCGCGGGCGAGGACCAGCCAGGTCTCGGGCGCATCGCCACCCAAAGCGAAGGCGCGGCGGGCGGCGGCCTCGGCCTCCGCGGCGCGACCCAT
The DNA here is from genome assembly GCF_017487405.1 of Brevundimonas goettingensis. NCBI lineage: Bacteria > Pseudomonadati > Pseudomonadota > Alphaproteobacteria > Caulobacterales > Caulobacteraceae > Brevundimonas > Brevundimonas goettingensis. The sequence continues at coordinate 422,323 of NZ_CP062222.1, read as the reverse complement.
GTCGCCCAGCCGGGCCGCGACATTGTGCTGATGGGCGGCGACGCCGGGTTCGGCCTCGGCCTGGGCGATGCGGATGGCCAGGGCCTCCTCGTGACGCTCGGCGGCGACCAGCAGCTGGGCCAGCATGTTGCGATGAGCAGGGACCTGATCGGCGGGGGCGGCCTGCAGCAGGGCGATGGCCGCCGGCACGTCGCCCGCCACCGCGAGGTCGCGCGCACGCGCGGCGCGGTCCGGTGCTGACAGGCCTCCCCCGATCTGGGCGTCGCTCATCGGATGCGCTTCACCCCTTCGAACGGGTCGTAGTCGCCCTCGCTCTCCTCGAAGCCGAAATGCTGGAAGCCGGCGCGCAGCTCGGGGCTGATCGGCGCCTCGACGATCAGCTTGCCGCCGGACGGATGGTCCAGCTCGATGCGGCGGGCGTGGAGCTGCAGCTTCAGCGGTCCCGACAGTTCGTTGGAGCGCTCGTCGCCGTACTTCGGATCGCCCAGGATCGGATGGCCGATGCCCTTCATATGGGCGCGCAGCTGGTGGGTCCGGCCGGTGAAGGGGCGCAGGGCCATCCACGAGGCGCGCTGACCCGCGTGGCTGATCAGGGCGAAGGCCGTCTCGGCCGGCTCGGCGCCGTTCTCCTTGCGGTCGGCCGGGCGCATGATCTCGAAGTCGTTGATGCCCGACTTCTTGAGCGGCATGTCGATCTGGCCCGCCGAGGGCTTGGGCATGCCCAGGACGATAGCCCAGTAGGTCTTTTTGGCCTGCCGCCGGGCGAAGGCGCCGGCCAGACGCTTGGCCGCCTCCGGTCCCTTGCCGAGCAGCAGGACGCCCGAGGTGTCGCGGTCCAGACGGTGGACCAGACGCGGCCGGTCCATCCCCTCGCCCCAGGCCGACAGCAGCCGGTCGACGTGGCGCGTGGTCTTGGTGCCGCCCTGCACCGCGAGGCCGTGCGGCTTGTTCAGGGCGATGACGAGGTCGTCCTCATAGATGACCAAGGACTTCGCGAAGGCGATGTCGGCGGGCGTCAGCGGCATATGCTCCCCAGGCGCGCGGACGATGGGCTCGGGGATCGGGGGCACGCGCACGGCGGCGCCGGCGGTCAGGCGGCCTTCGGGCTTGATGCGGGCGCCGTCGACGCGGATCTGCCCCCCGCGGGCCATCTTCTGCACCTGGATGTTGGACAGATGGGGCCAGCGCCGGCGGAACCAGCGGTCCAGCCGGATGCCGTCCTCGGCCTCGGCGACATAGTGGATCTGGGCCTCGCCGGTGCCGACGGGGCCTTTGGGTGCGGGCGCGGCGGAGGCGTCGTCGCTGGGGTCGTAGGTCATGCGGCGGCTCCGAAGGCGCGACGGGCGATCATCAGGCCCAGGAAGACGGCGGCGATGGCGCAGACCACCGACACGGCGACATAGGCGGCGGCGAGACCGAGCTGGCGGCGCTCGATCAGCAGGGCCGTCTCCAGCGAGAAGGCCGAGAAGGTGGTGAAGCCGCCTAGCACGCCCACGGCGGCGAAGACGCGCACGCTCTCTTGGCTCGCCCCGCCGCGCGCGGCCAGCCAGCCGACGACAAGGCCCATGACGAGGCCGCCGACGAGATTGACGGTCAGTGTGCCGTAAGGCCAGGCCGCGCCGGGGAAGAGTCGTCCCGCGGCCAGTCCGACGCCGTAGCGCGCCACGGAGCCGAGCGCTCCGCCGATGGCGACGAGAAGGAAGCGTGTCATGATGCGGGGCTTATACCCTGACCGGCCCGCTTGCGAAGGGCCGATGGCCGCGAAGCCTCTGTCTGTCTGAACGAAACGTCACTTGCTAACCGTACCGGTTAACGGTGATAGCTGGGCGGCGGGCAGTTCGCGCCGCGAGAGAACGTCGTCCAACGAGGCCGCGATCTCTGCCACGATGTCAGGCTGACTGAGGGGACCGGATTGGCCATGTCGAACGACCACCCGCAAGGACCGAACGGCCCAGGAACGGGCGGCGATCCCTATCCGCCGTCGCCGTTCGAGCTGGAGCCTGTGACGGCCCATCCGCCGGTGAACGAGCCGACGCGCGTGGCGGACCCCCAGGGCTATATCCAGCCGACGGACGCGCCGCCTCCGGGCGCCGCGGTGAACCCGGATCGCCCCGTGCCCCAGGCCACGCCCGACCATCCGAGCACCCTGCGCGCCGCCGACGGCATCATGCGCCCGATCCAGGACGCGGAGGTCTTCTCCAGCGACCCGGCGACGATCATGGCGGTGTCGTCCCACATCAACGCCTACTTCAACCAGCCGCTGGACATCTTCCCCTTCTGGGAGACGGAGGGGAAGCCGGACCGGTTCCACGTCCTGTTCGCCCGCCAGATCGAGGAGCGGTTCCCGGTCGACGAGGACCTGCGCTCGCACATCCACGCCTATGGCCGCCGCGTCTTCCGGGCCCTGTGCGTCCACGTCGGCACCAAGCGGCTGTGCCAGCTGCTGGCCCTGATCGGCTTCGCCCTGCTGGCGACGCTGGGCCCGACCTGGTTCAGCCAGTGGACGGGCTCGCTGATCTCCGGCGCGGCCATCGCCGCGGGCGCCATGCTGGTCGCCGTCGGCCTCTGGTTCGGCGTCCAGCAGGTGCTGTTCATCCAGTACCGGTTCCGGCTCGAGAACGACTCCTACGAGCTGTCGCGCGAGATCGTGCAGCGGACGCGGGAGCTGCAGAATTTGTTCACCTCCGCCCGCGCCATGGCCGACCAGGCCGAGACCCAGTACCAGATGGACGGCAAGGGCTGGGGGCGTCGGTCCCACTATCTGACGCGTCTGACCATGTGGCTGGCCGCGCGAATGGAGTACCTCGAGAAGTACGTCCAGATGGAGCTGTGGCGGGTGCGGCGCGAGCGCTACTGGATGCGCTGGTTCGCCCGGTTCGTGACGCCGCTGGTCTTCATCCTGTGGCTCGCCGTCTTCCTGTTCGAGCCCGCGCCCGTCGAGGCCGGCTGGTTCCGGGGCCTGCAGGTCCTGGCCATCCTGCTGGGCGGCGCGGTCAGCACCCTGTCCTACTTCCTGTGGGCCACGCCGACGGCGGCGATCCAGGGCAAGCTGGGCGTCGAGGGCTGGGTCCGCTACGCCTCGCTGGACGTCGACGACGCCGTCGCCGATCAGGTCCGCCGCGACAAGGAACGGCTGGTCGAGTACCGGGCGCTGACGCGGGGGCGGTAGGTGTACGTTGTCAGTCAGATCACCGCCGCAATCGGGCTCGTCCTGCTGCTGACGGCCGGTGCGACCTTCGTCGTCATGAGCGTACGCAGCGCCCGCCGCTTCCCGGCCCAGCCCGTCCTGCAAGTGCGAGGGGCATGGGTCATGTTTGCGTGTCTGGTCGCCGGCTCGCTCCTGATGTCCGCGTCGAACTGGCTGAAGCCCGGTTGACGCCTCAGCCCGGGCGCAGCGAGCGCTGGATCTCGCGGGCGTCATAGGCCTCCGGGCGGTCGGGGCGCTGGCCCCGGCCGAGGCGGACCTCCAGCGTGGTCGAGGTCGGGGACGGACCGCTGAAGTTCAGGCCGACGCCGACACTGCTCCCGGACGTGCGCCAACCGCCGTAGTTGGACGAGCCGAAGCCGACGCCGACCGTGGGTCGAACGCCGCCCGCGCTGTCGGGGCGGCCGTCGATGTAGCGCTGGGTCACCTCGAACCAGTCATAGCCCTGATCGGTGGTCAGCTGGGCGGCGCGCAGCAGGGCGCGGTCGGCGACCGGGCCGGGGGCGCCGACGCCGTTGTAGGTGACGCGGTAGCGGTCGCTCTCGATCCGCTGTTCCGCGAAGCCCTGCCCGCCCGGGCCGCGCTGGGGGCCGTAGGGGGCGAGGCTGGCGCAGGCCGCGAGGGCCGCGGTCGAGGCCACGAGGGCGATGGTGATCAGGCGCTTCATGAGCGGGTCTCCCTTTGAAGGGAGAGCGTCACCGCAACCGGATCGTTCCCGCAAGCCCTTAGGAAGGCAGGCCTTTGGCGACACCCATTGCCTCGGCGAGGGCGCGGAAGTCCTCGGGCGGCGGGGCCGAGATCGTCATGCGGCCGCCCTCGGGGTGGGGGAAGTCCAGCGAGACGGCATGGAGCATCAGGCGCGGCGCGGCCCGGCCCGCCGCCGTCAGGGCCCCGCCGTACTTGACGTCGCCGATCAGGGGCCGGCCGATGGAGGCCATATGGACCCGCAGCTGGTGCATGCGGCCGGTGAAGGGCTCCAGTTCCACCAAGGCGCCGTCCTCGGACGAGGCCAGGGTGCGGTAGCGGCTCTGGGAGGCCTGGGCGCCGGGGGTCTCGAGGTCGGCGACCTTCATCCAGCTCTCGCGCCCGACCTCGACCCGCAGCAGGGGCGTCTCGATGCGGCCGGACGGCGGCTGGGGCGGCTCGGAGACCAGGGCCAGATAGGTCTTGGTCAGCTTGCGGGCCTGGATGGCCTTGCCGAGGAAGCCGGCGGCCGGCTTGGTCTTCGCCGACAGGATGACGCCGGAGGTGTCGCGGTCCAGCCGGTGGACCAGCTCGGGCCGCTTGCCGTTCGACCGGGCGAAGGCCCAGAGCAGGTCGTCCAGGGTGTGGGCGTGCTTCACCCCGCCCTGGCTGGTCAGGCCGCCGGGCTTGTTGATGGCGATGACATGGGCGTCCTCATGGATGACCCAGGACCGCACGGCGGCGGTCTCCTCAGGCGTCAGGACGGGGGGCGGGCGGGTTCTCACCCCCGGTCCCTAGCCGATGACGAGGGCGGCGTCAGCCCGTGACGGGGCCGACGCCGATCTAAAAGGAATATATATTCCTTGATATCGGGCACTTAGGGCCGGAAGTTCAGACGCCGTGACTGATGAACCCTGACCTCGCCTGCACTCGGAAAAACAGAGTGCAAAAGTGCAAAGCCTTTTCTTTCAGACACTTGGCCCAAGAAATTTTGCACTCTCAGGGTGCGATGGATTTCAGCGCAGGACACCCTTCTTCGCCATGGTCCAGGCGTACCAGAGGAAGAAGAGGCAGCCGGCGAAGATGACGCCGTGCATGATCTCCATCCCGTGGGCGGCCGTCTTGTCCGGCGAAATGAAGTAGCCGTAGACGAGGCTCATCAGGAAGCCGAGCAGCGACACGGCGAAGGCGTGGACGGCGAAGCGGCTGCGGAACAGCAGCAGCCCCGTGCCGATCAGCGCGCCCCAGGTGCCGGCGAACCAGACGACATACATCCAGGCCGGATAGGCGTGCATGGCCGCGATCTGGGCCTCGGTCATCCTGTTCATGCGGTACCAGGCGTCGCCCTGGATCATGCTCATGGCGAAGTCGGTCGCCCCGAAGCCGTTCCAGAACAGGCCCAGCACGCCCACAAGCCACAGATGCCACGGTGTTTTTCTGGCTTCAGCCATTGTCTTCCTCCCCAGGATTTGCGGCCAGCCTGACAGCAAGCGGGGATGGCGACAATGAACAGCGATCACTCAGGGGTGCGATCTTTCGTCATCCTCCGGCGCTCCGCAGGAGCGACCGGGGGACCCGGCGGCGCCGAAGGCGATCTGTTCAACCGCGAGGTCGGAAGGTGGGTGTGCGTGACAGGTTCGCGCTCCCGCGCGCCGCTGGGTCCCCCGGTCTGCGCGGCTGCGCCGCTTGCCGCAGGATGACGAAAGAAAGGAAGAGAGAGCTAGACCTTCCACGGCGGATCGAGGCGGTTGTCGCCCGCGACATAGAGGCAGAGCCGATGGCCGTCGGGGTCGCGCAGCCAGGCCTCGCGCCACAGCCAGCTCTGGTCGACGGGACCGCTGTCGAAGGCGACGCCCGCCGCCTGAAGCGCCCCGAAGCGGGCGTCGAGGTCGGGACATTCGAAATAGATCCCGGGCCCGTTCGGCGTGACCGCCTCGGCCCGATGGATGGAGAAGGTCGCCCTGCCCTCATCGTCTTCGGGACAGGCGAACCGCGCATAGTGGTCGGCGGAGACGATCAAGGTCAGGCCGAGCCGCTGGTAGAAGGCGCGGCTGCGCGGGATATCCGCGACCTCGACGGTGACGTGGTTGAGGTTCATTTCCGGGTTCTACGCGGATGATGGCGGAAAGCTGACTGTCTGAGCGTCAGCTAAGGGTGGGAAGCGGATGTTGGCCGCGCCAATGAGCAACCTTATCGCACCCTCTAGCCCCTTCTTCTCAAGATTCGGGTAACATTGTTCTTGACTAACTTTCCGTTGTCATAGCTCTCTTGAACGACCTTGGAGGGTGCGATGAATCGACTCGTGATTGTGGCTGCTGTCGTTGCAACAGGCGTACTCAGCGCATGCGACACCATCCCCAAATACGGAAGCCGAAGTCTGATCTCACTTGCCGATCAGCAACACCAAACCATTGGCTCGCTTTTCGTTTGGTCGAACGACGTCAACGCCGGGATGATCACGAGGAACGGCGAAGTCTGCATGCAGAGGGCCATGACGACGCGGACATCGAGTTTTGGGGGAAGTGCATCCGCGCCATCGTCGCTTATCGACCTTTCGAAAGCCGCTCGTACCGCGGCCGACAAGGGAGACGAGGCAGCAGCCATTCAACTCGCGGCAGCCTATCGAGAAGCTGCCGCATCGCTTTCGACGACTACAGAGCGAACGGCATTTCTCGATATAGGCATGTTCTATATATGCCAGCTTGAGGCCAACGGTGCGATAAGCCAGTCTCAAGCCGCGTTGCTCACTCAACAGCTCATCCGCGATACAGCAACCATGGTTCCAGTGACGGGAAGCCTAGTGGCATCGACAAGCCCTACTCTGCCATCCATCACAGCATCGGGTGGGACGGTTCGTGACGAGGAGCCGAGCCCGAAGCCCACAGGCACTGCAGCAACGGGCATCGTCACATCACCACCACCGCCACCGCCACCGCCACCGCCAGTGGATTAAACCAGCGCTGAAGCGTGTAGCGAGACATAGCGGCGTCCTCATTGACCAAGGATGGGGCGCCCATACAAATTGCCTAAATGTCCGCAATGGGTCGAGACCCGACAATCGCACCTTTCCGGATAGCGGACGCTCCGCATGACCGTCAGGGATGAAAGGCGGACCTTCCCTTCTGTCTCCTCCCCGGTCGCCGCTGGGGACGCCGTCGAGGTGGCTCCGAAACTCTTCGGCGAGGAGACGGAGCAGGCGAGGAAGCGGTGAAGGTAAGGGAATTCTGCGGTCGATGCGGTGTCGCCCCCTCCGTCACGGCGCTGAAGGAGCGCCGCGCCACCTCCCCATCGGCTCCGCCGACAGGGAGGAGACCGTCTCAATGTCCGTAACGCTCGAGCCCGGCGGGATCAACTTCACTCCCCCCGCCCCTCCGCCTGTATCCGCGCCCGCATCGCGGCCCAGCGCTCCAGTCTCGCCTTGATCTTCTCTTCGTGCCCCTCGCCTTTCGGCTTGTAAAAGGTGCGGCGTTCCATCTCGTCGGGGAAGAAGTTGGCGCCGGAGAAACCTTCCTCGGTGTCGGGGTCGTACTGGTAGCCCTTGCCGTAGCCGAGTTGCTTCATGAGCTTGGTCGGGGCGTTGCGGATGTGGGCGGGGGGCATGAGGGAGCCGGTCTCGGCGGCGGCGCGCTTGGCCGCCTTGAAGGCCTCATAGACGCCGACCGACTTGGGCGCGGTCGAGAGGTGGACCACCGCCTGGGCGAGAGCCAGTTCACCCTCGGGGCTGCCGAGAAAGTCGTAGGTGTCCTTGGCGGCATTGGCGACCATGATGGACAGGGGGTCGGCCTCGCCGATGTCCTCGACCGCCATGCGGACGATACGGCGGGCCAGATAGAGGGGGTCCTCGCCGCCGTTCAGCATCCGCGCCAGCCAGTAGAGGGCGGCGTCGGGGTCGGAGCCGCGCACCGACTTATGCAGGGCGGAGATGAGGTTGTAGTGCTCCTCGCGGCTCTTGTCGTAGGCCGGGGCGCGGCGCTGGAGGATGGCGGCCAGACCCTGGACGTCGAGGGGAGTCTCTTCCGGCAGGGCGAACAGCACCTCGGTCATGGTCAGGAGGTAGCGGCCGTCGCCGTCGGCCAGGGCCAGGAGGGCGTGGCGCGCCTCGGGCGTCAGGGGCAGGGCCTTGTCCTCATGCGCCTCGGCCCGGACCAGAAGCTGGTCGAGGGCGGCGTCGTCCAGCCGCTTGAGCACATAGACCTGGGAGCGGGACAGCAGGGCTCCGTTCAGCTCGAACGAGGGGTTCTCGGTCGTGGCGCCGACGAGGGTGACGACCCCCTCCTCCACGAAGGGCAGGAAGCCGTCCTGCTGGGCGCGGTTGAAACGGTGGATCTCGTCGACGAACAGAAGCGTCGACTGGCCGGCGAGGCGACGCATCTTCGCCTGTTCGAACGCCTTCTTCAGGTCGGCGACGCCGGAGAAGACGGCCGAGATCTGCTGGAACTCGTACCCCGCCGCCTTCGCCAGCAGGCGGGCGATGGTGGTCTTGCCGGTGCCGGGCGGCCCCCAGAGGATCATGGAGCCCAAACGGCCCGCCTCGATCATCCGGCGGATAGGCCCGCCCTCGCCCAGCAGATGGTCCTGACCCACGACCTCATCGAGGGTGCGGGGGCGCAGGCGGTCGGCGAGGGGCGCATCAGGCGGCAGGACGCCGGAGGCTTCGAACAGGTCGGACATGGCGCCTATGTAGGCGTTTCGACTGTCGTTTTCACGCGTTAGAGTGGGGACAAGCCACCGGAGACTTCCCATGGACCAGACCAAGGCGCCGCCCCCGCTCACGGGGGTCACCCCCTATCTGAGCATCGCCTCGCGCGGCGGGATGGCGGCGGTGGACTTCTATGCCCGCGCCTTCGGGGCGGTGGAGGTCCGGCGGATGGTGGCCGAGGACGGCGAGCGGCTGGTTCACTCCCACCTGCAGATCAACGGCGGCAGCGTGATGCTGTCGGACGAGTTTCCGGAGATGGGCGGAGAGGTCGATGTGGTCCCGGCCTCGGTGACCATCCACCTGCAGGTCGATGACGCCGACGAATGGTGGAACCGGGCGGTGGTCGCGGGGGCCGTGCCGATCTTCCCGCTGTCGGACCAGTTCTGGGGCGATCGCTATGGGCAGGTGAAGGACCCGTTCGGCCATACCTGGTCGATCGGATCGCCGATCAAGGCTTAGGTCAGCGGGCGGCCGTTTCGGTCGCCAGACGCTGGTCGAGAATGCCGCGCGCCCGCGCGCCATAGGTCTTGCAGGCATTGGGGTCGATGAAGGGGTTAGGCGTCGCGTTCGCCACCCGGCCCGCCAGCTTTTCGATACCCCCAGAATTGTTGGGATGGGCCGAGATCAGGATGTCGCAGTCCAGCCCCTCGACCCTCGCGATCGAGGCGCGCAGGGCCTGCGTCGCCTCGGGATGGCCAGCATAGGTGAAGGGCGTGGCAGCGACGGCGTTGAGGCTCGAGGCGAAGACGACGCTGTGGCAGACGCCGGCCTCGCACGACGACCAGGTCCAGCTGGCGCTGCCGGGCGTGTGGCCAGGCGTATGGACGGCGGTGACGGTCACGTCGCCGAGGGTCAGGGTCTGGCCGTCGCCGAGAGGGCGCGCGGTCGGGATGGCGGGGAAGGCCTCGATATGGGCCGCCTGCGGGTCGGCTTCCAGCACCTTGCCGGCGCGCAGGGCCTCGGCGCCCGCCGGGGCGGCAATCACCGTCGCGCCGCTGTCGCGGGCCAGGGCGGCGATCCCGCCCGAATGGTCAAAATGGGCCTCGGTGTTCAGGATGTAGCGGACATCCTGGATGCGGAAGCCGAGGCGGGCGATATTGGCCTCGATGTCGCCGACGGCCTGGGGCACGGCGCCGTCGATCAGGATCAGGCCCTGCCCCGTGTCGATCAGGGCAATACTGAGCCCCTGCGTGCCGACGAAATACGTATTGCCGAAGATCTTCACCGGGGTCTGGGGGACCAGCCAGTCGGGGTTGGCCTTCAGGGGCCGGGTCAGGGGATCGTCGGCAGGTGCGGGGGCCGGTACGGGGCGGCGGCGGATTGGGCCGCGGCCGGTTCGGCTCCGCTGCAGCCGATCGTGGCGAGGGCGGCGGCGAGCGTCAGGACGCCGGAGGCGAGACGGCTCAACGGATCACGCCGGTGATGCGCTGGCCGTTGCGTTCGATGGTCAGCTGGGTGGGGCCAGTGATGGCCTGGACGTCGGCGACGGAGTTGATGGCGTCGCCGTTGACGGCGCGCAGGAAGTCGCCGCGCCGGATCCCGCGATTGCGAACGCCTTCGCCATAGCCGGTGACGATGACGCCCTTGAGGAAGGGATCGCCGCCGAGACTGTCGGCGAGGGCCGGGGTCAGGGCCGCGACCTTCAGCCCGGCCAGCGGGCCTCGGGCGATCAGCGTGCCCTGATCGGCGCCGGCCTCGCCCGGGAGGGCCGAGACACGGGCGTTGACCGTCATCGGGCGGCCGTCGCGCAGCAGGCCGACGGAGACGGTGTCGTTGGGATTGTGGGTGCCGACGCGGAAGTTCAGCCCGCCCTGGTCGTTGACCTCCTGACCGGCGACGGAGGTGATCACATCGCCCTCCTGGATGCCGGCGCGGTCGCCGGGGCCGGACGACCAGACCTGGGTGACGACGAGGCCCACGGGCCGGTCCATGCCGAGACTGCGGGCGATGTCGGCCGAGACGCCCTCGCCCTTCACCCCCAGCCAGGGGCGGACGACGCTGGTGGCGCCGCCGACGGCGCTGGCGATGACCCGCTTCACCATTGAGGCCGGGATGGCGAAGCCGACGCCGGACGAGGAGCCCGAGCGCGAGAAGATGGCGGTGTTGATGCCGATCACCTCTCCGTCCATGTCGACCAGAGGCCCGCCGGAGTTGCCCGGATTGATGGCCGCGTCGGTCTGGATGAAGGAGCCGGAATCCGAGATGCCGGTCTCGGTGCGGTTCAGGGCCGAAATGATGCCGTTGGTCACCGTCTGGCCGACGCCGAAGGGGTTGCCGATGGCCAGGACCAGATCGCCGACCTGCTGTTCCTCGCGGTCGTCGATGGGAAGCGTCGGCAGCTGTTCGGTGACGCCCTCGAGCTGGAGCACCGCAACGTCGGCGCGCTCGTCGGCGAGGAGGACGTGGGCGGGGTATTCGCGGCGGTCGTTGAGGACAACGCGGATCTGTTGCGCCCCCTCGATGACGTGGTTGTTGGTGACCACGATGCCGTCGGCGCGGACGATGACGCCGGAGCCGGCCGACTCAGCCATGCGCTGGGCCGGCATGCCGCGGAACATCTGGAAGAAGGGATCGACCTGCTGGACCGAGCGGGCCGAGATATTGACCACCGCCGGGGCGGCGCGGCGCACCACGGGGGCGAAGCCGGCCTTCATCGACAGGGCGTCGGCGGGCACGGCGCGGGCGTTGGGCTCGGCGAAGACCCCATCCTGGGCCTGAACGGCGCCGGCGACGCCGAGGGACAGGACGGCGGCGAGGGCGAGAGAGGAAGATTTCATCAAGGCTTTCCGGGCAGGCGTCATCTGCGGCATTTCTCTCCGCCTTTTCGGCGGGATGATGGCGGTCAAGGTTCGACCCCTCAAGCGTCAGACCTCGGCGGTCTGTTCCGCGCGTTCGGCCTTGCGGGCCACGATCCAGCCGATGATCGCCGCCGCCAGCAGCACCGCCCCGCCGATGTAGAAGGCCGCGCCCGGCAGGGAGACGACCGTCATCGAATAGACCCAGCCGAAGAAGATCGGCGAGACGACGCCGGCGATGGAGCCGACGCTGGAGTTGGCGCCCTGGAGCTGCCCCTGTTCGCTCTCGGACACGCGGGCGGTCATCAGGGCCTGAAGCGTCGGCATGGCCAGGCCCCACAGGGCGTTGGGCAGCATGGCGGCGACGAACAGCCAGCCGGTCGGCGCCCAGCCCATGAGGGCGAGGCCGACGGCGCCCGCGGTCAGGCCGAAGATGAGGGCGGCGCGGTCGCCGATCTTCTTCACGATCCAGCCGGTCAGCAGACCCTGGACCAGCATGTCCATCGCGCCCACCAGGGCCAGCAGGAAGCCGACCTCGCGCGGACCCCAGCCGTAGCGGTAGGCGGCGTAGAGCACGAACACGGCCGAGAAGACGTGGTGGGCGAAGTAGAGCAGGAAGTTGACGATCGACAGGCCCGAAAGCTCCGGATGGCGCAGCAGCAGGACCATGGCCCCGACCGGGTTGGCGCGACGCCAGCTGAACTTCATCCGCTTCTCGGGCGCGAGGCTCTCGGGCAGGACGATCAGGCCATAGAGGAAGGCGACGCCCGACATGCAGGCGGCGGCCCAGAAGGGCACACGCGGTCCGAACTCGCCGAGGAAGCCGCCCAGAACGGGGCCGAGCACGAAGCCGCCGGAGAAGGCCGCCCCGACCAGACCATAGGCGCGGGCGCGTTTCTCGGGCGGTGTGACATCGGCCATATAGGCGAAGATGGTGGTGAAGCTGGACGAGGTGACGCCGGCGATCATCCGCCCGAGCGCCAGCCACCAGAGGTTCGGCGCCACGGCCATCAGCACATAGTCGCAGGCCAGGCCGATGCAGCTGAGCAGGATGACCGGGCGGCGGCCGTACTGGTCCGAGATGGAGCCGATCACCGGCGAGGCCAGGAACTGCATCCCGGCCCACAGGGCGACGAAGATCCCGTTGATGATCCCGGCCTGGGCGTTGGAGCCGACGAACTGCTCGATCAGGGTCGGCAGGACCGGAATGATGATCCCCATGGCCACCACGTCGAGGACGGCGGTCACGAAGATGAAGCCGATGGCGGCCTGATGGGAGCGGGCGAAGAGTGTCATTGCGCCCGGGGTTTAGCCGGGGATCGTAACGCCGTCACGTCAGCTTGCTGAACCGGCCCGCCTTCCACGCCATCCAGAGCACGCCCGCCCCCACCAAAGCTCCGACGAACAGGGCCGGGAGCGAGGCCTCGGGGCCGAAAGCGCCGCCGGTCAGGTATTCGGCAACGCCCGGACGGGCTGTGCTGCGGGCGATGGAGGGGCCGAAGTCCGTGCCCGAAACGGCGGCTCCGAACAGATAGCCCTGGGTGAAGTTCCAGGCCGCGTGGACGCCGACGGAGACCCACAGTCGTCCGGTCAGGGCGTAGAAGGCCGCCAGCATGATCCCCGCCTCGACCGCGATGCAGACGGCCGCGAACATCGAGGCGTTGGGATTGCCGAGATGGCCGCCGCCGAACAGGACCGCCGAGGCGGCGAAGGCGATCCACGGCCCGAAGGCGCGCCAGACCAGACGCAGGATGACGGCGCGCAGCAGCAGCTCTTCCAGCACGCCCGACTCGATCGCGCTGCCAACGGACTTCCATGCCGGGGCCGGGCCGGTGACGACGATGTCGTAGAAGCCGAAGACCGACATGATCCCCATGACCGCGGCGAACATCAGGGCGCCGATCACCAACCCGCAGAACAGGCCCGGCAGCGCCGCCTTGAGCGCCAGTTCGGCCGGCGCCCTCGCCTCTCCAAACCAGACCAGTCCGGTGTAGACGCCGAGCGCGATGACCGCGCAGACCAGATTGGAGGCGACGTCGATCGGCCCGCTGTCGGGCAGGAAATGGTCTAGCGTCGAATAGGGCACGCCGAACGACAGGACGCAGAGGAAGCCGACCAGCACCATCCAGCCGAGCGCGCGCAGCCAGCGCAGCATGCCCGGATGCAGGACGCGGCGATCCCCCAGCGCGACCGGCGCGCCCCAGCTTTCGAATGCCATGATCGTAGTCCCCCGTTACAGATCGCCATCAGAGACGGCGGCGTTCGCGAAGGCAAGTTACGCTATTGCAATGCCTTACCGCTGTCGGCCAGGCGGCCGTCGCCGGGCGGGACCGGGATGCCCAGCAGCCGGCCCAGCAGGGGCTGGACATCGACACTGTCGAGGTTTCGGAGCGTGCGGCCGTGGGCGACCCCCGGGCCGTGGGCGATGAACAGAGCGGCCATCTCGGGCGCCTGGTTGTCATAGCCGTGGGCGCCGCCGGCCCGGCGCAGGGGCCGGGCGCGGGTCGCGAACACCCAGCCGACCTCGGCCGAGCAGACAATGGGCGGGACGCGCGGGTTAGAGCCCAGAACGAAGCGGGCCGGGATGTCGGCCTTCCTCCAGCATTCGAGATGCGGATGACGCCCTACCAAGGCGGCCTCCGCCTCGGCTTCGCGGCCTTCGACCGGCTGCAGATAGGGAACGGCGCTGCCGTAGAGGACGGTGACCGCCGCCGGGTCGATGAAGTCGTCGAGATAGACCACCCGGTCCGGCGAGGTCGCGGCCATGCCGTGGTCGGCGACGACGACCAGCACGGTGTTGTCGTAGAGCCCCCTCGCCTTCAGCCCCTCGATCAGCCGGGCGATGGAGGCGTCGACGCTCGCGGCGGCCGTCATGGTCTCGGGCGCGTCCGGGCCGTTGTCGTGACCGGCCGTGTCGACCAGGTCAAAATAGAGGGTCCCGAGGTCGGGCCGGGGCGTGTCGTCCAGCCAGGCCAGCAGCTGATCGACGCGCTGGTCGCCGGTCACCTCCTTGTCGAAGGGGCGGTAGTAGTGCGGACGCAGGCCGTGGTTCTCGCTCTCGGAGCCCGGCCAGAACATGGTGGCGGCGGTCAGACCCGCCTTCTGCGCCGAGATCCAGATCGGCTCGGCCTGATCCCACCAGCCCTCTTCGGTGCGGGCCATGGTGAACCTGCCCATTCCCGGGTCGATGAAGCTGTTGCCGACGATGCCGTGGTGGTCGGGGTGCAGGCCGGTGACCAGGGTGTAGTGGTTGGGGAAGGTCAGGCTGGGGAAGGACGGACGCATCGGGCCGGTGGCGCCGTCGGCGGCCAGGGCGCTGAGGGTCGGGGTCGCACCGCGGGTCAGATAGTCGTACCGGAAGCCGTCGATGGAGATCAGGATCACCAGAGGCCGGGGCGTTTCCGCGCGTCCGGCGTCGACCGGCGAGATCGAGGCGCAGCCGGCCAGGACGAGGGTGACGGTGACCGAAAGGGCGGCGATCAGGCGGGCTAACATCGAGCGAATCCTGCTGGCGTATCGTGGCGTCTACATTGCCTAAGCTTAATGCGCGACAGGGTCACGACGGCTTGCCGGACAGTGTTCTACAGGCCAAGGTTGAGCCATGACCTCGGTGATCGAAACCCG
This sequence comes from Brevundimonas goettingensis, assembly GCF_017487405.1. Taxonomy (NCBI): domain Bacteria; kingdom Pseudomonadati; phylum Pseudomonadota; class Alphaproteobacteria; order Caulobacterales; family Caulobacteraceae; genus Brevundimonas; species Brevundimonas goettingensis. The sequence continues at coordinate 407,316 of NZ_CP062222.1, read as the reverse complement.
CTCCCTGACCAAGACCTATGGCACGGTCCGCGCCCTCGACGGGCTGTCGCTGGAGATCCCCAGGGGCGGGGTCTATGGCGTGCTGGGCCCGAACGGGGCCGGCAAATCGACCCTGTTCCGCATCCTTCTGGGCCTGATCCGGCCGACGGAAGGCCAGGCCATCGTCATGGGCGGGCCCATTGGCGATGTGAAGGCCTCGCGCCGCATGGGCTCGATGATCGAGACGCCGCGCTTCCCCCCCTTCATGACCGCGCGTCAGGTGCTGGTCTGGCTGTCGACGGCCCACGGGCTCAAGGCCGACAGCAACCGGGTGGATACCTGGCTGGACCGCGTCGGCCTGACCGGCGCCGCCGACCGCAAGGTGCGCGGCTTCTCGGTCGGGATGCTGCAGCGGCTGGGCGTGGCCATCGCCCTGATCACCGAACCCGAACTGATCATTCTGGATGAACCGACCAGCGGCATGGATCCGCCCGGGATCCAGGAGATGCGCGCCCTGATCCGGTCGCTGTCGGACCACGAAGGCATCACCGTGGTCCTGGCCAGCCACCAGCTGCTGGAGGTCCAGCGCGTCTGTGACCGGGTGGCCATCATGAACAAGGGCAGGCTGGTGCGCGAAGGCTCGGTCAGCGAGCTGACGACGAGCGGCGAGCGGCTGCGCCTGTCGGTCAAGCCGTCCGAAAAAGTGCTTCAGGTGCTGGGCGCCAAGGGCTCCAAGGAGGGCGACGCCGTTATCGCCGCCATCCCGCGCGCCGAGGGTCCGGCCCTGCTCAAGGCCCTGATTGAACAGGGCGTGGAGATCGACGAGGCCCGCTGGGTCGGCGCCGATCTGGAAAGCGTCTTCATGACCGAAACCGGCTCCGTCCAGATCCCCGAGGCGATCCAATGAGCATGTTGGCCGACTCCGTCTTCTCGGAAGCCTATCGCTTCACCCGCAACCGCATGACGGTGTTCTGGAGCGTGCTGTTCGTCCCGCTCCTGTTCATTGTGGGGGGCGTCGCCTACCACATCATCACCAAGGGCAAGGCCGCGGAGATGGCCTCCAAGCTCAATCTCCCGGCGACCATGGGCCATGAACCCGTCAATCTGGGCGAGGCCCTGACGATGGGCGCCGGAATGGGCGCCAACGGGGCGATTCTGGTCTTCATGCTGATCGGGGCCGCCACCCTCTATGCCGGCGACTATCGCTGGGAAACCTGGCGACTGATCAGCGCCCGCAACAGCCGCACCAACCTGGTCCTCGGCAAGGTGGCGGTGCTCAAGCTGCTGGCCCTGGCCGCCATGCTGGCCTTCCTGATCGCCTGTATCGTGTTCAGCCTGGCCCAGGCCGTGGTGTTCGAGCGGCCGCTGGGCTTCACCTTCGACGGCGGCGACGCCGGACGGTTCGTGCTGCTGTGGCTGCTGTCCTGGGTGCGGATCGTCCAGTACGCCATGCTGGCCCTGCTGACGGCCACCGTCACCCGCTCCCTGCTGGCCGCCCTGTTCGTGCCCTTCGTGGTCGGCTTCGCCCAGTCCCTGCTGGGCGGTCCCGGCTTGGCCCTTCTTGGCTGGTCGCCCCAGGACTGGGTGGCGCAGCTGCTGCTGCCCGGCCTGGCCTTCGAGACCATCAAGGCGGCCATCGAGCCTCAAGGCCCCGGAGCCGGCGTAGCGCCCGACGGCCTGCTGCTGAAAGCCTTCATCAGCCTGGCCCTCTGGACCCTCGCCCCCCTGATCGGCGCCATCGCCTGGTTCCAGCGGCAGGATCTGTCGAAGGAGTAGGGATCAGTCCGCAGCCGGGCCCCGGTGCGAGGGCGGCGGCGGGCTGGCCGCCCCCTCCGCCGCCAGCCAGTCGCGGAAGGCGTCGACAGCCACGTCCTTGCGGCCTGCCGGGCGAAGGAAGACGAACTGCGAAGGTCGCTCCGCGAAGCCGAAGGGCGCGACCAGCCGGCCGGCCATGACGTCCGGGGTGACGAAGGCCCAGGGGGCGATAGCGACGCCCATGCCCGAGGCGGCGGCCTCGATCATCGAATGATTGTGGGCGAACTCCCGCGTGAGGGTCGCGGGCGGCAGGGCGACGCCGGTCAGCTCGCTCCACACCCGCCAGCTTTCCGGGAAGGTGGTGGCATACAGGCGCGGCAGGCGGGCGAAGGCCTCGGGCGACAGCCGCTCGATGCCCGGGGCGCCGACCGGGCCCTGATACTGGATCAGGAAGGGGGTGGCCTCGGCCCGGCCCGCGGTCTGGCCGAGGTTGAGGATGCGGACGGCGCCGTCGAAGCGGTCGCGGGCGAAGTCGACGGCCGCCCAGCTCTCCGACAGCTTCACCCGGATGTCGGGATGCGCCTCGAGGAAGGTTGGCAGGCGCGGGATCAGCCATTTCAAGGCGAAGGTGCCGAGGCAGGAGATCTCGATCTCGCGATGGCTTCCGGCCCGGGCCGTATCCACCGCGTCGTCGATGGCGGCGAAGGCGGGCGACAGGCTGCGGGCCAGGGCCTCGCCGGCCGGGGTCAGGACCAGGCGATGACGCGGGCCGGAGACGAGGGTGACGCCGAGACTGTCCTGAAGCGTCCTCACCTGCCGGCTGACGGCGCCGTGGGTGACGCAGAGTTCGGCGGCGGCCGGGGTCATGCCGCCATGCCGCGCGAAGGCCTCGAAGGCGCGCAGGGCGTTGAGCGGCGGTGGGGCCCGGCGCGTGAAGGATGGGCGTGACATGTGATCTCAGCTCACAGGAATGAGCCGGTTTAATCGATTTTCGGCCCGGCGCAATTCGGGTTGAAGCTGATCGATGCCCCTCTTCGACAGAAACACCCCGCCCCTTCGCAGAACCCTTTGGGACAAGATTCTCTACGGTCTGTGCGCCATCCTGATCTGGGCCGCCGCCCTGGGACAGATCCTCACAGCGTGAAGCGCTCAAGCAGTGAGCCATGCCGCCCCAACCCGGCGCTCAAGCAGCGAGCGCCCGCGGCGTGAGCGTTAGCGCACTTCCAAAAAGCAAAAGGGCGGCCCGATCGCTCGGGCCGCCCTTTCGGCAGATCAGCCGTGAGGCTGGATCCTATTCCTCGTCGCCTTCGACGGCGTAGACCGGACCGGAGTCCAGGCCCTTGGCGTCGACGTCGCGGTCGACGAACTCGATGACGGCCATCGGGGCGTTGTCGCCGTGGCGGAAGCCGGCCTTCATGATGCGGATATAGCCGCCGTTACGTTCGGCGTAGCGCGGGCCGATCGTTTCGAACAGCTTGCCGACCTGGGTCACGTCGCGGACGTGGCTGATGGCCTGACGGCGAGCGTGCAGGTCGCCCTTCTTGCCGAGCGTGACCAGCTTCTCGACGAAGGGGCGGAGCTCCTTGGCCTTCGGCAGGGTGGTCGTGATCTGCTCGTGCTTGATCAGCGAGGCAGCCATGTTGGCGAACATCGCGGTCCGGTGGGCGCTCGTACGGCCGAGCTTGCGGTGGGCGGCGCCGTGGCGCATCGGGGTCTCTCCTACTCCGGCGACGGTATCCCTACTGAGGACCGGCCGCCGTATCATTCATAACCGCCCCGTCAGTCCCGTACTCGGGATTGGGCGGAGGGTTAAAACTAGATCTGGTCGTCGAACTTCTTGGCCAGGTCTTCGATGTTTTCCGGGGGCCAGTTCGGCACGTCCATGCCGAGCGACAGACCCATGGAGGTGAGCACTTCCTTGATCTCGTTCAGCGACTTGCGGCCGAAGTTCGGGGTGCGAAGCATTTCGCCCTCGGTCTTCTGGATCAGGTCGCCGATGTAGACGATGTTGTCGTTCTTCAGGCAGTTGGCCGAACGGACCGACAGTTCCAGCTCGTCCACCTTCTTGAGGAGGGCCGGGTTGAAGGGCAGGTCGGGCTTGCCGTCCGTGGCCTCAACAGCCTTCTTCGGCTCGTCGAAGGTGATGAAGATCTGCAGCTGGTCTTGCAGGATGCGCGAGGCGTAGGCCACCGCGTCAACCGGCGAGACGGCGCCGTTGGTTTCGACTTCCAGCACCAGCTTGTCATAGTCCAGCGACTGGCCCTGACGGGTCGGCTCGACGCGATAGGCGACGCGCTTGACCGGCGAGTAGAGGGCGTCGACGGCGATCAGGCCGATCGGGGCGTCTTCCGGACGGTTGAACTCCGAAGCGACATAGCCCTTGCCGTTCTGGACGGTCAGTTCCATGCGGATCGAAGCGCCGTCATCCAGGGTGCAGATGACGTGGTTCGGGTTTAGCACCTCGATGTCCGCGGGGACGTCGATCTGGCCGGCGGTGACGACGCCCGGACCGGTGGCCTTCAGCGTCATGCGCTTCGGACCCTCGGCGTGCATGCGCAGCGCCAGTTGCTTGATGTTCAGAACGATGTCGACCACGTCCTCGCGCACGCCTTCCAGCGACGAGAATTCGTGAACGACGCCGTCGATCTGGATGGCGGTGACAGCGGCGCCTTGCAGCGACGACAGCAGGACGCGACGCAGCGCGTTGCCGAGGGTCACGCCGAAACCGCGCTCGAGGGGCTCGGCGACCAGGCGCGCCTTGCGCTGGGCGTCGGAGCCGAGTTCGATCTGCGGCTTCTCGGGACGGATCAGCTCTTGCCAGTTACGTTCGATCATAGGTGTCCCTAACGAATGTCGCCGGTTCCTCTCACCTCGTCAGGGAGGCGGAACCGGCGGAGAATGGGGTCGGCGGCGGAAGTGTTCGCTTAGACGCGGCGGCGCTTGGGCGGACGGCAACCGTTGTGCGGCATCGGGGTGACGTCGCGGATGGTGGTGATGGTCAGGCCCACCGACTGCAGGGCGCGGAGCGCGGACTCACGGCCGGAACCCGGACCCGAGACGTTGACTTCCAGCGTCTTGACGCCGTGTTCCTGGGCCTTCTTGCCCGCGTCTTCAGCAGCCATCTGGGCGGCGTAGGGGGTCGACTTACGCGAACCCTTGAAGCCCATGTGACCCGCCGACGACCACGAGATCGCGTTGCCTTGGGCATCGGTGATCGTGATCATGGTGTTGTTGAACGAAGCATTCACGTGGGCGACGCCCGAGGTGATGTTCTTGCGCTCGCGCTTCTTTACGCGACCCGGTTCCTTGGCCATCTGTCAGCTCTTACTTCTTCTTGCCGGCGATCGGCTTGGCGGGACCCTTGCGGGTGCGGGCGTTGGTGTGGGTGCGCTGGCCGCGGACCGGCAGGCCCTTGCGGTGACGCAGGCCGCGGTAGCAGGCCAGGTCCATCAGACGCTTGATGTTCATCGAGGTCTCGCGACGCAGGTCGCCCTCGACGGTGTAGTCGCGGTCGATGGTCTCACGGATCTGCAGGACTTCGGCGTCCGTCAGCTGGTTCACGCGACGAGCGGGCTCGAGGCCCACCTTGGCGGTGATGTCCTTGGCGGCGGCCGGGCCGATGCCGTGAATATACTGCAGCGCGATTTCCACGCGCTTGTTGGTCGGAATATTGACGCCAGCGATACGGGCCACGAAGCTCTCCAGATACGCGTGATCGGACGCAACAAACGCTCCGGTCAACAGACCAGGAGCGTGGCGCCCTTCGCGGGAAGCGCGCCTTATACAGGTGATTCAGTTCGGGTCAACACCGGGAAGACGTTTACGCATCGTTATCATGCCAACCCTCCTCCGCGCCGATCGGAGATCCGGGCGGGGTCGCGGGCGCGTGATGCTTGTCTTCCAGCAGCTGGTCCAGCCGGTCGCGGTCGCCGATCAGGGCGCCGAGCCAGCGGTCGTGGGCGCGCTGGACCGGATCGGCGGCGCGTGAGGCCTTCAGCTTCACGGCCAGAGCCTGCAACCGATCGTCGATGACGGCCGCCGAGGTGCTGGACAGGTCGTCACCCTTGAGCAGGCCGGCCAGGGTCAGGACGGTCTGGGCCTGGACCCGGCGCGCGGGCTCGGCCAGACGGCCCTCGGCGGGAGCGAAGGCGGCGGCGGTGATCACGTCGACGGTCTCACCGAGACCCAGGGCGGCCGGATCGCGGCGGCCGGCGTCGGCGATGCGATTGACCCGCTGGGGCGCGAACAGGGCGTCGAGGGTGACGTCGGCGGCGACGTCGGCGGCCACGCCCGGATCGAAGGCCCGGCCGTTCAGCCCCTTGAACACCTCGATGTCGTTCTGGGGATCGCCGTCTCCGGACTGCTGGGCGGCCAGCAGGGCCAGCAGCGGCTCGGGCAGATCCAGCTCGGCGGGGTTGAGGGTGCGGGTCAGGGCCGCGAGCGCTGCGCGCTGGACGTCGGCCGGGACGGCGGTCGCCGCCTCCTGCCCGCCGCCCGAGACCGGATAGGAGTAGTCGATGCCGCCCACCAGCTTGGAGACCGCGTCCACCTGGTACCGATGATAGAGGTAGATGGGGACCAGACGGCGACGCAGGTCGTTGACGGCGGCGCCGGCCGGCAGGTTGCGCAGGCCGAAGCGGTCGAGCGCGATGCGGCGGATCTTCAGGATGTGGTCGAGCTCGGCGACCGGGTCCTCGCCATTGTCCCACAGGCTGCCCCAGGGCTGGGCGTCGCCGCCCACGCGGGCGTCGGCGTCATTGGCGAAGCGCAGACGGGCCCTGCCCTCCTCCGCCTTCTTCGCCAGCGCGGCCTTGTCGGCGTCGGAATAGAGCCAGTCGATGGCGAAGTCGTCCCAGGCCCCCATGCCCACGGCGTAGGCGTCGGAGAAGTCGAGCTGGTCGTCGGCGGTGACGCCGATCTTCGGCACCGGATAGTCCATGACCGAGGCGCGGCCCTGGGTGCTCGCCGCGAAATTGTGCTGCAGGCCGATGGCGTGGCCGACCTCGTGCGCGGCCAGCTGGCGGATGCGGGCGAGCGCAATGCGCTGCGGATCGTTGACCGAGCCGTCGCCGGTGTGGTCGGCGCCGACCAGGCCTTCGAAGATCAGCATGTCCTGACGTATGCGCAGCGAGCCGAGCAGGACCGAGCCCTTGACGATCTCGCCCGTGCGCGGATCGACGACGCTCTGGCCGTAGGACCAGCTGCGGGTGGCGCGATTGACCCAGTTGACGACATTGTAGCGGGCGTCCAGCGGATCGGCGCCCTCGGGCATCACCTCGACCTTGAAGGCGTCGATATAGCCGGCGGCGTCGAAGGCCTGGGCCCACCAGCCGGCGCCCTCGACCAGGGCCGAGCGGATCGGCTCGGGCGCGGCGCGGTCGACATAGAAGACAATCGGCTTGACCACGGTGGAGCGGGCCGCGGTCGGGTCGGTCTTCACCAGCCTGAAGCGGCTGGCGAGGCGATGGACCATGGCCTCGTTGAGCGGCGCCGAATAGTCGGTGACATTGGTGGCGAAGGCGCCGGTGCGCGGATCGAACTCGCGCGGCTGATACTGGTCGTCCGGAAGCTTGATGAAGCTGTGGTGGACGGTGAAGGTGGCCAGGCGCGGCTCGGGCGCGATCTGGGACAGCTCCCGGCCCGGACTGTCGACGCCGAAGGTGAGGCGGGCTTCCATCTCCAGATTGTCGGGGAAGGACTTCGTCGCGGCCGGATCGACCATGGTCAGGTCGCTCATGGGCTTGAGCGAGCCCTGGCCCGCGGCCTTCAGCGTCTCGACGATGCCCATGGCGTCGCGGGTCAGGAAGGCGGACAGGTCGACCAGCACCGAGCCGTCGGGGCCGGTCGCGACAACGTCCCCGGCCCAGACGGTGGAGCCGACGAAGGCGTCGCGGGCGGCGGCCTGTTCCTCGGGCGAGCCGTGGGGCGCCTCGTATTTGGGGTTCTCGAACTCGGCGACGATCTTCTTGCCGATGCGGCGGAAGGACAGGATGTTGGTGGCGCCGATCTGGGCGCGGTCGAGGCCCGTCACCGCCGAGCCGACGCCGGTGCGCAGGGCCGTGTGGTGGATGACGCGCGCCATCACGCCGTTGGCGCCGGGGGCCGGCAGCTGGACCAGCACCTTGCCACCGTCCTGATCGACGAAGACGCGCAGCAGGCCTTCCTGACGCGTCAGGCCCTCGGTGGCTTCGGCGAAGGTCTTGGGCGCGGGGTCTGCGGCGAAGGCGGGCGCGGCCGCACCGGAAAGGGCCAACACCAGGGCGATCGCCGTCGCCGTCCGCTTCATGCCCATACCCATGCTCGCCCCCTGTTACGCTGCGGTGCGATAAGGCGGTGATTGGCGGGCGGGTGTCAACGCGGCGAAGCTTCGTCCGCCGACGGATCAGGGGAATCTGATGGTGACCACCACGGTTTGCCCCTCGACCGGTACGCCGTTCTCGGTCGGCGGCAGGAACCGAAATGCGGAAGTCAGCGGCAGCGCCGCCTCGGCGAAGCCCTGCCCCGGCGGCGTCTCGCTGACGACCCGGCATTGGTCGAGCGTCTGATCCAGCCGGATCCGGCAACGGACCCCGACCTCCCCTCGTCCCCGCGTACCGCGCGGCCGGGCCCGCCCGATGTCGCGCAGCGCAGGGCCGCGAATGATGCGCGGCGCCATCCGGTCGCCGACGCCGGGACCGGCGCCCGAACCAATCCCAGTGCCGGAGCCGGTCCCCTGCCCGCCCAGACCGAGACCGGGCGTCGGGCCTGCCGTGGGAGCGACGCCGACGATGAGATCGGGTTTGGGCGCCTGCTGGATCGGCGCCGGCGGCGGATCGGGCAGAGGCTTCTCGGGCGGCTTCGGTGTCACATGGACCCGCGACGGGGCGGCGGGCGCGCCCCCGCCCTCGACGGGCGCGGTCTTCTCCGGCGGGGGTTCGGGCGGGCGGACCGGCGGGACCAGCTCGACGAGGATCGGCGGCAGGCCGGGGCCGACCTGTTCGCCCGGGACCGTCTCCAGCCCGACGAGGGCGAACAGGCCGAGGTGCAGGACCACGACGCCGGACGCCACGAGCAGGTTGCGGCTCTTCTTCGGCGAGAGATGCGGGCGTGGGAGATGCGGGTGGGGCGGCGTCACGGCGGCGGAGTCATCCTGCGGGATCCAGAAGGACCCTAACGCATGACGCCGATGAACGTCGCCTGACGGCGATGCGTCAAGCTAGGCGTCGAGCGCCGCGTCGATGGCCGTGGCGACGGTCTCGATGGAGCCCATGCCGTCAACTTCGGTCAACAGGCCCTTGTCGCCATAGTAGGGCAGCAGCGGCGCGGTGTTGCGGTTGTAGGCCTCGAGCCGGACCTTGAAGCTTTCCGGATTGTCGTCCGGGCGGCCCTGGTCGGCGTAGCGTTTGGCGACCCGCTCCAGCAGGGCGGCGTCGTCGACCTTGAGGCGGACGACGTGGTCGATCCGCTTGCCCAGCTTGGCCAGCATGGCGTCGAGCGCCTCGGCCTGGGCCACGGTGCGCGGGAAGCCGTCGAAGATGGCGCCGCCGGCGTCCTCGGCCTCTTTCAGGCGCGCCTCGATCAGGGCGATGACGATCTCATCCGAGACCAGATCGCCGCGCGACATGATCGCCTGGCACTCAAGACCCAGGTCCGAGCCCGAGGCGATCGCCTCGCGCAGCATATCGCCGGTCGAGAGCTGGACCATGCCGCGGCCTTCGACCAGGCGTTTGGCTTGCGTGCCCTTGCCGGCGGCCGGCGGTCCGAACAGGATCAGGTTCAAAGCCGCCCTCCCAAGCGATCACGTATTATTAGCGGCGTACGGGAGTCGGTGCGCCCCGTCCACCCCGACCCCGCAGCTTGGCCTTCTTGATCAGGCCTTCGTACTGGTGGGCCAGCAGCTGGGACTGGATCTGCGCGACCGTGTCCATCGTCACCGAGACCACGATCAGGATCGAGGTGCCGCCGAAGAGCAGGCTGGGGCCCATGGAGGCGGCGATCGCCTCGGGGATCAGACAGACGGCGGTGATGTAGGCCGCGCCGATGACCGTCAGACGGGTCAGGACATAGTCCAGATATTCCGCTGTCCGCTTGCCCGGACGGATGCCCGGCAGGAAGCCGCCGTACTTGCGCAGGTTCTCGGCCGTGTCCTCGGGGTTGAAGGTGATCGAGGTGTAGAAGAAGCAGAAGAAGATGATCAGGGCGGCGTAGAGCGCCATGAACAGCGGCTGGCCGTGGGTCAGCTGGGCGGTCACCATGGGCAGCCAGCTCAGCCAGTTCGGCAGGTCGGCGTTGACCAGCATGGTCGCGGCCGTCGACGGCAGCATCAGCAGGGACGAGGCGAAGATCGGCGGGATGACCCCGGCGGTGTTCACCTTTAGCGGCAGGAACGAGCGTTCGCCGCCCGACATCCGGTTGCCTTCCTGGCGCTTCGGATACTGGATCAGAAGGCGGCGCTGGGCGCGCTCCATGAAGACGATGAAGACGACGGTGGCCATGGCCAGGAAGCCGATCGCCAGCAGGGCGAAGGCCGAAAGCTGACCCTGCTGGGCCAGGCCCAACAGGCGCGCCACGGTGCCGGGCAGGACCGCCACGATACCGGCGAAGATGATCAGCGAAATGCCGTTGCCGATGCCGCGCGTGGTCACTTGCTCACCGAGCCACATCAGGAACATGGTGCCGCCGGTCAGGCAGGTCACGGTCGAGATGATGAAGAAGATGCCGGGCTGGTCGATCAGACCGGCCTGGGCGTTCAGGCCCGCCGCGATGCCCAGCGACTGGGCCAGGGCGAGGAAAACCGTCAGGTAACGGGTGTACTGGTTCAGGGTCTTGCGGCCGCTTTCGCCGCCTTCCTTGCGCAGTTTTTCCCACGGCGGATACACCGTCCCCATCAGCTGGACGATGATCGACGCCGAGATATAGGGCGTGACGTTCAGGGCGAAGACGGCCATCCGTTCAACGGCGCCGCCCGAGAACATGTTGAACATGTCCAGGATGCCGCGCTTGCCGTCCGGGTTCTGGAAGAACTGCAGGAAGGCCTCGGAGTTGATCCCCGGGATCGGCACATAGGTGCCGATGCGGTAGACCAGAAGCGCCAGAAGCGTGAAGAGCAGCCGCTTGTGCAGGTCGGTCGCTTTCGCGAACGAGCCCATGTTCATATTGGCTGCGAGTTGTTCGGCGGCCGAAGCCATATGTCGTCACCCCGACTGATCAGAAAGCGGCTCAACGGATCCGACAGAATCCAGGGCCACAGTCCAGATAGGCGAAGGGCGGCCTCTTAGCGAGACCGCCCCCCAAGCTTTTCCTGGATTAGGCCTTGGCCGCGGTGCGAGCGGCGCGGGCCGAGATCTTGTTGGCGTCGCCACGCGGCGTCTTGGGAGCCGGAGCCTTGCCCTTGGCGGCGTTGCGCTTCTCGACGGCGGCGGCGGCCTTGGCTTCAGCGGCGATGCGCTCCTGCACGACCGAACCGCCGGCGGCTTCGATGGCCTTGATCGCGCCGGCCGAGGCCGACCAGACGACTAGGTTCAGCTTGGCCTTGATTTCGCCGGTGCCCAGGATGCGGACGCCGTCCTTGACGCGGCGGATGACGCCGGCGGCGACCAGGGCGTCGCCCTTGATCTCACCCGAGACGTCCAGCTTGCCGGCGTCGATGGCGTCTTGCAGGCGCCACAGGTTCACTTCGGCCAGCTTCAGAGCGTTGGCGTTGTTGAAGCCGCGCTTCGGCATACGCATGTACAGCGGCATCTGGCCGCCTTCGAAGCCGCCGATGGCGACGCCCGAACGCGACTTCTGACCCTTGACGCCGCGACCGGCGGTCTTGCCCTTGCCCGAGCCCGGGCCACGGCCGACGCGCATGCGCTTCTTGTGGGCGCCCAGATTGTCGCGGATTTCGTTCAGTTTCATGTGCCTGATCCTTTCGGGTTCTAGCGCCCGGATCTGATCCGGACTCGGCTGTGTTTTAGTGAGGAGTGCTAGTGAGCAAAAAGTGAGCGAACAGCAAGCCCCAAGGCTCACTACTCGCTCACTTGCACTTTTCACCGATACGGACGCCGCAGCGTCCTTACGGGCTTATTTCTCGACGATCTCGGTCAGGTGGGCGACCTTGGCGATCATCCCGCGAACCGAGGGGGTGTCTTCCAGCGTGGACTCGCGGCCCATGCGGTTCAGACCCAGGCCCACCAGGGTGGCGCGCTGGTCGTTCTTGCGGCGGATCGGCGAGCCGATCTGCTTGACGGTGACGGTTTTCTTCTCGGCCACGACTTAGGACTCCACGGCTTCGGCGGTCTCGGCGGGAGCCGAGGCGCCGTCGTTGCGGCGGCCCATCAGGTCAGCGACCTTCTTACCACGCTTCGAAGCGATCTGACGCGGCGACGACTGGACCTTGAGGGCCTCGAAGGTCGCACGGATCATGTTGTAGGGGTTCGACGAACCGCTCGACTTGGCCACGACGTCATGGACGCCGAGGGTTTCGAGGACGGCGCGCATCGGACCACCCGCGATGACGCCGGTCCCGGGAGGGGCAGCGCGCATCATGATCTTGCCGGCGCCCCAACGGCCTTGACCGTCGTGGTGCAGGGTGCGGTTCTCGCGAAGCGGAACGCGGATCATGGTCTTCTTGGCTTCTTCGGTCGCCTTGCGGATGGCTTCCGGCACTTCGCGCGCCTTGCCGTGACCGAAGCCGACGCGGCCCTTGCCATCGCCGACCACCATCAGGGCCGCGAACGAGAACCGGCGACCGCCTTTAACGGTAGCGGCGACGCGGTTGATATGGACCAGCTTCTCGACGATGTCCGAGTCCGGACCGTCGACGACGGGAGCGTTGCGGTTGTTGTCGCGACGATTGCGGTCGTTGCCGCCGCCGCCACGTTGGGGTTGTTGCGCCATCTGTCGCGTCCCTTAGAAGTTCAGGCCGGCTTCACGCGCGGCATCAGCCAGCGCCTTCACCCGTCCGTGATAGATGTAACCGCCGCGGTCGAAGACGACGTCGGTGACGCCCTTTTCGATGGCGCGTTCAGCGACCAGCTTGCCGATCTTGGCGGCAGCCTCGACGTTCGAGCCGCTGGCGCCCTTGCCGCCTTCCAGCGACGAGGCAGCGACCACGGTGACGCCGTTGGCGTCGTCGATGATCTGGGCCGAGATGTTCTTGTCCGAGCGGTAGACCGACAGGCGCAGGCGACCGTTGGCCACGGCCTTGAGGCGGCGACGGTTGCGTTCGGTGCGGCGCTTGGCTTGTTGTTGCAGAGAAAGAGCCATGACTTACTTCTTCTTGCCTTCCTTGCGACGGACCTTTTCGCCGGCGTAGCGGACGCCCTTGCCCTTGTAGGGCTCCGGCGGACGCAGCTTGCGAATGTTGGCCGCGAGCTCGCCGACGACTTGCTTGTCGGCGCCCTGGATGCTGATTTCGGTCTGCTTGGGCACCACGAAGGTCACGCCTTCGGGGGCCACGATGTCGACTTCGTGCGAGAAGCCGAGCTGCAGCGACAGGTCCTTGCCCTTCAGGGCGGCGCGGTAACCGACGCCGACCAGTTCGAGCTTGCGTTCGAAGCCGTCAGTGACGCCAACGACCATGTTGTCGACCAGGGTGCGCGACAGACCCCACATCGCGCGAGCGCGCTGGGTGTCCACCTTGAGGCCGAGCGAGAGGCCGGCTTCATCCTGGGTGACTTCGATCTCGTCGGCGACGGTCCAGGAGCGTTCGCCCTTGGGACCCTTGACGGTGACGGACTGGCCGTTGAGCGTGACAGTCACGCCCTTCGGCACGGAGATGAGACGTTTTCCGATACGGGACATCTTAGTAGACCCTGCAGAGGACTTCGCCGCCGACGTTGGCGTCGCGAGCGGCGGCGTCGGACATGACGCCCTTCGAAGTCGAAAGGATCGAGATGCCCAGGCCGTTCTTGACCGGCTTCAGATCACCGATGGCCGAGTAAACGCGGCGGCCCGGCTTGGACACGCGAGCGATGTCGGCGATGACCGGCTGGCCGTCGAAGTACTTGAGCTCGATCTCGAACTGCGGGAATTCGCCCGGGTTTTGCACCAGGGAATAGCCGCGGATGTAGCCTTCGTCCTGCAGCACGTCGAGGACGCGCTGACGCAGACGGGAGGCCGGGGTGAGAACCTTGGACCGCTTGCGCATGTGCGCGTTGCGGATGCGAGTGATCATGTCACTCAGGGGATCGTTGATCATCATGTCTGTCGCTCCCCTTACCAGCTGGACTTGGTCAGACCCGGGATCTGACCCAGGTTGCCGAGTTCACGCAGGGCGATACGGCTCATCTTGAGCTTGCGATAGAAGGCCCGCGGACGGCCCGTCACTTCGCAGCGGTTGCGGATACGGACGGCGGCCGAGTTACGCGGCAGCTCGGCCAGCTTCAGGCGCGCTTCGAAGCGCTCTTCCAGAGGCAGGCTCTCGTCGTTGGCGGTCGCCTTGAGGGCGGCCCGCTTCGCGGCATACTTCGCAACCAGGGCCTTGACGGCTTCGTTGCGGTTTACGGCGCTTTTCTTTGCCATTGTGCTTTTCCCTTCCCGCTCAGTTCTTCACGAACGGGAACTTGAACTCGGTCAGAAGCGCGCGCGCTTCGTCGTCAGTCCTGGCCGTGGTGCAGACGATGATGTCCATGCCCCACATCTGGTCGATCTGGTCGTAGTTGATTTCCGGGAACACGATGTGCTCCTTCAGGCCCATGGCGTAGTTGCCGCGACCGTCGAACGACGTCGGCTTCAGGCCACGGAAGTCCTTCACGCGCGGCAGGGCGATCGTGATCAGACGGTCCAGGAACTCATACATCTGGTCGCCGCGGAGGGTGACCTTGCCGCCGATGACCATGCCTTCGCGCAGCTTGAAGCCGGCGATGGAGTTACGGGCCTTGGTGGCGACGGCCTTCTGACCGGCGATCTGCGTCAGATCCTTGAGGGCCGCATTGGCCTTCTTGGAGTCGGCGACGGCTTCGCCGATGCCCATGTTCAGGACGATCTTGTCCAGCTTGGGCATCTGCATCGGGTTGGTGTAACCGAACTTCTCGGTCATCACGCCCTTGATGCGCTCAAGATACTCGGTCTTGAGGCGCGGAGTGTACTTGGTGTCGGCCATCAGATGACGTCTCCCGTGGTCTTGGCGAAGCGAACCTTCTTGTCGCCTTCCACGCGGAAGCCGACGCGGGTCGCCTTGCCGTTGGCGTCGGCGATCGCGACGTTCGACAGGTGAAGCGAGGCTTCCTTGTTCTTGATACCGCCCTGGGGGTCACCCTGGGTCGGACGGGTGTGGCGCTGCACCATGTTGATGCCGGTCACGAGGACGCGGTTCTCGGTGGGCAGGACCTTGGCGACGGAGCCGGTGCGGCCCTTGTCCTTGCCGGTCAGGACGACGACGCGGTCGCCCTTCTTGATCTTGGCGGCCATGGTTACAGGACCTCCGGGGCCAGCGAGATGATCTTCATGTGGTTCTTGGCGCGCAGTTCGCGGGGAACCGGGCCAAAGATCCGCGTGCCGACCGGCTCGTTTTGCTTGTTGACGATGACGGCGGCGGACTTGTCGAAGCGAATGACGGAACCGTCCTTGCGCTGGATGTCCTTGGCGGTGCGAACGACGATGGCGCGAACGACCTCGCCCTTCTTCACGCGACCGCGCGGGATCGCTTCCTTGACGGAAGCGACGATGGTGTCTCCGACCGAGGCGTAGCGACGCTTGGCGCCGCCGAGCACCTTGATGCACATGACCCGGCGGGCGCCCGAATTGTCGGCCACTTCCAGGTTAGTTTGCATCTGGATCATAGTGTCAGATCCTTCTGATTACGAGGCCGAGGCCGAGGTGTCCTTGGACAGGACTTCCCAGCGCTTCAGCTTGGACTTGGGGGCGCACTCGACGATGCGGGCGACGTCGCCCTCTTTGAAAGCATTCGCTTCGTCGTGGGCGTGGTACTTCTTGGACAGGCGCACGATCTTTTTCATGACCGGGTGCAGCAGCGTGCGTTGGACGACGACGACGACGGTCTTGTCGCCCTTGTCGGACACGACCACGCCTTCGAGAATTCGCTTGGGCATAGTGTTTCCTTACGAGGCCGCACGCTTCTCGCGCAGAAGCGTCGAGATGCGAGCGATGTCTTTGCGGACTTCACCAACGCGGTGAGTCTTTTCCATTTGGCCGGTGGCCGCCTGGAAGCGCAGGTTGAATTGTTCCTTCTTGAGGGACAGCAGCTGGTCGCCCAGCTGGTCCGTCGTCTGGGAACGGAGATCAGCGATCTTGGTCATCAGGCGGCGTGCTCCACGTGAGCGATACCGGCGTCCAGGCGGGTGACCACCTTGGTGCGGACCGGCAGCTTGGCGGCGCCCAGACGCAGCGCTTCACGCGCCACATCGTCGGCAACGCCGTCGATTTCGAACAGGATCCGGCCCGGGTGGCAGCGCGCCGCCCAGTGGTCCACGGCGCCCTTGCCTTTACCCATACGGACTTCGGCGGGCTTGCCCGTGACGGGCAGGTCGGGGAAGACGCGGATCCAGACGCGGCCCTGACGCTTCATCTGGCGGGTGATCGCGCGGCGGGCCGCTTCGATCTGACGCGCAGTGATGCGTTCCGGCTCCAGCGTCTTCAGGCCGTAGGACCCGAAGTTCAGCGAGAAGCCACCCTTGGCGGCGCCGTGGATACGGCCCTTGAAGGCCTTCCGGTACTTGGTTTTCTTAGGCTGCAGCATTTTCCTTAGCCCTCACGACCACGACGGGGACCACGGTCACCGCGGGGACCACCGCGTTCGCGGCCTTCGTTCGACGACGGGCCCGCGGCTTCGGCGGCCCAGCGCTTGTCCTGGGCCATCGGGTCGTGCTCGAGCACCTCACCCTTGAAGACCCAGACCTTCACACCGATGATGCCGTAGGTCGTCTTGGCTTCGATGAAGCCATAGTCGATGTCGGCGCGCAGGGTGTGAAGCGGCACGCGACCTTCGCGGTACCATTCCATACGGGCGATTTCAGCGCCGCCGAGGCGGCCCGAGACGTTGATGCGGACGCCCTTGGCGCCGAGGCGCATGGCGGACTGCATCGAACGCTTCATCGCGCGGCGGAACGCGATACGGCGTTCCAGCTGCTGGGCGATGTTCTCGGCGATCAGCTGGGCGTCGACTTCCGGCTTGCGGACTTCGACGATGTTCAGGTGAACTTCGCCTTCGGTGCGAGCCGAGATGTCCTTGCGGAGCTTCTCGATGTCAGCGCCCTTCTTGCCGATCACGACACCCGGGCGGGCGGCGTAGATCGTCACGCGGCACTTCTTGTGCGGACGCTCGATGATGATGCGCGAGACGCCGGCGGCGTTCAGGCGTTCCTTAAGCCACGTACGGAGCTTCAGGTCCTGGTGCAGCAGGCGGGCGTAGTTGACGCCGTCGGCGAACCAGCGGCTGTCCCAGGTGCGGTTCACGCCGAGGCGGAAACCGATCGGATTGATTTTCTGACCCATCAGGCGGCCTCACCGGCTTCGCGGACCACGATCGTGATTTCCGCGAAAGGTTTCAGGATGCGCGAGGAGCGACCACGAGCGCGGCTCGCGAAACGCTTCATCACCAGGTTCTTGCCCACGAAGGCCTCGGCGACGACCAGGTTGTCGATGTCGAGGTTGTGGTTGTTCTCGGCGTTGGAGACGGCCGAATACAGGACCTTGCGAACGTCGTCGGAGATGCGCTTGCGGCTGAACTCGAGTTCGTTCAGCGCCTTTTGCACCGGCAGGCCACGGATGGACTGCGCGACGAGGTTGAGCTTCTGCGGGCTGATGCGGACGTTCGTCAGCTTGGCCCGGGCCTCCGTATTGCCGACGCGGCGGGGATTGTTGGTCTTGGGCATGTTACTTCCGCTTCGCCTTCTTGTCCGCGGCGTGGCCGGGGAACGAACGGGTGGGCGAGAACTCGCCCAGCTTCATGCCGACCATGTCCTCGTTCACGTGCACGGGAACGTGCTTGTGACCGTTGTGGACGCCAAAAGTAAGGCCCACGAACTGCGGCAGGATGGTGGAGCGACGCGACCAGGTCTTGATCACGTCCTTGCGGCCCGACGTCGAAACGGCGTCGGCCTTCTTGAGCAGATACCCGTCGACAAACGGGCCTTTCCAGGAGGAGCGAGCCATCTTTAGCGAGCCTTCTTAACGTGGCGGGTACGGATGATGTACTTGTCCGTCGCCTTGTTCTTGCGGGTACGGGTGCCCTTGGTGTCCTTGCCCCACGGGGTAACCGGGGTACGACCACCGGAGGTCCGGCCTTCACCACCACCGTGCGGGTGGTCGATCGGGTTCATGGCGACGCCGCGAACGTGCGGACGCCAGCCCATGTGACGAACGCGACCGGCCTTGCCGAGGTTCTGGTTCATGTGATCGGCGTTCGAAACGGCGCCGACCGTGGCCATGCAGCCGTCCAGGACCATGCGCAGCTCGCCCGAGCCGAGACGGATCTGGGCGTAGCCCTGATCGCGGCCGACCAGCTGGGCGTAGGCGCCGGCCGAACGGGCCAGCTGGGCGCCCTTGCCCGGCTTCATCTCGACGCAGTGGATGATCGTACCCACCGGGATCGAGCGCAGCGGCATGGCGTTGCCAGGCTTCACGTCGGTCTTTTCGCCGGCCACGATCACGTCGCCCGCCTTCAGGCGTTGCGGCGCGATGATGTAGGCCTTTTCGCCGTCCTCATAGGTGATGAGGGCGATGAACGCGGTGCGGTTCGGATCGTATTCCAGGCGTTCGACCGTGGCGGTCATGAACTTGCGACGCTTGAAGTCGATCTTGCGGTACAGGCGCTTGGCGCCGCCGCCGCGGAAGCGGACGGCGATGCGACCGCCCTGACCACGTCCGCCCGACTTGGTCAGGCCTTCGGTCAGCGACTTCTCGGGACGGCCCTTGTGGAGCTCCGAGCGGTCGATCAGCACCAGGGCGCGACGGCCCGGCGAAGTCGGATTGTAAGTCTTCAAGGCCATCTGATCAGAGCCCCGTGGTGACGTCGATCGACTGGCCTTCGGCCAGGGTCACGATCGCTTTTTTGATGTCGACGCGACGACCGAGGATACCCCGGAAGCGCTTGGTCTTGCCTTTGGTCACCATGGTGTTGACCTTGAGGACGTTGACCTTGAACAGGCTTTCAACGGCGGCGGCGATTTCGTCCTTGGTGGACGTGCCGGCGACGCGGAAGACGACCTTGTTCTGCTCGGACAGGATCGTGGCCTTCTCAGTGATGATCGGCGACAGGATCGTGTCGTAGTGTTTGGCGGTGGGAGCGGCGGCCATTACGCGGCTTCCTTCTCGGCTTGCTCGCGACGCGAGGGCTTGTAGTCGGCGTAGGAGGCCTCGATGGCTTCCACAGCGGCCTTCGACAGAACCAGCTTGTCGGCCCGCAGGATGTCATAAACGTTCAGGCCGGCGTTCGGCAGGACGTGAATGTGCGGGATGTTGCGCGACGCCAGGGCGAAGTTGGTGTCAACTTCCGGACCGGCGATGATGAGCGTCCTGGTCCAGCCCAGCTTGGCGAAGGTTTCGCGCAGAGCCGAGGTCTTGGCGTCCTTGACGGTCAGGGCGTCGACCACGACCAGGTCGCCGGCCTTGGCCTTCGACGAGAGCGCGTGACGCAGGGCCAGGGCGCGGACCTTCTTGGGAAGGTCAAAGCCGTGATCGCGAACGATCGGGCCGAAAGCGCGCGAACCACCGACGAACTGCGGCGCACGGCGCGAACCGTGACGAGCGCCGCCGGTGCCCTTTTGCTTGTACATCTTCTTGCCGGTGCGAGAATTCTCGTTCCGGGTCTGAACCTTGTGCGTACCGGCGCGGCGCTTGGCCAGCTGCCAGTTGACGTAGCGGGCGAGCAGGTCGCCGCGGATGTCGGAGATGCCGAAAACGACATCCGACAGTTCCACGTCACCAGCGGCCTTGCCGTCGAGTTTGATGACAGAGAGTTTCATTACGCTTCACCGCCTTCGGTCGTTTCGACGGCCGGGGCTTCTTCAGCCGGCGTTTCAGCCGGAGCAGCAGCCACGGCGCCGTTCTTCTTGAACGAACCGGGGAAGGGCAGGTCGGCGAACGGCTTCTTGTGCGCGTCGCGAACCTTGACCCACGAACCTTCGTGACCCGGGACAGCGCCCTTGATCAGGATCAGGCCGCGCTCAGCGTCCACGCGGACGACGGTCAGGTTCTGGGTGGTGACGATCTCGGTCCCGTAGTGACCGGCCATCTTCTTGCCCTTGAAGGTCTTGCCCGGGTCCTGACGGTTACCCGTCGAACCGTGCGAGCGGTGCGACAGCGACACGCCGTGCGTGGCGCGCAGACCGCCGAAGTTCCAGCGCTTCATGGCGCCGGCGAAACCCTTACCGATGGTCTCGCCCTGGATGTCGACCTTCTGGCCGGCCACGAAGTGGTCCGCCGACAGGGTCGCGCCGACTTCGATCAGCGCGTCTTCCGACACGCGGAACTCGCTGACGACATGCTTCGGCTCGACTTCCGCTTTCGCGAAGGTCGTGCGTTGAGCCTTGTTGGTGTTCTTTGCCTTCTTGGCGCCGGCGCCCAGCTGCAGGGCGACGTAGCCGTCCCGCTCCTGAGTGCGTTGGCCGACGACCTGACAGTCGTCGAGCTGGAGCACAGTGACCGGAACGTGCGCGCCGTCTTCGGCGAACACGCGGGTCATGCCCAGCTTCTTGGCGATCACGCCCGTACGCATCGGATCCCGCCTCTTTCTAATTAAATCTTGATCTCGACGTCCACACCGGCGGACAGGTCGAGCTTCATGAGCGCGTCCACGGTCTGCGGGGTGGGGTCGACGATGTCGAGCACGCGCTTGTGCGTGCGGATTTCAAACTGCTCGCGCGACTTCTTGTCGACGTGCGGCGAGCGGTTCACGGTGAATTTTTCGATCAGGGTCGGCAGCGGGATGGGACCACGAACGGTCGCCCCGGTGCGCTTGGCCGTGTTCACGATTTCGCGCGTCGAAAAATCGAGGACGCGGTGATCGAAGGCCTTGAGCCTGATGCGGATGCTTTGATCCATATCGGTCTTATTTCCCAAGCAGGCGAACCTGCGTCCCTGTGAACCATTTCAAAGACCGGAGGCCTTCAGGCGAAAAACGCCTTCAGAGTACGCACGTCCGCAAAAACGATCGGCCCACGCGGACGCCCGCGAAGGCCGTTGAATTCCTAAGTCGCTACAAAGAACGGGTACTCAGGTCGTCCCTGCGAACCGCGTCTGCAGATTGCTCTGCACAGCCGGTCCAACAAGAGTTGGCGCTTATGACGTTCGATTCCGTTTTCGTCAAGCGCCGATCAGCCCTCAAACCGAGTCACGGCGGGCTTTTCCGAGTCTTCGCCTCACGGCGTTCCAGCGGACTGGAACGTGGCCATGGCCCAGACATGCGAAAGGCCCGCCGGGCGTCGGCGGGCCTTCCTTCAGTCAGACGGTGTGAGCCGGCCGGCCGATCGCTTCAGGGCTTACTGGCCGATACGGACCCGGCCGCCGCCCATGATCGACTGGGAGACCGAGCCGGTCACCCGGCCGACCCGGACGTCGCCGCCGCCGACCAAGCTGGCGTCGAGGCTGGCGACCGCGCCCGTGACCGTGATATTGCCGGAGCCGGCGATGGAGGCGTCCAACGGACCGGTGTCGCCCTGAATGATGATGTCGCCCGAGCCGCCGATCGCAGCATCGACCGCATTGGGGCGCCCGCCGCCGACGCGGATGTCACCCGAGCCGCCGATCGAGGCGTCGACCTTGCCGGTCGCCTGGGTGACAATGACCGTGCCCGAACCTCCGATAGAGGCGTCCAGGTCGCCGGTGGCGCCGGCGGTGATCCGACCCGAGCCGCCGATCAAGACCTCAAGGCTGGCCGAAGTCCCGGCGCGGATGCTGCCCGATCCGCCGACCGACAGTTCCATATGCCCAGTCGTGTTAGCCACGGTCCAGTCGCCGCAGCCGCCGCTGTCCAGTTCGACGCGGTTCGCGCCGCGGCCCACCGAGCCGAACACGGCCGAGTCCTGGGTCGAAACGTCGACGTTGCGCGGGGTGCGGACCACGATCAGCGGCGCGGCCGACAGGTCGACGCGGCCGTGGTTGCGGACCTCGACCGAAGCGCCCTCGCCCGGCTGGCGCGCCGTCGCCGGGCCGCTGCGGCAGTTGCGGATGGGGTTGCGGCCCAGCTCGCCGTTGATGCGGACTTCATTGCCGACGCGGGTCACGGTCGGGCGCGGCAGGTTGGCCGAGCCGCCTTCGATCTCCACGGCGACGTCGGCGCGGTCCTCGACGATGACCACCATGCGGGCGGCGGCGTAACGGACCTTCACCTCGGGATTGTCCCTGGCCGAGGCCGGGGCGGCGACGGCGGTGACGCCGAGTACGGCGATGGAGGCGGCGGTGGCGACGACTGCGAAATTCATGACGGGTTTCCTCTCCGGCGATGACCGGAAAATGCCGCCGTCCTTCCCGCAAGTCATTTTAACTCGACGTCATGACCTCGATTTAATCTAGGCCCTCAACGCCCCCGCCCCGTCGGCGGCGCCGACCTGGGGTTCGAAGTCGCGTTCGAAGCTGTCGAGTTTGCTCTTCAGCCCGCCGACCTTCTTGAGCGCCAGAGAGGCGGCCCAGCGCGCGGCCAGTTCGGGCGTCGACATGCCCTCGGTGAAGCGCGGCGAACCGCCCCGGCTGCGCATGACGGCGTTGGTATAGAGAGCGCCGTTGCGGAACCGCGACGGCCAGGTCTGAAAGTCCATCGACAGGCTGACGCAGAACCGGTCCAGATTCTCGACACGGTGCGGGGCATAGAGGGGCCAGGTCAGGGCCTCGCCGGGCTCCAGATCCATGACTTGGGCGTCGGCCTCGAAGGCGCGGACATAGGGCAGTTCCTCGGTCGTCTGGCGCGCGACGATCTGCTCCATATTGCGCTCGGGCAGATGGGCCTCGTCGCCCGGATAGACGAAGATCCGCTTGCGGCCGCGCAGGTGGAACAGCACCACCCCGGCCGGATCGAAATGATAGGGCACCCGCGCCACCGGCGAGGAGATGATCAGCTGGCCCGCGTTGCGGACGGCCTTCAGTCCCGGATAGGCCGCCTCGATCTTCCTGAACTCGCCCATGGCCGCGTTCCAGAGGTCGGGGCAGCCGTTCTGGGCGTCGCGCAGATTGACCCACAGACGTCCCGCCTGGATGGCCTCCAGCAGCTTGTCCCCCGACAGCTTGCCGCGCGCGCCGGTGCGCAATGAAACCTGCCCCTCGGCGTCGTAGTCGTACAGGTTGATGTCGAACAGATCGGCCGGATAGCGGTCCAGCACCCGGGCCAGGGCCTCGTCGGTCGCGAAGCCGCGCTCCACGAGATCGTGCGGATGTTTCTTCGCCTCGGTGATCGGGCCGGGATAGCGGGTGCGTTTCGTCACTTGATCTCTCATCCGCTGACCGCCGGATCGGCCAGACGCTGGGCCGCGCGGGCCTTGCCCTTGCTCAGGGCCACTTGGGCCGCCTCGACCGCCCCCTTGAGCCGGTCCATCGACGTGGTCTCGCAGGCCTCGATCGCCGCCCAGCGCCGACGCACGCTCGTGCGCAGCCGATCGCCGCGCCGCTTGCCGGCCGCGTTCAGGAGGCCGACGGCGGCATTGCTGATGCCCGAGCTCAGGCCGGGACGCATGACCACGGCCTCGCGCACCGTCTGCACGGCATTGCAGAAATACTTCTTGTAGCCCTCGCCGCCGAAGCCGAAGTCGAAGACCCGGTAGCCGACCTCCGAGGCCAGCCGCATGGTGTCCATGCTGAGCAGGATGCCCGGCGAACAGCGCGCCAGCGACGGCTCATAGACCGGGAACCAGAAATGGTAGCGCCCGCCGGCGTGCAGCGAATACTCCACCGCCACCAGCTTGCCGCCCGCATACATGGCCGCCATTGAGGCGCCGAAGTCGTCCTCGCCTTCCGTCTTGAGGAGGGCGTGCAGCAGCTCGGCCGTCCAGCCGCAGTCGAAGATGTCGTGGCGGCCGGTGCGCTTGTACTGTTCCCTCTTCAGGGCGATCAGCTGGTCCAGCAGGGCCGGGTCGCGCAGATTGCGCTGGACCGTGATCGGTCCCTGCTCGGCCTCGAGGCTGCGGCGGGCGCGTTCCTTGTCCTTGAAATACTTTCCCCAGGTCGTGCGGCGCTCGGCGTACCAGACGTCGAAGCCGTCTTCGGGCATGGAGACCATCAGGGTCTGGCGCTCTTCGGTGGCCTCGGCCTCTCCTACCCAGGCACTGACGCGCAGGCGCGGGGCGTCCAGCAGGCGGGCGACGGTCTCCAGATCCGGCCCCTGGCCGGGGAAGGCGACGACGCCGTGATAGTCATTCATGGGCGCGCCCAGAGGCTGGATCGTGCCGCCACGCGTCTGGTGCGGGAAGAAGCCGACGGTTTTCCCATCCTGCTTGAACACGGCGACGGCCGCGTCAGGGCTGATCGCCCCGGCGACGCGGGTGAACTCAGGACGGAAATAGGGACTGGCCAGGGCCGGGTCGGCGGCCAGCATGGCGCGCCACAAAGTCTCGTCGGCCGGGGGCAGCGCCTCCGGCCTGATGATCTCGACCTCAAGGGTTCCGGTCATGCGGCTCTCCGAATTCAGCCGACACCCTTAACGGACCGCCGTTTCGGGACGGTTTAGCGGGATGGTGAACGATATCTTTCGCCGCTCGGGTCCGGAGCCGAACCTTTGCCCCGAGCGTTGCCGCAGACGGCCAGACCGTGGATAATCAGGAAGACTGCGATGACCTCCCCTAACCGTCCCAAAGACAAAGCCGTCGAGAACGAAAACCTGCGCCCCGGGCCCGAGGGCGAAGCCCCGCGTCCGGCGACAGAACCGCGCGGTTCCGAAGGCTCGAGCAATTCCGGCGAAACCGCCACCGACCCCGCAACCGGAGAAGAGAACGGGTGAGACTGAAGACTATCCTGCTGACCGCCGCCGCCGGGATCGGCCTCGGCCTGATCCTGACCGGCGCCGCGCGGGCCCAAACGCAGCGGGCGACTGAACCGGTCATTCCGACCCCGGCCCAGACGCCGCCGCAAGGGGCGCCGGCCTGCCCGGTCAGCAGCGACAGCCTGGTTCTGGCCGGCGACGGCCTGAGACGGTCGAAGGCGGCGGTGGCCCAGAACCGGCTCAACATCCTGGCCATCGGCTCGTCCAGCATCGAGGGCGTGGGCGCCAGCCGGGCCGACCTGGGCTTCGTCCCCCTGCTCCAGACCGATCTGCGGGCGCGGATGCCCGAGGTGGCGGTCAATGTCTGGAACCGCGGCATCGGTGGGGAGACGGCGCATGAGACCGTCAACCGGCTGCAGGCCGAGATCGAGCGCTTCCAGCCGGACCTGGTCATCTGGCAGATCGGGACCAACGACATCCTGCGCGCCCGGCCGTGGAACGACCTCGCCGCCGACCTGCAACGCGGCGAGGCGATCCTGTCGGCCGCCGGGGTCGACGTCCTGCTGGTCGATCCGCAGCGCCTGCCCGAGAACGGCGTCAATTTCCGGGGCAAGAATGTCGAGCTGGGCGAGGCCGCCCGGATGATCGCCCTCGAAGGCAACCGCGTCGGCTATGCCGTCCAGCGCCGCTTCGACGCCATGCAGGGCTGGGGCCGGCTCAGCCGGGGCGGCATCGGGCCGGACGACCTGCATATGAATGACGAAGGCTACGCCTGCTGGGCCGCCATAACCGCCGAAGGTCTGGCCGCCGCCCTGGGGTAGGGAACTCTCAGGCGCCTGAAGCCTTCATCAAGCCTTGCCGTATAAAGAGTGCTCCATGCGTCTGCGTCACCTGCTCCTGATCTCCGCCGCCCTGCCCCTCGCCGTCGGATCGCTGGCGGCCTGCGGATCGCCTGATCGCCAGAACAGCCGCGCCGAGGCCCCGGGAACGCCGGCCGCGACGCCGGGCCTGAGCCGCGCCGACATCGAAGGCGCCCTCCCCGCCCCCGAGGCCGTGCCGGACACCGCCGTATCTGGCCAAGCCGTGGAGGCGCCGGATCCCGCCGCCGACACACCGCCCGACGCCGGCCTCATCCGGCTGCAGATCCTGCTGGACCGCACCCCCTTCTCGCCCGGCCAGATCGACGGCCTGCGCGGCTCGAACACGCGCCAGGCGATCGAGGCCTGGCGCAAGGCCAACGGTCAGGAGGACGAGACCTTCACCGAGGCCGACATGGTTCAGGCCCTGGCCAGCACCGACTCCGCTCCGGTCATGGCCGACTATGTGCTGAGCGCCGAAGACGTCGCCGGACCGTTCAGCCCGCCCCCGACCGACGACCTGTCGCTGCAGGCCGAGCTGGGCGCCAACTATTCGACCGCGCGCGAGAAGATCGCCGAGCGCTTCCACATCTCCGAAGCCCTGCTTCAGGCCCTGAACCCCGGCGTCGACTTCAAGACAGCGGGGGTGAAGATCATCGTCCCGGGCGTGAGCCAAGCCGCCCTGCCCGAAGTCGCCCGCATCGAGGTGTCCAAGGCCGAGAAGGCCATCCGCGCCTATGACGCCTCGGGCAAGCTGATCGCCTACTACCCAGCCACCATCGGCAGCGGCGACAACCCCAGTCCCTCGGGCGAGGTGAAGGTCAACGGCGTCGCCCGCACGCCGGACTACACCTACGACCCGGCCAAGCTGAACTTCGGCAGGGGACCCAAGGTCACCGTGCCCGCCGGTCCGAACAATCCCGTCGGCGCGGTCTGGATCGATCTGGACCGGCCCAGCTACGGCATTCACGGCACGCCCGATCCGACCACGATCGGCAAGACCGCCAGCCACGGCTGCGTGCGCCTGACCAACTGGGACGCGCTGGAACTGGCCGAGGCGGTCAAGCCGGGCGTGATGGTCCACTTCCGCTAGAGCGCTAGCGGGCCATCCGCAGGACGACGGCGCCGAAGTCGGAGCCGTCCCACATGGCGCACTGGTGGCGGACGAAGAAGTCGTCGTCCGCCCGGTCGCCGGCCGGATCGAAGGCCTTCAGCGGCGTGCCCCGTTCATTGACGCGCGGCCAGTTCGCCTCGAACGCCGGGTCATGGCCGAAGCCTGCCCAGGCGTCGCGCATCCGCCGCGCCAGGGCCGCCTGCTCCGGCGTGAATTTCGAAGGGCTGGCGAAGGCCCAGGGCCGGCCGAAGACATAGGTCATCTCCGAGGCGTGATAGGCGCCCATGTCGTAGGGCAGCAGGAACCGGGGCACGACGATGGGCGGCGCCG
The DNA here is from genome assembly GCF_017487405.1 of Brevundimonas goettingensis. Taxonomy (NCBI): domain Bacteria; kingdom Pseudomonadati; phylum Pseudomonadota; class Alphaproteobacteria; order Caulobacterales; family Caulobacteraceae; genus Brevundimonas; species Brevundimonas goettingensis. Next base: position 380,453 of record NZ_CP062222.1, on the reverse strand, counting down.
GATCGGCGAACTCATAGCCGTGTGTCGGCACATGGCGGGCCAGCACCCGGCGCAGGGCGTCGGACGGACAGGCGAACCTCTGATCGGTGAAGCTGCGGGCCATGGTCAGGCCGGGCCCCTCTTCGCCGACCGGATAGTGGGCCAGGACGCGCGCGCCCTCGTCGCCGTACATCCAGCGGGTCTCGTCGTTGTAGCGGTCCATATCCTTGACCTCGACCGCAAACAGCCGGCCCTCGTCGGCATTGGTCCCCACGATCACCGGAGTGCGGATGAAGTCGCCCGAGGCGAAGGCCTGCGCCGGGCTGACGGGCACCAGGGCGTCGCCGAAGACCGGTCCCCAGGAGCCCGGGCCGTTCAAGCCGCTGCGCACCGACCGGGTCTTCGCGATGGCGCCGTTCGGCAGGCCGCGCAAACAGGCGACGGCGTCCGCGCCGCTGCACCCCAGCAGTTCCGCGAAGGCGGGTCCGGCCTGGGCCGCCGTCGTCGCGTCGTTCAGGGATGAGGGCTCCAGACACGGCCCGCTCTGCAGTATGACCCGGCTCCACAGGCCCTGCGACGACGGGGACGACATCAGATAGCAGGCGCTCCAGGCGCCCGAGCTTTCCCCGAACAGGGTGACGTCGCCGGGGTCGCCGCCGAAGGCCGCGATATTGGCGTGCACCCAGCGCAGGGCCGCCTGCTGGTCCATCAGGCCCCAGTTGCCGCCCACGCCTTCGCCCTCGGTCGCGAAACCGGGATGGGCCAGCCAGCCCAGGGCGCCGAGGCGGAAGTTCAGGGTGACCACCACCCGGTCCTGCTCGACCGCCAGCAGGCTCGGGTCATAGTTGGCCCCCGCCCCGATGGTGAAGGCGCCGCCGTGCAGATAGACCATCACCGGCCGCGGCCGGGCAGGCTCTCCGGCGGGAGCATAGATATTGAGATAGAGGCAGTCCTCGCCGCCGAAGACGACGCCGCCTCCCCCGCCGAGAACGGCGCGGCGGCCCAGCGCCTGGGTGCAGTCCGGGCCGATGCGAGAGGCGTCACGCACGCCCTGCCAGGCCTCGACCGGCCTCGGCGCCCGCCAGCGCAGATCGCCGACCGGCGGCGCCGCATAGGGCACGCCGAGGAAGGCCCGCACCCCGGCGCCATCGATGCCTCTGAGATCGCCCGCCGGAGTGTTCATCACCGGCCGGCTCAGATCTGAAGCGAACCGCACCCGATCCACCGCCCCGGGATGCAGGGCGCAACCGGCCAAGAGGAGGGCGCCGATCAGGACGGAGAAGACGGCGCGGGCGTGGTGAATCATCCGGCTCCCAACGCGCCGCCAATGGTGAAGGTTGCCAACTTAACCCTCTCCCGTGGGGAGAGGGCTTGAGCCTCCGGGAGCGAAGCGATCGGCAAGGCGAAAGGGTGAGGGGCTGCGGCCTGACCGGTGAGGGCATAACCCTCACCCTGCCCCCGCTGCGCGGCGGGCCCCTCCCTCTCCCTCCGGGAGAGGGGTCAAAAGCAAAACGGCCGCCGGGTCGCCCCGACGGCCGTCTCGTTAGTCATTCATCGTCGCGCTCAAGCAGAGCGCATCGTCGCCGACTTAGGCGATGATCTTGGCGACGACGCCGGCGCCGACGGTGCGGCCGCCTTCACGGATGGCGAAGCGGAGCTTCTCTTCCATGGCGATCGGGGTGATCAGTTCGACGTTCAGCTCGGCGTTGTCGCCGGGCATGATCATTTCGACGCCTTCCTTCAGGTGAACGATGCCGGTCACATCCGTGGTGCGGAAGTAGAACTGCGGGCGGTAGTTCGTGAAGAACGGCGTGTGACGGCCGCCTTCTTCCTTGGTCAGGATGTAGGCTTCGGCCAGGAACTTGGTGTGCGGGGTGATCGAACCCGGCTTGCACAGAACCTGACCGCGCTCGACGTCTTCACGCTTGGTGCCGCGCAGCAGAACGCCGACGTTGTCGCCCGCTTGACCTTGGTCCAGCAGCTTGCGGAACATTTCGACGCCCGTGCAGGTCGTCTTCTGGACCGGACGGATGCCGACGATCTCGACTTCTTCACCGACCTTGACGATGCCGCGCTCGACGCGGCCGGTCACGACCGTACCGCGGCCCGAGATCGAGAACACGTCTTCGACCGGCATCAGGAAGGGCAGGTCGACCGGGCGTTCCGGTTGCGGGATGTAGGCGTCGACGGTTTCCATCAGGGCCAGAACGCGCTGTTCGCCGATTTCCGGGTTCACGCCGTCGGTCGCGGCCTTGGCCGAACCCATGGTGATCGGAATGTCGTCGCCCGGGAACTGGTAGGACGACAGCAGCTCGCGCACTTCCATCTCGACCAGCTCGAGCAGCTCGGCGTCGTCGACCAGGTCGACCTTGTTCATGAAGACCACCAGGGCCGGCACGCCGACCTGACGGGCCAGCAGGATGTGCTCGCGGGTCTGCGGCATCGGGCCGTCAGCGGCCGAAACCACCAGGATCGCGCCGTCCATCTGCGCGGCGCCCGTGATCATGTTCTTCACATAGTCGGCGTGGCCGGGGCAGTCGACGTGGGCGTAGTGACGGTTGGCCGTCTCATACTCAACGTGCGCGGTGTTGATCGTAATGCCGCGGGCCTTTTCTTCCGGCGCGGCGTCGATGTCGGCGTAGTTCATCGCCTTGGCGCCGCCGGCCTTCGCCAGCGTCATCGTGATCGCCGCCGTCAGCGTCGTCTTGCCGTGGTCAACGTGACCGATCGTGCCGATGTTGCAGTGCGGCTTGGTGCGTTCGAACTTTTCCTTGGCCATGGCCAAACTCCTGATGGCCCGGGTTGAGGGGCGCTGTGTGCATTCAAAAACCTGGAGCGGGTAGACGGGATCGAACCGACATCCTCAGCTTGGAAGGCTGCTGCACTACCATTGTGCTATACCCGCGCGAAGACCGCCTCGGACCTCCCCTTGCGGGACAGGAGCCTCGACGACCGGTCCGTTCCGTCGTCCTGATCCGTCCGTTTCGAAAGCGCGTGGTGGGGGAAGAAGGACTCGAACCTTCGAAGCTTACGCAGGGGATTTACAGTCCCCCCCCTTTGCCGCTCGGGACATTCCCCCAACGCGCCTTTCGAACCGACCAAACCGTCTCGCCGTTCCTCTTTCGAGGGGCGGCTCAACAAAAGCCTTCGATGTTCCGGCACGCCTGAGATAGAGGGAGCGCCAGACCCGAAAGCCCTAGGGCTCCAAATCGGAGGGCGTCTTATAGTGTCGAGAAATCCAGAACGCAACGACCGGAAAGCAGGCAAAAAACCTGTTTTTGGAAACCGGCCTCAAACCGCCCCTGACGGGTCGAAAAAGGGCGGCTGGAACCCCAATCCGCCGACGAAAAGCTTTGCAGATTCAACGCCTCGGGGGCCGAAGGGCGCCAAGTCGGATCCGGACGCCTTCGTCTGGGGACGGCACCCTGTACTCGCCGCTTTGGCGAATCCGGCGCGAAAAGGCATGGGTCGATTGCTGGCCACCGAGGACCGCGCGGCCGAACTCGAACGCGGTAATCTGAATCACGGCCACAAGATCGAGGTCATGGACGTGCAGGCCCTGGACCGGATGCTGCCGGCCGGCGCGGTGCATCAGGGACTGGTGTTCAAGGTCTCGCCGCTGGAGGGGGTGGCGCTGGACGACTTCGCCGATCCGGCCGAGGGCATCATCGTCATGCTGGACCAGCTGACCGATCCCCAGAACGTCGGCGCCATCTTCCGCTCGGCCTTGGCCTTCGGCGCGCGCGGCATCATCGTGCAGGATCGCCACTCCCCGGCCCTCGCCGGCGCCCTTGCGAAAGCCTCCGTCGGCGCGACCGAGAAACTGCCCTGCGCCCGCGTCACCAACCTCAGCCGGGCGCTGGAGCGTCTGGCCGACCTGGGCTGGCGGGCCGTCGGCCTCGACGGAGATTCGGAAGAGACTCTGGAGACGGCCCTCGACGACCGTCCGACCGTCCTGGTCATGGGCTCCGAAGGCGACGGCATCCGCCGCCTGGTCGCCGAACACTGCGACGTCCTGGCGAAGATCCCCATGCCGGGCGGCTTCGAGAGCCTGAACGTCTCCAACGCCGCGGCCGTGGCGCTGTATGTGGCGACGCAGAAGCAGGCGGACAAAGGCAAGTGAAAAGTGCTGGTGAGCAAGGGGTGAGCACGCATCCCTCCTTGGTCACCTCTCGCTCACTAACACTCTTCACCTGAACGCCGACGCCACTTGGCGCTGCGCCACGGCCCCGCTAGAGAGCCGTTCATGGAATCCCTCTTCACGCCCCATCTGATCAGCCAGCTCGCCGCACTCGGCCAGGTGCTTATGATCGACCTCGTCCTGGCCGGCGACAACGCTGTCGCCGTGGGTCTCGCCGCCGCCTCACTGCCGCAGGAGCAGCGCCGCAAGGCCATTCTGGTCGGTCTGGGCTTTGCGGTCGTGCTGCGGATCCTGTTCGCCCTGATCACCGTCCAGCTGATGGCCATCGTCGGTCTGCTGCTGGCGGGCGGCTTCCTGCTGCTCTGGGTGTGCTGGAAGATGTGGCGCGAGCTGCGCGAACAGGCGACCCACGATCAGGCCGAGGCCCAGAGGGAGCTGGAACTGGCCGCCTCGATCGAGCACGGTCAAGGCCCGAGCCCGGAAGAACTCGGCATCAAGCGCAAGACCTTCGGCGCCGCCCTGGTCCAGATTCTGATCGCCGACGTGACCATGTCGCTGGACAATGTCCTGGCCGTCGCCGGCGCCGCGCACGAGCATCCCTGGATCCTGGCGGGCGGCCTGCTGATCTCCATCGCCCTGATGGGTCTGGCCGCGACCTATATCGCCCGGCTGCTGAACCGCTTCCGCTGGATCGGCTATGTCGGCCTGTTCATCGTCCTGTTCGTCGCGGGCCGGATGATCTGGGACGGCGGCCGTTCGGTCATCGTCCGCACCGGCCATATGGACGAGTTCAACGCATCGGCCCCCGCCTTCCTCGACATCGGTCACGAAGAGGCGGCGGAATATCTGCGCGGGACGAAGGACGCCAAGGCGGCCCACACCGGCGGAGACGTGGCGAAGGTCTAGGCCTCCGCCCCGCCGAAGCGTTCGGACCATTCGGCGACCTGAACGTCCTCGATCTTCCTGAACAGGACCTCGGCGGCCTGAACGGTCTGGCCAAGCGGCAGAGCCGTGGTCCAGTCCTCGCCCGGCGCGGGCCACGTCAGGTCGGTGGCCCCGACTGACGCCGCGATCTTCACCGCCGAGAAAGGCATGACCGGCGCTGCGATACGAGCGAACAGGGCCACCAGGTTCAGACCCATGCGGACGCCTACCGCGGCCTGCGCCGGATCGGTCTTGAACGCGGTCCAGGGCGCCGCGACCTGCAGATACTCATTGCCCAGCACCCAGACGGCGCGCAGGGCCTGACAGGCCTTGCGGAACTCCATGGCCTCGAAGGCGGCGGTGGTCTCGGCGATGCCGGCGTTGACGTCCTCGATCAGCTTCGCCTCGACCGGGCCGGCCTCGCCGCCCTCGGGCACAACACCGCCGAACTTCGACTCGGTGAATTTGACGATGCGGTTGACGAAATTGCCCAGCACATCGGCCAGGTCCTTGTTGGTCGTCGACTGGAACTGCTCCCAGGTGAAGGCCGCGTCCGAGCCCTCGGGGCCATAGGCGGTCAGGTGCCAGCGCCAGTAGTCGGCGGGCAGCAGCTCCAGCGCCTGATCCATGAAGACGCCGCGCTTCTGGGACGTGGAGAACTTGCCGCCGTACCAGTTCAGCCAGTTGAAGGCCTTCAGGGTGTCGACCGTCTTCCACGGCTCGCCCGAGCCGATGATGGTCGCGGGGAAGCTGACAGTGTGGAAGGCGACGTTGTCCTTGCCCATGAACTGGACGTAGCGAACGTCTTCCGCGCCGGCATCGAGACGCCACCAGTCGCGCCAGGTCGTGCCGTGCTTCTCGGCCCATTCCTGGGTGGCGCCGATGTATTCGATGGGGGCGTCGAACCAGACGTAGAAGACCTTGTCCTCCATCCCCGGGCGGGGGAAGCCGTCCTTGACCACCGGAATGCCCCAGGCCAGGTCGCGGGTGATGCCGCGGTCGATCAGGCCTTCGTCGAGGTGTTTGTAGGCGATGGACTTGGCCAGGGTCTGCCAGTCGCCCTTGCTCTCGATCCAGTCGCGGATCGGCTGTTCCAGCTTCGTCTGCAACAGATAGAGGTGGCGGGTGTCGCGAACCTCGAGGTTCCTTGAGCCCGAAACCGAGGAATAGGGATCGATCAGATCAGTCGGGTCCAGCAGGCGGCCGCAGTTGTCGCACTGGTCCCCGCGCGCCTTGGGATAGGCGCAGTGCGGGCAGGTCCCCTCGACATAGCGGTCGGGCAGGAAGCGGGCGTCGTCGATCGAATAGATCATCCGGTCGACACGCTCTTCAATCAGGCCGTTCGCCTCCAGTTGCGCAGCAAAATGCTGGGTCAGGCGATGGTTCGGCGGATTGGAGGAGCGGCCGAAATGGTCGTAGCTCAGGCCGAAGGCCTCGCCCGCCGCCTTCTGGATCTGGTGCTGTTCGTCGCAATAGGTGCGCACGTCCTGACCGGCGGCGGCGGCGGCCAGCTCGGCCGGGGTGCCGTGTTCGTCGGTGGCGCAGATATAGAGGACGTCATGCCCCTGCCCGCGCTTGAACCGCGCCCAGACGTCGGCCGGCAACATGGAGCCCGCCAGATTCCCCAGGTGCTTGATGCCGTTGATGTACGGCAGGGCCGAGGTGATCAGGATGCGGGCCATGGGAATCCGGTCGTATGGGGAAGGCGTGGGATATAGAGTGGGCGGGCGCGTCCGTCACCTCCATGCGCCCCGGAGATCCCCCCTGGCCGTCATTCCTGTCGTCAAATGCGAGCGGATGTCCCGTTCGGTCCTGTTCTACACCTGGATTCTGGACTTCAAGCTCGCGCACATCTTTCCCGGCCCGACGGATCCCGCCTACGCCATCCTGACGCGCGACGGCGACGAACTGCACCTGTCCAGCCAGGCCGACGACGGGATCGCGGGCCAGTCGATCCTGGTGCTGACGAAGGACGTCGACGCCGACTTCGCGGCGATGAAGGAGCGCGGCTTCGTCCCGCCCGACCGCGAGGAATCGCCCCTGCATCAGGGACCGATCGACCAGACCTGGGGCACGCGGGAGTTCGCCGTCGATGACCCGGACGGCAATACGGTCTGTTTCGTACAGCGTTAGGCGCTCAGCCGCCTCGCCACGCGCACGAACCGGCCCGTCAGCAGGGCCGAGGATACCAGGCTGGCGATGATCACCGCCCAGACCAGGCCGTTGACGCCGAGCTGGTGGGCCAGGATCCAGCCGACCGGCATCATCACCAGGGTGTAGGCGCCGAAATGCATGATGGTCGGCCACCAGACGTCGCCCGCGGCGCGGTTGGCCGAGGCCGAGACCACCTGAATGCCGTCCGCCACGAAGAACAGGGTCGCCAGAACGAGCGCGGGGGTCACGACCGCCAGCAACAGGGGATCGCGGTTGTAGGCGCTGGCCACCACCGGGGCGAAGAGCCACAGGCCGATGGCCACCACCACCGTCAGCACGGTGACCACCCCGATCCCGACCAGACCGGCCCTCAGGACGCCACGTCCGTCGCGCGCGCCATAGGCCCGGCCGACCAGCACCGCCGTCGCCGCCGACAGCCCCATGGGGACCATGAAGACGATGGCCGAGACATTGAGCACGATGGCCCAGGCCGAGGTCTCGATCGCGCCCAGCTGGCCGGCGATGAAGGTCATGGCGGCGAAGGCTCCGACCTCGATGAAATAGCTGGAACCGGCTCCGTAGCCGACCTTGCGCTGCTCGCGCTCGGCCAGGGGATCGCGCGAGGGCTTGAGGAAGACGCCCAGCTCCCGCGCCTCTGGCAGGCGCACGATATAGACGATCAGGAAGACGGCCAGCGAGGTCCGCGCCGCGAAGGTCGCCCAGGCCGAGGCCGCCGCCCCGTGGATGCCGAGGCCGAGAATGTCGGGCACCAGCAGCAGGTTGAGCGCCAGATTGATCCCGTTGGCCACCCACATGGCCCACATCCCGGCCTTGGGCTTGTGCAGGGCCTCAAGGAAGAACTGGGCCGCGACGCTGACCAGATAACCGGGCATGGACAGAGCGAAGATGCGCAGGGCCGGGCTCGCGCCCTCGCCCAGACCGTCGGCCAGACCCGCGTGCTTCAGCCCCAGCGGACCGAGCAACAAGAGGACCAGCATGGCCGCCACGCCCAGCTGCAGCGAATAGGAGATACCGCGCCGCAGGACGGCGCCGACCTCGGCCCGCCGTCCCTCGCCGAGGAAGCGGGCGGTCATGACCTGCACCCCCATCATCAGGCCGACCGCAGTGGTCACGACGATGCTCATGGGGGCGAGGGCCAGGGAGCTGAACGCCAGCTCCCGCGCCGAATAGTTGCCGACCACGATCACATCGGTCAGGCCCATGGTCATGATGCCCAGACGCGCCAGGATCACCGGCCAGGCGAGGCGCAGCAGGTCTTTGGTCGCGGTTCTGGAGGTCGGGCTCAACATGGGACGCGGCACGGACCACGGACGGGCGCCGGGGTCAACACAGGGGATGCTTATGGATGGATAAGCCACGACGGGCTAAGGAGCGCGAATGACCCTTCGCCCCCTCTTCGTCACCCAGGTCTATGAGGCCACCCTCGCCACCACGCCGGGGTTCGAGGATTTCAACGCCGATCTGTCGGACGCCTGTCGCATGCTGGCCGACGAGGACGGCGCCGGCCGCGCCTGGAGCAAGGCGCACGCCTATCGCGGGTATACCTCCTACGGCTCTCTCAACGACCTGCCGAACCGGATGCCCGAGTTCGCCGAGCTGAAGAAACACCTCGACCGCCACGCCCTCGCCTATGCGAAGGCCTTGAATTTCAATCTCGCCCGCAAGCCGCGCCTGGACAATCTGTGGGTCAACATCCTCAAGCCCGGCGGCGGTCATACCGGCCATATCCACCCCCATGCCTTCTTGTCGGGCACCGTCTATGTCGAGGTCCCGGACGGCGCCTCGGCGCTCAAGCTCGAGGACCCGCGCCTGCCGATGATGATGGCCCGGCCGGGCGTGGTCGCCGATGCGCCCGAGGCCGAGAAGCCCTTCGTCTATCTGGCCCCTTCGGCGGGCACGGTGCTGATGTGGGAAAGCTGGCTGCGCCACGAGGTGCCGACCAATCAGGCGAAGTCCGAGCGGATCTCGATCAGCTTCAACTATGCCTAGAAGTTTACGGCATGAGGTATTTCGTGATGTAATTAACGCCGACGCCGACGGCGATCGCCAAAACTATACCGACCCAGAAAATGCTGTGCATAGTTCTCCTTTGAGAAATAACACTAAGCATTCCTCCGAAATAAAAAATCTTCGATTTGAAAATCGATTCTATTGATTTTCTACTTATGCTCGTAAGAATCAAAGCCACTACAGTTGGAAGAACCATCCAAAACGGAAGTGAATCGTGGCTCCTGACCGAATTCCACCTCGCGTACACAACCAGAGAGTCATCTATTGTATCTTTTGCAGCAGCTAATTCTGATTTTAGCCTCAGAATTTCTTCATTAGAAACTGATGGGGCATTTGCAATTCCGGATATTACGACAATTGTCGCAAGCATACTTAGAATCACAGAACCCATAAGAAACGGGCGAACTTTTGAGAAAATTACAGCGTAATTTGGCCGAGATACTCCAGATATAAATTCTTCTAGATCGACTTTTAAGCTGCGAACCCAGTCCAAGTTCGGACCAGACACGCTGAATGTTATCGATTTGTCTAGATCCTCATCTATACCCGGGTCAGAAAAACATATCGAAGAAGAATATCTGTCATCTCCAATTCCACGTTCTTTGGATATCGTTATAGCAATAACTTCTTTCCTTCCAACATTAGGAAGAGACAAGAGAGATTCTATATCCGGTATCGATTGTATCGATTCATCCTTTAGACGAACTCGAAAACTAACCTTTCCATTGTCTGGACCAAGCTTAGCGAAATGGGAATCGATTCTAGCGCACAATCCAGAAATGCTGGCCGCATCCAACTGGAATCCGTGACTGAACGCGCGGTGCGCTTCTTCCATATGATAGAGGTCCCCAACCTTAGCGAAATGTCTTCGCACAACCCTAGCAGTTTGAGAAGCGACCAAAACTCGTGGAAGATCTACGCCTCTACAGATACTTGTGGCATTCGCTGGCCAGTTCTGAACGAAATTGGCCCCATCGAACTGACCGCTAGTGGGCCAAAGCCCGCGATCTGATGTAACCTTCGCCGCGCACCGGACGAAGACGCCTTTGACCGTGACGGATCGTGAAGCCCATCTGAAAAGCCTGATGCTCCGCGGTCTCGACGGCGACGCGGCGGCCTGGCGCGTGCTGCTCACCGACCTGGGCGCGCATCTGCGCCCCTATTTCCGGACCCGCCTGTTCGACGGCGGCGCCGACGCCGAGGACCTTGTGCAGGAAACCCTGATCGCCATCCACGCCAAGCGCGCGACCTGGGACCCATTCCAGTCGTTCAGCGGCTGGGCCTGGGCGATCGCCCACCACAAGCTGGTCGACCATCTGCGCCGACGCGGCCGCCGGCCCACCCATCCGCTCGAAGAGGCCTCGGCCCTGTTCGCCGATCACACGGTCGAGGACGGGGCGACCAAGGCGGACCTGGGCCGCTGCCTCGCCCTGCTGCCCGCCCGCCAGCGCAAGCTGATCGAGGATGTGCGGCTGAAGGGCCTGTCGGTCGCCGAGGCCGCCGAACGCCACGGCTATTCCCTGACGGCGGCAAAGGTCTCGATCCACCGCAGTCTCAAGTCGCTCAACGCCCGTTTTGCGCCTGCCGGGGAGGCCGTCGATGAAGACTGACGACCTGATCCAGGCCCTCGCCGCCGACCTGCCGCCCGCGCGCCGTCTGGACCGACGGCTGCTGCTGTCCCTGATCCCCGCCGCGATCGTGGTGCTGGTCACCGTCGGCCTGTGGCTCGGTTATCGCGACGACCTGATGGCGGCCATGCGCGGCCCGGTCTTCTGGGCCAAGGCGGCCTACACCACCCTCATGGCGGGCGCCGGCTTCTGGCTGCTGGATCGGCTGGGTCGGCCGGGCGCCAGTCCGAAGGGGCCGCTGATCCTGCTGGCCGCCGTTCTGACCCTGGCGGTGGGCCTCGGCCTCTATGAGCTGTTCACCCTGCCGATGCCTGAACGGATGCCGGCCATGATGGGCGACAGCGCCCATGTCTGCGCGCCGAACATCGCCCTGCTCAGCCTCGTGGCGGCGCCCTTCGTCTTCTGGGCCGCCCGCGCCTTCGCCCCGACCCGGCCCATGCTGGCGGGCGCCGCGGCGGGGCTGCTGACCGGCGGTCTGGCAACGACCCTTTACGGCCTCCATTGCCCCGAGCACGCGGCGGCCTTCGTAGGCCTCTGGTACACGCTGGGAATGGCGATGGCCGTGGCGGCCGGAGCCGTGATCGGGAAGTTCGCCTTCCGCTGGTAGAACCGGCCGCCGGTGATCCTCAGGAGGTGAGCGGCCCCCAGGCCTTCATCGCCGAACTGACCACCGAATCCAGCTCCTCACGCCCCGCCCCGCCCTTGGCGCTGAGGCTCAGTCCCTTGTGGACGGCGGCGTAGAATTGCGCGACCGCCCGGGCGTCGGTGGTCGGCGACAGTTCGCCCTCGGCCATGCCCTTGCGGATCCGCGCAGCCAGGGTCTCGGTGGTGCTGGCCCGGATCTCGCACAGGCTGGCGGCGAGTTCGGGCGACATTTCTCCACTCTCGGCGGCGGTCTGGATGACCATGCAGCCGCTGGGGAAGTCGCCGTCGGTGAAGACGCGGGCGGCATTGCGCAGCACGCCCTCGACGCTTTCGCGCGCCGTCGGCGCCTCCATCACGCCCCAGAAGCCGCCGCTGAAGCTCGAGACATAGTGGTCGATCGCCTCGCGATAGAGACCCTCCTTGGAGCCGAAGGCGGCGTAGAGGCTGGGCGAGGCGATGCCCATTGCGGCGGTCAGATCGCTCATCGAGGCGCCTGCATAGCCCTTCTCCCAGAACACGCGCATCGCCTGCTCCAGGGCCTGGGTGCGATCGAAACTGCGGGGGCGGCCCCGGCTTGGAGCGGGGGCGCCATCAACGGATAGCGACATTCGGACCTCTTTTTGTGCTGACCGATAAATAATCCCTTGCGCGCGTCAGGCAAGCTCCCCAGCTAGTTCTGTGCCGATCGATACAGAATTGGCCGAACGCAACAGGATCATCGCAATGAGCACTCCCTCTCTCCCTCTTTCTGGCAAACGCGCCCTCGTCACCGGCGGCGCGCGCGGCATTGGTGCGGCCATCGCCCGCCAACTGGCCGCCGACGGCGCCGACGTCGCCGTCACCTATGAGAAGTCCGCCGAAAAGGCCGAGGCCCTCGCCGCCGAAATCCGCAGCCAGGGCCGCAAGGCCGTCGCCATCCAGGCCGACGCCGGCTCCGTCGAAGGGCCGAAGAAGGCCGTGACCGAAGCGGTCGCCGGCCTCGGCGGCCTCGACATCGTCGTCAACAACGCCGGGATCGCCGGCGGCGCGATGTTCGCCGACCAGTCGGTCGAGGAGATCGAAGCCCTGCTCAACGTCAATGTCCGCGGCGTCTTCCTGACCAGCCAGGCGGCCCTGCCGCACCTGGGCGAAGGCGGCCGGATCATCTCGATCTCCAGCGTCCTGGCCCACCGCGTGCCCTTCCCCGGCGTGACCGTCTATTCGGCGACCAAGTCGGCGCTGGAAGCCTTCACCCTGGGCCTGTCGCGCGAAGTCGGCGCGCGGGGGATCACCGTCAACATGGTCAAGCCCGGCGCCACGGACACCGACATGAATCCGGCGGACGGCCCCAACGCCCCGACCATGCTGGCCGGCATCTCGCTGGGCCGCTACGGCCAGCCGTCGGACATCGCGTCGGCGGTCGCCTTCCTGGCCGGTCCGGGCGCAAACTACATCACCGGGACCAGCATCCTGGTCGACGGCGGCATCGGCGCCTGATCGACGCTTGAAACACGGGACCGGCGGCCATTCGTCGCCGGTCCCGCTCTTTGGCCCCTGGGCCTCTGGTCAAGCGACGCCTGAAATGTGATCGTTCTCAACGGAAACGTCCCGTGGAAGAACATCAATGGTCGCCACACGCCTGATCGCCCTCTGCGGCGCCCTTTCGCTTGCCGTCGCGGCCTCGCCGACGGCCGCCCAGATCGCCTCCCCCGAACCCGGCTTCCTGCATGCGCGCGGGACCGAAATCGTCGATGGTCAGGGCCGGCCGATCCTCTTGCGCGGCATGGGTCTGGGCGGCTGGGTCCTGCAGGAGGGCTATATGCTGCAACTGCCCGAACTGGGTCAGCAGCACGTCATCCGCGCCCGCATCGCCGCCCTGATCGGCGAGGAGAAGACCGAGGCCTTCTACGCCGCCTGGCGCGCCAACTACGTCACCAAGTCCGACATCGACGCCATGGGCCGCTGGGGCTTCAACTCGGTGCGCGTGCCGCTTCACTACGACCAGCTGACCCTGCCCGCCGACCGCGAGCCGACACCGGACGTCGACACCTGGAACGAAGCCGGGTTCCAGCAGATCGACGACCTGATCGGCTGGGTGAAGGCCAACGGCATGGTCCTGATCCTCGACCTGCACGCCGCACCGGGCGGTCAGGGGACCGACCTCGCCATCTCCGACCGCGATCCCTCGAAGCCCTCGCTGTGGGAAAGTCCCGAGAACCGCAGGAAGACCGTCGCCCTGTGGCGCAAACTGGCCGAACGCTATGCCGACGAGCCCGCCGTCGGCGCCTATGACATCCTCAACGAGCCGAACTGGGACTTCGAAAAGCCGGGTGGCGGGCACGGCTGCGAGGAGACGACCAACGCCCCGCTGCGCTCCCTGATGATGGAGATCACCGCCGCCATCCGCGAGGTCGACCGCCGCCACCTGATCGTCATCGAGGGCAATTGCTGGGGCAACAACTATCGCGGCGTCCTGCCCGTCTGGGACGACAACATGGCGCTCAGCTTCCACAAATACTGGAACGCCAACGACGTGGCCTCGATCGCCGACATCGTGCGGCTGCGGGATGAAAATCAGGTCCCGATCTGGCTGGGCGAGTCAGGCGAGAACTCCAACACCTGGTTCCGCGACGCCATCCGTCTGGTCGAGGACCAGAACATCGGCTGGGCCTTCTGGCCGCTGAAGAAGATCGGGTTCAACCAGCCGCTGGAGGTGGTTCCCAACCCCGGCTGGCCGGCGCTTGTCGCCTGGCTGACCGGCAAGGGTCCTGCCCCGACGCCCGCCGAGGCCGAGGCGACCCTGATGCGGATGGCCGAACACGACATCCGCTTCGAGAACAACACCGTCCACCCCGACGTCATCGACGCCATGCTGCGCCAGCCGCATTCGGACGCGACGATGCCGTTCGCCGACCATCGCATCGGGTCAGGCCCCGTGGTTATCCCAGCCGCCGACTACGACCTCGGCCGCGCCGGCCACGCCTGGTCCGACACCCGCGACGCCAGCTATGAGAGCCCCGGCCAGCGGATCTGGTGGAACACCGGCCGGACGTACCGGAACGACGGCGTTGATATCGGCCGCGAGGGGGACGGGTCGCCCTTTGTCACTGACTTCGTCACCGGCGAATGGCTGCGCTACACGGTGACGGCCGACGCGGCGGGGGAGCGGGCCGTGGCGGTGTCCGTTCGTTCAGCCAGCCCTGCGCGATTGTCCCTGAGCCTGAACGGCGCCGCGCCGGTCGAGATCGCGGTTCCCGCCGACTCCGACTGGCGCGAGGTCGCGACGCCTCCCCTGCCGTTCGTCGCGGGGAGCAACCGTTTGATCCTGAAGGTTGAGGATTGTTCCGACTGCGAGGTGCGAAGCCTGACGGCGGCGGCGGACTGAGGTCGCACCGCCCTCAAAACGCCCCCTGTTCCGGCTACGTCATTTGCCACCCGGCGCGGGGATCGCTACATCCCGCCCCTATTCCCATTTCCGACGAACCCGAAGGGCGCACCGCTCCCCATGGCGCAGCAATATATTTTCCAGATGCAGGGTCTGACCAAGACCTTTCCTGGCGGCAAAAAAATCTTCGAAAACATTTGGTTGAGCTTCTACAACGACGCCAAGATCGGCGTCGTCGGGGTCAACGGCTCGGGTAAGTCCACCCTTCTGAAGATCATGGCCGGTCTGGACAGCGAGTTCACCGGCGAGGCCAAGGCCGCCGACGGCGTCAAGCGCGGCTATCTGGAGCAGGAGCCCCACCTCGACGACGCCCTGACGGTGCGTGAGAACGTCGAGGCCTGGTGCGAAGAGAAGCAGTGGGTCAACCGCTTCAACGCCATCGCCATGGAAATGGCCGAGGAGTACTCCGACGAACTCATGGAGGAGATGACCGCCCTCCAGGAGAAGATCGACGCCGGCGACGTCTGGGACATCGACAGCCGCATCGAAATGGCCATGGACGCCCTGCGCTGCCCGCCCGACGACTGGATGACCACCAACCTGTCCGGCGGTGAAAAGCGTCGCGTGGCCCTGGCCCGCCTGCTCCTGTCCAAGCCCGACATGCTGCTGCTCGACGAACCGACCAACCACCTCGACGCCGAGAGCGTCGCCTGGCTGCAGCACCACCTGGAAGCCTTCCCGGGCTGCGTCATCCTGGTGACCCACGACCGTTACTTCCTCGACCTCGTTACCAAATGGACGCTCGAGCTCGATCGCGGCAAGGGCATCCCCTACGAAGGCAACTACTCCGGCTGGCTGGAGCAGAAGCAGAAGCGCGTCGTTCAGGAGCAGTCGGAATCCGAAGCCCGCCAGCGCGCCCTCACCCGCGAACTGGAATGGGTCCGCTCGGGCGCCAAGGCCCGTCAGGCCAAGTCCAAGGCCCGTCTGGCCGCCTATGAGAAGATGGTCTCTGAGCAGGAGAACTCGCGTCAGGCCCAGACCCACGCCGTCATCCAGATCCCGCCCGGCCCGCGCCTCGGCAACGTCGTTCTGGAGGTCGAGGGTCTGCAGAAGTCCTATGGCGACAAGGTCCTGTTCGACAACCTGACCTTCAAGCTGCCGCCCAACGGCATCGTCGGCGTCATCGGCCCCAACGGCGCCGGCAAGTCGACCATGTTCAAGCTGATCACCGGCCAGGAAACCCCGGACGGCGGTACGGTCAAGGTCGGCGAAACGGTCAAGCTGGCCTATGTCGACCAGTCGCGCGACGCGCTCGATCCCAACAAGACCATCTGGGAAGAAGTGTCGGGCGGCACCGACGTGATGCTGGTCGGCAAGCGCGAGATCAACACCCGCGCCTATGTCGGCTCGTTCAACTTCAAGGGCGGCGACCAGCAGAAGAAGGTCGGCCAGCTGTCCGGCGGTGAGCGCAACCGCGTCCACCTGGCCAAGACCCTGGCCACCGGCGGCAACCTGATCCTGCTCGACGAACCGACCAACGACCTGGACATCGAAACGCTTCAGAACCTCGAAGAGGCGCTGGAAGAGTTCGCCGGCTGCGCCGTGGTCATCTCCCACGACCGCTGGTTCCTGGACCGTCTGGCCACCCACATCCTGGCCTTCGAAGGCGACAGCCACGTCGAATGGTTCGAAGGAAACTTCGAGGCCTACGAAGAAGACAAGAAGCGCCGCCTGGGAGCCGACAGCCTGATCCCCCACCGGATCAAGTTCCAGAAGTTCGGGCGGTAATCAGGCGTGACAACCTGACCGTCGGCATTTACAGCTCAGGTTGTAACAGTCGACGGGGGCTTTGGCGTGACGATCACTCTCAACTCGAATTTCGTCATCGAGCGCGACGAGGTCTACACAACCACCTCCGGCCCGGCATTCTACGCCAACGCGTTGAATGCGATCGAGTTCGTCAACTACGGCGTCATTCGGGCATCCGGTCCCGGCGCCGTCGGTTTCGCCTCCTATGTCTCCAGCGGACTGGTGCACAACGTCGGCGTGATCGAGGTCAATAGCACGGACACCGCCTACGGGTTTTCGTCGCCGCAATGGTGCGCGGCGATACGGAATTCGGGACAGGTCACGGTGACCGGGTCCAGCGCCTACGGCCTCTATTCATGGTCGCCAAGCCAGGTGTTCGACAACTCGGGCAAGCTGACCGTGACGGGGACCAACACCGCCACCGGCGTGTACGTGGTGAACGGCGGAAAGCTGAGCAACACGGGGTCCATCACCGTGTCCGGCGGAACCTCGGCCACCGGCGTCTACATCGATCGGTTCGAAGGCGGTGTTTTCGAAAACAAGGGCACTATAATCGCCACCGCGACCGGCCAGAGCTTCGGTCTGGTCGTGTCCGGGCTGGCCCAGGCCGTCACCGGCCCCAACATCATAAACCGTGGCGTCATCACGGCCGACATCGCCGTATACGGCCGGGACGGCGGCTATTCGCCGTCACAGCCGACCATCGAGAACGTCGCCAACTACGGCGTTCTGAACGGAGACATCATTCTCGGGGCCGGAGCCGACGTCCTGAGAAATTACAACGTCATCAACGGCGATGTGGACATGGGATCGGGCGCCGATACCGTGGATCTGACCGGCGGATGGGTGAACGGAATCTTCGACCTCGGCGAGGACGACGACACGGCCCTAGGATCGGCGGGAGACGACGTTTTCTACGGCTATCTGGGACGCGACACCATTCGCGGCGCCGGCGGAAACGACTATATCGACGGCGAGCAGGGCAACGACACCCTCTTCGGCGGGGCCGGAAATGACCGCCTCTACGGGGGTTCCGGATCCGACACGATCTCCGGGGACGAAGGCGACGACATAATCGACGGTGGCACCGGCGATGACGTCATCGACGGTGGAACGGGGACGGACACCATCGTCTATTCGGGAGTCTCGACCGCCTTCACGATTACGACGTCCAATGGCGTGACGACCATCACCGGAAGCGCGACCGGAACGGACACGCTCACGAACGTCGAGCGGGTACAGTTCTCCGACCGCATCCTCGACATCACCCCGCGCACGACGCTCAACGGCACTACCGGCGCGGACGTCCTGGCGGGGACTTCGGGGGCGGATATCATCAACGGTCTGGCGGGCAACGACGTCCTGACGGGCGGTGCGGGTTCGGATCAGATCAACGGCGGCGACGGGATCGACACGGCGGCGTATGCGGGCATCCGTCGTCAGTACGGGACGGCGAACAGTTCGACGGTGGTGGGCGGGCCGGAGGGCGGTGCGGATACGCTGACCTCGATCGAGAACGCGCGCTTCGTGGACGGGACGCTGACGTTCGACGTGGACAGCGCCTCGGCCCAGGTCATGCGGCTGTACGATGCGGCCCTGGGCCGGCACTATGACGAGGCGGGGCTGGAGGGCCAGGCGGCCTGGATCGCCAACGGGACCATCACCCTGCGCACCCTGGCCGACGCCTTCGTCCATTCGGCCGAGTTCCTCGACCGCTTCGGCGCCCTGGACAACCGCACCTTCATCGAACAGCTGTACCGCTTCTCCCTGGGCCGCGACGGTGAGCCGGAGGGGGTCAACGGCTGGACCGCCAGCCTCAACGCCGGGATGAGCCGCGGCGACGTCGTCATCGGCTTCTCCGAGAGCGCCGAACATCGGGGCCTCACGCAGGCGGTGCTCAACCAGGGTCTGTGGGTCGCCGACCAGCAGGCCCTGATCATCGCCCGGCTGTATGACGCCACCTTCGACCGGCTGCCGGATTCGGCCGGGCTGATCGGCTGGACGGCCTCGCTCAAGGGCGGCATGGCCCTGTCCCAGATCGCCTCCGGCTTTGCCGATTCCCCCGAGTTCCAGGCCCGCTACGGCGGCCTGTCCAACTGGGACTTCGTGGCCCAGCTGTTCCGCTTCTGCCTGAACCGCGAGGGCGACCCGGCCGGGATCCAGAACTGGGTCAACAACATCGACGCGGGCCTCAGGACCCGCGCCCAGGTCCTGCTGGAGTTCTCCGAGAGCCAGGAGCACGTCAACCTGACCACGCCCAACATGCTGGCCGGCATCCAGACCTTCGATTACCACTCCAGCCCGGCCGAGGTGGTCGGCGACGCCGCCGCCAAGGCGGCCGCCGAGCCTCTGGTCCTGCCGACCCTCACCTCTGAGGACGGGCCCGGCGACGCCCTGGTGCTGCCGGCCATGGCCAGTGAAGACGCCGCGATCAAGGACGTGGCCCTGACCCTGCCCGCCCTGATCCACGACGACGCCTTCGTCCTGCCGGCCGAGGTCGCGCTGGCGCCGCTGGTCCTGCCCGCCGACGACGGAACCGACGGGACCGGAGACGAGGCATCCGCAGCCCTGACCCACACGCCCCTGACCGGCGCCACCCCCGAAGCCGGTCACGACACCGCCCTCACCCTCTCCGACGACCCCGAATGGGCCGCACACCACATCCCCGCACGCCTCAACGACACCGGACACTGGACACTGCACTAGACGCACGCGACGGAGCGGCAAATCGAGCGTAGAGCATTCCGCGACATCTGCTTTTCGGAGCTCTCATGACCACGCGTCCCGCCGTCCTGATCATGCAGCGCCATCTGGGCCAGCTGACGCCGTTTCTGGAGGGAAGCTACGACGTCTATCGCTTCTGGGAGGGGCCGCCCGCGGAGGTGGAGGCGCGGATCGGGGCGATCGTGGTGGCGGGCGAGTTCGAGCTCGACAAGGCTCTGATCGAACGACTGCCGAACCTGAAACTGGTCGCCTGTTTCACCTCGGGCTACGACCGGATCGATGTGGAGTGGTGCCGGGCGCGCGGCCTGCCGGTGACCCATGCGCCCGGCGTCAATCACGAGGATGTCGCCGATCACGCCATCGGCCTGATCCTGGCGGCGCGACGCAAGATCGTCGAGGGCGACCGCCATCTGCGCGCCGGGGAATGGACGCCCGAGACGCGCATCCTCACCCCCTCGCTGAAGGGTCAGAAGGTCGGGATCGTCGGCCTGGGCCTGATCGGTCAGGCGGTGGCCCGGCGCGCCGAGGTCATGCGAATGGCGGTACGCTGGTGGGGGCCCAGGGATCGCCCCGCCCACTGGCCCCGGGCCGCCTCCGTGCTGGAGCTGGCGAAGGCCAGCGACATCCTGGTCGTCGCCTGCCGCGTGGACGACAGCAATGTCGGTCTGATCTCGAAGGAGGTCATCGAGGCGCTCGGCCCGTCAGGCTTGCTGGTCAATGTCTCGCGCGGCCAGGTGCTGGACGAGGCGGCGGTGATCTCGGCCCTCAGGTCCGGCGCCTTGGGTCAGGCGGCGCTCGACGTCTTCACCCACGAGCCGGCCGATCCGGCCGACTGGGCGGACGTACCCAATACCGTGCTCACGCCCCACACCGCCGGGGCCACGACCGAGGCGGTGCAGGGCATGTTGATGCTGATGGTTCAGAACCTGGCGGCGGTCTTCAACGGCGAACCGCTGAAGACCCCGATCCAGAACTGATCCTTATTCGCCCCGGGCCTACTCGCCCTGCGGCATCTGCATGCCGCCGCCGTCCGAGGGCGGCATCATGCCGCCGCCGGGACCGCCGGGGCCGCCCTGGCCGCCGCCCGGACGCATCATGCCACGCATGGCCTGCAGCTCTTCCGGGGTGACCGTGCCGTCATGGTTGGCGTCCAGACGGGCGAACATCGCCGCCGTCATCGCGTGATATTCGTCCAGGGTCACCGTGCCGTCGTGGTTGGCGTCGGCGCGCTCCATGCCGCGGCCGGCGCTCATCATGCTGCCGGGGGTCGGAGGCGGGGTCAGTTCGGCGCCGGTCAGGGAGCCGTCGTGGTTGGCGTCCAGCGAATGGAAGCGGGTGTCGGACCGTTCCTGCATCTGGGCCAGGGTGAAGGGGCCCATCTGGGCCATGCCGCCCATCGGACCGCCCCCGGGACCCTGCTGGGCGGAGGCGGCGAAGGGAGCAGCGGCCAGGACGGCAGCAGCAGCAAGAGCGAGGCGGATCATGGAAAAATCTCCTGAGGACTTCCTTTGAACGAGGCCTCCGCGGCCTTCCGTCGCGGGAATTCGATCAATATCCCCGATCCCGCCCGTCGCCGCGCGTTTCTTCCTTGCAAAATCATATAAGGATATCTTTATATAAGCCCATGAGCCTCTCCGCCGACCAGACCATCGATGCCCTGCGCGCCGCCGGCGAGCCCACGCGGTTACGGGTGCTGTCGCTGCTGACCGGCGAGGAACTGTCGGTGATGGAGCTGTCGCGGGTGCTGCAGCAGAGCCAGCCCCGCGTCTCGCGCCACCTCAAGCTGATGGCCGACGCCGGGCTGATCGAACGTTTTCCGGACGGCGCCCGGGTCTTTTATCGCATTTCCTCGGACCCGCTGGCGCGGCGGCTGGTCGAGACGGTGCTGGACCTGCTGGACGATTCCGAAGGCGAGGCCGACCATCGCCGGCTGGATGAGGTCCGCGACGAACGCGCCGCCGCCGCCGCCGCCTATTTCGAACAGGTCGCCCCCCAGTGGGACCGCATCCGCTCGCTCTATGTCGCCGAGACGGCCGTCGAAAGCGCGGTCGAGGCCGCCGCCGGCCCCGGTCCGTTCGAGCGGGTCGTCGATCTGGGCACCGGCTCGGGCCGGATGCTGACCCTGCTGGGCAAGAAGGCGAAGATGTCGGTCGGGCTGGATCTCAGCCACAACATGCTCAACATCGCCCGGTCGAACGTCGCCCGCGCGGGCGTGGAGAAGGTCGAACTCAGGCACGGCGACATCTTCGCCACCCGTCTGCCCTCGGCCAGCGCCGATCTGGTGATCGTGCACCAGGTGCTTCACTACCTCGCCGACCCTCACGCCGCCGTGGTCGAGGCCGCGCGGCTGGTCGCGCCCGGCGGCCGGATCCTGATCGTGGACTTCGCCCCGCACGAGATGGAAAGCCTGCGCGAGGAGCATCAGCACCGCCGCCTGGGCTTCGCCGACGAAGAGGTCGCCGGCTGGCTGACCGACTGCGGCCTGACCACCCTGCCGACCGTGGCCCTGCCGCCCGACGCGGACGGTCTGACCGTCACCATCTGGACCGGCGTCCGCGCCGCCTCCTCCGATTCCCGAAAGGCCGCCTGATATGGCCCCCGCTTCCCAAGGCCTCCAATCTCAAGGGTTGGCCGCCGCCCGCGCCCTGCTGCTCTCGCCGCTGGGCCCCGTCGCCCGTGCGGGCGACAACGCCAATCCGGTGCGGGTCTCGTTCGAGTTCTTTCCGCCCAAGACCGACAAGGCCGAACAGACCCTTTGGGAGGCCGTGCGCCGGCTGGAGCCGCTCAACCCGGCGTTCGTCTCGGTGACCTACGGCGCCGGCGGCTCGACGCGTGAGCGCACCCACCGCACGGTCCAGCGCATGCTGGCAGAGACGAGCCTGCGTCCCGCCGCCCACCTGACCTGCGTCGAGGCTTCACGCGCCGAGGTCGATGAGGTGATCGAGAGCTACAAGGCTATCGGCGTCGACCATATCGTCGCCCTGCGCGGCGACCCGCCCCATCCTGAGTCAGGGGGCGCAACTGGCATCGGCGGCGTCTATACGCCCCGCGCCGATGGATACGCCAACGCCACCGAACTGGCCCAGGCCATCGGCCGCGTCGGCGGCTTCGACATCTCGGTCGGCGCCTATCCGGAGAAGCATCCGGAAAGCCCGTCGATCGACCACGACATCGACGTCATCAAGGCCAAGATCGACGCGGGCGCGACCCGGCTGATCAGCCAGTTCTTCTTCGACATCGACGCCTTCCTGCGCTTCCGCGACCGCATCCGCGCGGCGGGGATCACCGCACCCCTGCTGCCCGGGATCATGCCGGTATCGAACTTCGCCGGCCTGCAGCGGATGAGCGCGTCGTGCGGCGCCTCGGTGCCGCAATGGCTGGCCAACCACTTCGAGGGCCTGGACGACGATCCCGAGACCCGCAAGCTGCTGGCCGCCTCGGTCGCCGCCGAGACCTGCGCCCGGCTGCAGGAGGAGGGCTTCCAGGACTTCCACTTCTACACCCTGAACCGCGCCGACCTGGTCTATGCGATCTGCCGCGTTCTGGGCGTCCGCGAACAAAAGGTCGCCGCCTAATGGCTCTCACCCGCTCTGAACGTATCGCCGCCCTGCACAAGGCCGCGAAGGAACGCATCCTGGTCCTCGACGGCTCGTGGGGTGTGATGATCCAGCGCCGCGGCCTGGAAGAGCACGACTTCCGCGGCGACCGCTTCGTCACAGCCAACGGCTATGACGAGAAGGAGCAGATGAAGGGCAACAACGACATTCTGTGCGTCACCCGCCCGGACATCATCGCCGATCTGCACGACCAGTATTTCGCCGCCGGCGCCGACATCTCCGAGACCAACACCTTCTCCGGCACCGTCATCGCCCAGGACGATTACAAGCTGGACGAACAGGCGGTCTGGGACATCAACCTCGAAGGCGCGAAACTGGCCCGCGCCGCCGCCGATCGCTGGACCGAGAAAGAGCCGCACAAGCCGCGCTTCGCCGCCGGCTCCATCGGCCCGCTGAACAAGATGCTGTCCATGTCGTCGGACGTGAACGACCCCGGCGCGCGTCTGGTCACCTTCGACCAGGTCTATGAGGCCTATCGTCATCAGGTGAAGGCGCTCAACGAGGGCGGCGTCGACCTCTATCTGATCGAGACCATCACCGACACGCTGAACTGCAAGGCGGCGATCAAGGCCATCAAGGACCTTGAGGACGAGGGTATGGACGCCCTGCCGATCTGGATCTCGGGCACCATCACCGACCGCTCGGGCCGCACCCTTTCGGGTCAGACGGCCGAGGCCTTCTGGAACTCGGTGCGCCACGCCAAGCCCTTCGCCATCGGGTTCAACTGCGCCCTCGGGGCCGACCTGATGCGGCCCTTCATCGCCGAACTGAGCCGCGTCGCCGACACCCTGGTCGCCGCCTATCCCAACGCCGGCCTGCCCAACGCCATGGGCCAGTACGACGAGGAGCCGCACGAGACCGCCCATTTCATCGAGGAGTGGGCCGAGGCCGGTCTGGTCAACATCGTCGGCGGTTGCTGCGGCACCACCCCCGACCACATCGCCCACGTCGCACAAGGCGTGTCGAACCTGCCGCCGCGCCCGATTCCCGAGCGCCCGGTCGCCATGCGGCTTTCGGGTCTCGAACCGTTCGAAATGGCAGGATGACCGTCCGCGCCCGTCCTTTTCTATGGTCTCGCTTCCTGAAGCGTGTTGCTCTTCTCGCATCTGCGAGAGGGGACTGAATCATGAGCGGGACGAGGCGGGCGTTTCTGACACGGTTGGCGGCGGTGGCCGGGACCGGCGGCATGTATATGGCCATGCGGGCCATGGGTCTGGTCGACGACGGCGTCGCCCATGCCGAGACCCCATCCCTGCGCCCCGGCTCGGGCAATGGATCGAGCGTGGTTATTCTCGGCGCGGGTCTGGCCGGGCTTAGTGCAGCCTGGGAGCTGAAGAAGGCCGGATACGCCGTCACCGTGCTGGAGGCCCGCGACCGGGTCGGGGGGCGCAACTGGACCGTCCGGCGCGGTTCGAAGATCGCCCACACCGACAAGCCGGAACAGACCTGCACCTTCGAGGACGGCCAGTATTTCAACGCCGGTCCCGCCCGCATCCCCAGCCACCATCAGGCCACCCTCGGCTACTGCCAGGAGCTGGGCGTCGAGATGGAGGTGCTGGTCAACCACTCTGACTCCGCCCTGATCCAGGCCGACGGCTTCAACGGCGGTAAGCCGATGCAGATGCGTCAGGCCATCCACAATGTGCGGGGTCACGTGGCCTCACTGCTGGCCAAGGGGGTCAGGAACGGTGGCGTCGACACCGCCCTGACCGCCGAGGATCAGGCGAGGCTGGTCGAGAATCTGATCGGCTGGGGCGGGCTGGATGCCGACCTTGCCTTCCGCCACAGCGAGTCTTCCGGCCTGCTGGTCGAGCCGGGCGCCGGAGACGTCGTCGGCAAGCCGCGCGACGCCATGGTGCTGGCCTCCCTGCTGCATCCGATGGCCTGGGGCGCGCCGACCTTCCACGACATCATCGACATGCAGGCGACCATGCTCCAGCCGGTCGGGGGCATGGACCGCATCCCTATGGCCTTCGCCGGGAAACTGGGCCGCGCCATTACCCTGAACGCCCAGGTCACCGGCCTGAAGCGCAAGGGCGCGGGCGTTGAGGTCGCGTGGATGGACCGGGCGGGCGCGACGCATGCGACGACCGCCGACCACTGTATCTGCACCATCCCCTTCCCGGTTCTGGCCGGGATCGAGAACGACTTCTCGTCAAACCGTCAGGCGGTGATCAAGAACGCGGTCTATGGCGACTCGACCAAGATCGCCTTCCAGTCGCCGCGCTTCTGGGAGGCCCGTGACCAGATCTACGGCGGGCTCAGCTTCACCGACCGCGACACCCTGATGACCTGGTATCCGTCGGGCCGGTTCCTGCATCCGACGGGCGTCCTTGTCGCCGGCTACAGCTTCGCCGGGCCCGCGACCCGGCTGGGCTCCCTGCCGCTGGCTGAAGGTCAGGCCTATGCGCGCGAGACGGTGGAGCGGCTGCACCCCGGCCAGTCGGGCAAGCTGACCGACGGCGTCACCGTCCACTGGGGCAAGGTCCCGTTCAACCTCGGCATCGCCGGCGAAGTGGCCCAGGAAGACCCCGCAGGCTATACGCTGATGAACGATCCCGACGGCCCGTATCTGTTCGCGGGCGAACACCTCAGCCACGTCGGCGCCTGGCAGCAGGGCGCCATCGTCTCGGGCTGGCGCGCCGTCAACGCCATCGCCGCCCGCCGCGCCAGCCAGTCTTTGGCCCAACCCGCCTGAAGGAGACCGTGACCATGTTCAAGATCGCTTTCGCCGCCGCCTTTATGGGCGCCGCCCTCGTCGCCGCGCCCGCCTTCGCCCAGACCCCTTCGGCGCCGGCGCCCGCCTCCTCGATCGAACGCACCTACCCCTCCCCCACCGCCTTCATCGCCTCGACGGTGACGGTGCCCGCCGGGACCGAGCTGATCTTCCTCTCGGGCCAGCTGCCGGACGTCGCCGACACGACCGCCCCCGCCGGAACGGTCGCCGCCTATGGCGACACCGAGACCCAGGCCGCCTCGACCTTCGCCAAGATCGAACGGCTGCTGGCCACGCGCGGCCTGACCATGGGCGACGTGGTCTCCATGACCGTCTATCTGATGGCCGCGCCCGGCTCGGACCGCATGGACTTCACCGGGATGATGAAGGCCTACGGCAAATATTTCGGCACGCCCGAACAACCCAACCGCCCCTCGCGCTCGACGGTGCAGGTCGCGGGCCTCGCCGGCCCCGGCTTCCTGGTCGAGATCGAGGTCACGGCCGCCCGCACCCCCGCGGCGCGCGCCCACTAAGGATACCCCGCCTTGCGTCCTGCCTACCTCAACATCGGCGAACGAACCAACGTCACCGGTTCGGCCAAATTCCGTAAGCTGATCGTCGAGGGGAACTACACCGCCGCGCTCGATGTCGCGCGTCAGCAGGTCGAGGCCGGCGCCGCCGTCATCGACATCAACATGGACGAGGGCCTGCTGGATTCGAAGCAGGCGATGATCACCTTCCTCAACCTGATCGCGGCCGAGCCCGACATCGCCCGCGTGCCGGTGATGATCGACAGCTCGAAGTGGGAAGTGATCGAGGCGGGGCTGAAGTGCGTCCAGGGCAAGCCCATCGTCAACTCCATCTCCATGAAGGAGGGGGAGGACAAGTTCCGCGAACAGGCCGTGGCCTGCCTGCGCTACGGCGCCGCCGTCGTGGTCATGGCCTTCGACGAGGTCGGTCAGGCCGACACGGCCGCGCGCAAGATCGAGATCTGCACCCGCGCTTATCGCATCCTGGTGGACGAGGTCGGCTTCCCGCCCGAGGACATCATCTTCGACCCCAATATCTTCGCCGTGGCAACGGGGATCGAGGAGCACGACAACTATGCCGTCGACTTCATCGAGGCGACGAAGGTCATCAAGGCGACCCTGCCCTACGCCCGGGTCTCAGGCGGGGTGTCGAACGTCTCGTTCAGCTTCCGCGGCAATGAGCCGGTGCGCCGGGCGATCCACTCGGTCTTTCTGTACCACGCCATCGCCGCCGGCATGGACATGGGCATCGTCAACGCGGGCGACCTGCCGGTCTATTCCGACATCGACCCGGTGCTGCGCGAGGCGGTCGAGGACGTCATCCTCAACCGCCCCCAGCGGACCAATGTCACCAACACCGAACGGCTGGTCGACATCGCCCCGGGCTTCAAGGGCGACAAGACCGAGGCCAGGGTCGTCAATCTTGAATGGCGCAACGCCCCGGTCGGCAAGCGTATCGAACACGCCCTGGTCAACGGCATTACCGAGTTCATCGACGCCGACACCGAAGAGGCGCGCCTGTCGTTCGACCGGCCCCTGCACGTCATCGAAGGTCCGCTGATGGACGGGATGAATGTGGTCGGCGACCTGTTCGGCTCGGGCAAGATGTTCCTGCCCCAGGTGGTCAAGTCGGCGCGGGTGATGAAGCAGGCGGTGGCCTGGCTCGAGCCCTTCATGGAGGCCGAAAAGGAGGGGCAGCCGCGCTCCTCGAACGGCAAGATCCTGATGGCCACCGTCAAGGGCGACGTCCACGACATCGGCAAGAACATTGTCGGCGTCGTTCTCCAGTGCAACAACTACGAGGTCATCGACCTCGGCGTCATGGTCCCGGCCGACCGCATCCTCGACGCCGCGAAAGAGCATGGCGTCGACATCATCGGCCTGTCGGGCCTGATCACCCCGTCGCTGGACGAGATGGTCTTCGTGGCGCGCGAGATGGAGCGCCGCGGCTTCGACATCCCCCTGCTGATCGGCGGCGCCACGACCAGCCGCACCCATACGGCGGTCAAGATCGAGCCCGGCTATCACAAGGGTTCGACCACCTATGTCATCGACGCCTCGCGCGCCGTGGGCGTGGTCTCGGGTCTGCTGTCCAGGACCGAGCGCGAGAAGAACGAGGCCGCCACGCGCGACGAATACGTCCGCATCCGCGAGCAGTACGCCCGGGGCCAGGAGGTCAAGGCGCGCGCTTCCCTGCCCGAGGCGCGCAAGAACCGCTTTACCGTCGATCCGGCCGACGCCATGCCCGGCAAGCCCTCCTTCATCGGCGTTCGCGCCTACGAAAGCTGGGACCTGCAGGACCTGGCCGACCACATCGACTGGACGCCCTTCTTCGCCAGCTGGGAACTGATCGGCCGCTATCCGTTGATCCTCGAGGACGAGGTGGTCGGTCAGGCCGCCAAGGACCTGTTCGCCGACGCCCAGACCATGCTGAAGCGGATCGTCGACGAGAAATGGTTCACGGCCAAGGGCGTGGTCGGCTTCTGGCCCGCCCAGGCCGTCGGTGACGACGTCGCCGTCTTCGCCGACGAAAGCCGCTCGGAAGAGATCGCCCGCTTCCACACCCTGCGTCAGCAGATCAAGAAGTCGAACGGCAAGCCCAACCTGGCCCTGTCGGACTTCGTGGCGGAACAGGGCGAGGACTATATCGGCGCCTTCGCCGTCACCGCCGGCCACGGCGAGCTGGAGAAGGCCAAGGCGTTCAAGGACGCCGGCGACGACTATTCGTCGATCATGGCCGCAGCCCTCGCTGACCGTCTGGCGGAGGCCTTCGCCGAACGGCTGCACAAGGAAGTCCGCACGCAGCTCTGGGGCTATGCGGCTGAGGAAGCGACCAGCGTCGACGACCTGATCGCCGAACAGTATCAGGGCATCCGCCCGGCCCCAGGCTATCCGGCCCAGCCCGACCATACGGAAAAGGCCACCCTGTTCCGCCTGCTCGACGCAGGGAACAACGCCGGCATGGCCCTGACCGAGAGCTTCGCCATGACGCCACCGGCTTCGGTCTCGGGCCTCTATTTCGGCCACCCCGGCAGCCACTATTTCGGCGTCGGCAAGATCGATCGCGACCAGATCGAGGACTACGCCCGCCGCAAGGGCTGGGACGTCGAGACCGCCGAACGCTGGCTGGCCCCGATCCTCAACTATGAGCCCGGCCAGGCGGCCCGAGGCGCGGCGGCGTGATGCAAAAAACCCTCTCCCATAGGGAGAGGGCTTGAGCCTCGGAGAGCGGAGCGATCCGAAAGGCGAAAGGGTGAGGGGTTGTCCCTTAACGGTGAGCGAAAGAACCCCTCACCCTCCCACTCACTAACGTTCGCGGGCCCCTCCCTCTCCCTATGGGAGAGGGGCGTGAACTACTGCGCCTGATCTTCCCCCACCGACTCCAGGCCGACGTCCTTGAGTGTCGCCGGCGGGGTCGTGATGTTCTCGCGAATGCGGCGGGCGGCGTGTTCGCAGCGGCCGGGCAGGCCGAAGAACAGGCCAAAGGCCTGGCTGCGCGCCGCCTCGTCGGTCTGGGCCAGGACGGCGGTCCAGCGACCGCTTGCCTCGGCCGCGGCGGCGTCGGCGGCGGCGCGGGTCGCGGCCGACTCGCGCGGGCGAGCGGCGGCCAGGGCGCCGCGGAAGTCCGCCGCCTCCAGCTTGCCAAGCCGGATGATCTCCAGATCCTCGGGATTGCGGTCGGTCAGGGTCTCGCCCAGCTTCACATGGCCGCTAACCAGGGCGTCGCACCAGGCGACCAGCGGATAGTCGCGATCCGGCGCGCCGCGCGGCATGGGGTTGGAATAGGCCAGGGCCTCGCGCATGCGCAGCTGGGCCGGGGTCTCGGCGACGGCGGCGTCCGACGCCGTGGCGATCGGTCCGTCCTGATCGTGCGGCGCCGGGTTCGTCAGGACTGGAGCCGTCTGGGTCTGGAACAGCAGGGCGGCGGCGGCGAGGAGGCTCAGCATGAAGAATCCGAAGTCGTTGAAACGGCTCGCCGGTGCGGAACTCTCCCGACGGCGCGCACCGTAACGCTTGTCGCCCGGGAATGGTTTTTCCGGGGCGAAGAAAAACACGGCTCGAAGAAAATCCATCCAAAGAAAAAGGCGGGGGATCCGAAGATCCCCCGCCCGTTTCCGTATCGAAAGTTCGCCGGTCCCGAAGGATCGGCAGGTTTGCTTAGAAGCTCGCCGAAACGCTGACGAACATGAAGCGACCCAGGGTGTCGTAGATTTGCCCGTAGGTGTTGCCGTTCTTCGAGGTGTCGCCCGAGTAGGTGAGCGGCGGATCGCGGTCGAAGACGTTGTTCACGCCGACGCGGCCCGAGACCGTGTCCGTGATCTGCCAGTCGGCCGAGAGGTCGAAGTAGTTCTGCTCTTCCAGCTCGTGGTCCAGGCGCGTCGGCGAGGTGCCGAGGCTCGATCCGTATTCGACCGAGCTGTAGTAGCGCCAGGTGCCGGCGACCGAGACGTTCCAGGGCGTGTTCCAGCCCAGGCGGACGCGGTGGCGCCATTCGGGGTTCGGCACGCCGCAAGGCACGCCGTAGTAGCCGACGCACTCGACCACCGAAGACGACTGGCCCAGACCGTCGTCCGATTCCAGCTTCTCGACCCAGGTGCCGACCAGGGCCAGGCTGAGCGAGCCGTAGGACGGAGCGCCCCAGTCGGCCAGATCGACGCCGTAGCTGGCGTTCAGGTCGACGCCCGAGGTCTTGACGCCACCGATGTTGATGTTGGTGGCTTCGACGTAGCCCGAGCCGATCCACAGCGAGCCGTTGGCCGGGTTGCGGTGGATGAGGGCGCAGGCCGAGGCCAGGTTGTCGTTGTAGCAGCTGTCCAGGGTGGTGGTCGGGTCCAGCGCGCTGACGGCATTGTCGAGCGTGATGTCGAAGTAGTCGACCGACGCGTTGAAGCCCGGCAGGAAGCTCGGCGTGAACACGACACCGGCGGTGAAGGTGTCGGCTTCTTCCGGCGTCAGGTTCGGGTTGCCGCCGAACAGGGCGTTGTACTGGTCAGCGGCGTTGTTCAGGCCGGCAGACTTGTAGTTGGCGGCCGGAACGCCCGTCGCCGTACACTGGGCCAGGGTGGCCGTGCCGGTCGAGGAGCAGGGATCGCCACCCAGACCAACGAGGCCGATCGACTGGGCCGAGAACAGTTCGACGACGTTCGGCGCGCGAACGGCGTGCGAGAAGCTGGCCCGCAGACGGACGTCCTGGGTCGGGGCGTAGTCGGCGCCGAACTTGTAGGTGTCGGTCGACAGGTTCGAATATTCCGAGTGACGGAAGGCCGCGTCGATCGAGGCCGAATAGGCCCAGGGCTGATCGTCGGCCAGAGGCACCTGGATTTCGCCGAACACGTCGGTGACGTCAGCGTCGCCGGCGATGTTCTGCGGAGCCGAACCCTGACCCGCGCCGTCACCCGAGGTGAAGGTGATGTCGAAGGTGTTTTCCAGGTAGTCGCGACGGTATTCGGCGCCGAACGCCACCTTCACGCCGCTGGCGGCCCAGGGCGACTGGATGTTGTAGACGCCGAGGTCGCCGGTGACGGCGGCCGTGACGACCTGCTGCGTGGTCGTGCCGGTGTTGACCAGCGGAACCTGCAGATAGTCCAGGGCGGCCTGGGTGACGCCGCCGGCCGAGAAGACGTTGTAGGGGACGCAGTTCGGGTCCGTGCCGTTGACGACCGAACGGCAGGTGGCGACGCCACCGACGCTGACGACGTCCAGGGCGTTGTTCAGACGACGGATCGAGAACTCGTTCAGATAGGTGCGCGCCAGGCGAACCTTCGAGAACTGGGCCGCGATGTCGTAGTTCCAGCCATCGGTGATCAGGCCGCGGAGACCGACGACGGCGCGGTAGGATTCGAACGTCAGCGAGTCCTGACGGCCGCCGCCTTCGACGTTACGACGCCCGACGTAGTAGGGCTTGGTGTTGTCGGCCGCGATGTCGGCCGCCGAGCACTCGATGGCAGCCTTCTGCTGTGCGGACATCAGCGGGTTGCCGCAGTTCAGGGTCGAGGTGTTGAAGAAGTCGCCCGACGGAGCGATCTGGGCCACCGACTGATAGTCGTTGAACATCAGCTGGGTGAAGGCCTCAGCGTGCTCGTTGATCTCATAGTGACCGAACGCGCCCAGGGTGTAGCGTTCGTCCGGGCGCTGGTAGTAGTTGGCCGGACCGAAGTTGTAGGCGCCGTTGGCCGTGCTGAACGGGACGAAGGTGTTGCCCGAGACGGTGTAGTTGTGGCCGAGGAAGTCGTTGAACTGGCCGGTCGCCGAGGTGCCCGAACCACCGCAGGTGTAGGTCGACGGGGCGGTGGCGGCGGGAACGGCGATCGTACAGGCCGAATAGTCGCGGTCGCGCTGCAGGATCGGGTTGTTCGAGCGGTAACCGGCATAGGCCAGGATGTTGCCCTTGCCGTCCGGCGAGCTGACGCCCATCGAGATGGTGATGTCGCGGCTTTCGCCGTCCGACACGTCGTCTTCCGGCAGCTTGAACTCGGCGGGGTTGGTCAGGCCACGACGCTCGATTTCGGCGCGGACGTTGCCGATGCCGTCATAGTCGTTGTGGTGCTGGTACATGCCGTACTGGGCATTGATCTGGATGCCTTCCAGATCCTTCTTCATGATGAAGTTCACGACGCCGGCGATGGCGTCCGAACCGTAGACGGCCGAGGCGCCGCCCGTCAGGACTTCAACACGATCGACCAGCTGGCCGGGGATCTGGTTCAGGTCGGCGGCGGTGTCGGCCGGCGAGCCGTAGCCCATGCGGCGACCGTCGATCAGGACCAGGGTGCGGTCCGAACCCAGGTTACGCAGCGAAACCGTCGCCGTGCCGGACGCGCCGTTCGAAACGGTCGAGTTCTGCGAGGTGAAGGCTTGCGGCAGTTGGGTGACCAGGTCTTCGACCCGGGTCACGCCGGCGACCTTGATGTCCTCCGAGGTCACCTGGGTGACGGGGCTGGTGGTCACGAGGTTGGCTTGCGGAATGCGCGAGCCCGTCACGACGACTTCGGCGACTTCATCGGATTGCGGGTCGGCGCTTTGCGCGAAGGCAGGCGCCGCGAAGGCCGCCAGGGCCGCCCCGGTGATGATGGTCGTGGCCAGAAGGCGTTGACGCGTTTGTTGGGTTCTCAAGGATCGTTCTCCTGAATGTGGCCCCGCTCCTTCCAGAAAGCTGGGCCCGACCTCTGTTTTGGTTTTCGCTGACCCCGGACCGGATTTCCGGATCGCTAACGAAGGTTAGGCGCCTTGTTCCGTGTTGCGCCACAGCAATTACACACGTGTAACAAACTCGCCCCGGGACTGTCGTATTCGAGACACGTTCTCTTCGGAGGCGACTATGACCCAACGAGCGACCGGTCTAAGGTCGTCCGAGACGAAAAATTTCCTGAATCCAACTGGAACCGGTGATCTCTACCATGCGTTTGCGCCCCCGATCCCTCCAGGGAACCTCCGCCCTATTCTTGGCCGTCACCTGTTTCGCCGCATTCGCGGACGCAGCATCAGCGCAACAGGCCGCGCCTGCAGAGCGCCCCGAAGTCCTGTCCCGGCTGGTCGCCTGCCGCGCCGTGACGGCCCCGGAAGCCCGTCTGGCCTGCTATGACGCCGCCGCCGGCGCCCTCGACACCGCCCAGCAGCAGGGCGAGGTCGTGGTTGTCGACCGGGCCCAGGTCACCGCCGCGCGGCGCCAGCTGTTCGGCTTCGAACTGCCCACCATCACCCTGTTCGAGCAGGGTCCGGCCCCGGAACGGATCGACTCGGTCGAGACAACTTTGACCCGCGCCGTCATGGCCGGGGAAAACAAATGGGTATTTGTACTGTCCGACGGCAGCACCTGGCGGCAGATCGACAGCGAGCGCGTGACCTTCCAGAACGAGGCCGGACAGGCGGTCCGGGTGCGTCGCGCCAGCCTGGGCAGCTATCTGCTGACGGTCGGGCGCAGCCGCGCCGTGCGTGTTCGCCGGCAATAGGAGCGACGCATGTCGAACTTTCGCCAGCTGGTTCCGGGCGTCCTGGTCTCCGGTCAGGTCCTGCCGGACGATCTGACCGAAGCAGTCGCACTGGGCGTGCGCCGCGTCGTCAACAATCGACCCGACCATGAAGAGCCTGGCCAGCCGGTCTCGGCCGAGATCGAGGCGGCGGCCCGCGCCGCCGGGCTGGACTATGTCCACGCTCCTGCCCGCGGCCTGCCGGATGCCGGCGTGGTTGAGGCGGTCGCCGCGGCGCTGGAGGACGGCGCGCCTGTGCTGTTGTTCTGCAAGTCCGGTATGCGGTCGACCGCCGCCTGGGCCCTGGCCTCGAGCCGCTCGGGCGCCCTGTCGCGCGACCAGATCCTGAACGCCGCCGCCGCCGCCGGCTACAACCTCGGCGGCCTGCCCCTCTGATCTGGCGGGTCGGGCCTAGCGGATCAGTGCGGCGCGCGCCGCATAGGGCGCCGGTTCGGGCGTGCAGGAGGCGGTGATCAGTTGCGCCGCCATGAGACACAGAATCGCGGCCGCGACAGGCTGGAGCCGATTTGAGACATTAAGGGCGATGGCTTTGGCCATGACGCAGCTCCAGGAGAGGATTTACGTCTTGTTAAGGCAAGGGCCGGGCCAGCCTTGTCGCCGGCTCCGGATTCTCGACACCAATGGTCCCGTTCCGGCTAGATCAACCGCCCCAACCCCGCGCGCTGATGGAAAATCGCCCGATGATTCCTTTCGTTCGTGACATCGATGTCGTCCATGGCCGCCGCGATCAGGTCTCGCCGCTGACACAGAGGGTCATCGCCGACAACCCGGGCCCCTTCACCTTCACCGGCACCGGAACCTATATCGTCGGGCGCCCTGAGCCCGGGTCCGCCGTCGCCGTGATCGATCCCGGCCCGCCAGACGACGCCCATCTGAAGGCCCTGCTGGCGGCGGTCGACGGCCGGCGCGTCAGCCATGTGCTGGTCACCCACACTCACCGCGATCTCTCCCCTCGCCCGTCCCTTCGCCGAAGCGACCGGAGCGGTCATCCTGGCCGCCCGCCCGCCCGCCCACACCATCCACGCCTCCGCCCCCTTGAAGAGGACGAGGACGACGACTTCGCGCCCGATGTGATTCTGACCGGCGGCGAGGTGATCCCGGGCGACGGCTGGACGATCGAGGCCCTGGCCACCCCGGGTCACGCTTCCAACCACATGGCCTTTGTCCTGCGGGAAGAGAACGCCCTGTTCAGCGGCGACCATGTCATGGGCTGGTCCACCACCGTCGTCGCCCCGCCGGACGGGGACATGGCCGACTATATGGCCAGCCTCGACGCCGTCATCGCCCGCGACTTCGCCGTCATCTGGCCCACCCACGGCGCGCCCATCACGGACCCCGCCCCCTTCCTGATCGCCTATCGCGCCCACCGTCAGGCGCGCGAGGACCAGGTGCTGGAGCGGCTGGCCGCCGGGGATCGCGCCATCGCCGACATGGTCCCCGTGCTCTACGCAGCCGTCGACAAGCGACTGTGGCCCGCCGCCAGTCTGTCGGTTCTCGCCCATCTGACCAAGCTGGCGCGCGACGGCCGGGTCACGGCCGAACCGGCGGCCGGTCTGGACGCGATCTGGAGCCTGAGAACCTAGGCCGTCATCCCGGCGAGGATCTGGCGCGCCAGGCGACAGGCCTTGCCCTGGTCGTGGTCGGGATCGCGGGCGGTGACGCGCACATCGGTCCGGCCCGGCCGGATGCGGACCACGGCGTCATAAGTGCGGTTGTACCAGAAGGTGATCAGGGTTCCGGAGCCGCCGCCGACCCCCGCTGCCGGGATGTCGAAGCCCGCCTTGTCCAGACCATAGGCGGCGACGCTCGGGGCCACCTGGGTGGGCAGGAAGCTGACCTCGCAGCCTCCGGCGTCCGCGAGGGCCGGAACGGGCGCGGCGTGATCGCGCGCACGGGCGGCGATAACCCGCTCGGGATAGTAGGGAGAATCGGCGGCGTTGGTCGAAACGTCGCCACCGCCCCGGGCGTCGCGGGCCAGGGCGTAGTGCCAGCCGAAGGCGCCGATCGTCAGCAGCGAGATCACGACCGCCGCCAGCCCCAGCGACCCGGCATAGCGCCGCTCGGCCAGTGCGGCGAAGGCCGCGTAAAGGGCTCCGAACACACCGATCACGGCCAGCACGGGCACGACCTTCAGGGTGAGAACGTCCAGCGCGAAACTGATGGACCAGACATTGAACTTGAAGCCCAGCAGGGCGGCAAAGGCCGTCAGCGGCGCCAGGGCTGCGATCAGCACGCCGAGCCGGGCACGGCGAAACATGCGGGTGCGGCGATCATGCTGGGGCGAAGCGCTCATGGGGTCAGCCTAGCCAAGCTCACCCGCCCCGGCCACCCCCTACCCGCCGGGGTTGATCGGCGCTCACCGACCCGCCTGGGCCCGGTGCCTGAGCATGGCGTCGGCCAGGACGCAGGCGGCCATGGCCTCGACCACCGGCACGCCGCGCAGGGCGACGCAGGGATCGTGCCGCCCCTTGGTCCTGAGATCGACCTCCTCGCCGTCGCGGTTGACCGTCTGGCGCAGGGTCAGGATTGAGGAGGTCGGCTTGAACGCCACCTTCAGGGTCAGCGGCTGCCCCGTGGAAATCCCGCCCAGGATGCCGCCCGCACGGTTGGACAGGAAGACGGGGTCGCCGTCCTCGCCCATCCGCATTTCGTCCGCATTGGCCTCCCCGGTCAGTTCGGCCGCGCCGAAGCCCGCGCCGATCTCGACACCCTTGACCGCATTGATCGACATCATGGCCGCGGCCAGTTCAGCGTCCAGCTTGGCATAGAGGGGCGCGCCCCAGCCGGCCGGCACGCCCGTGACCTCCAGCGCCACCACCGCGCCGATCGAGGACCCGGCCTTGCGGACGCCGTCCAGATAGGCCTCCCATTCGGGCACGACCGCTTCCGAGGCGGCGAACAGGGGGTTCTGATAGACGGCGTCGAAATCGACGGCCTCGTCGGCGATCCGGTGCGGGCCCAACTGGACCACGCCGGCGCGGATCCTGATCCCCTCGCCCAGCACCTTCCTCGCCACCCCGCCCGCCGCGACCCGGCTGGCGGTCTCGCGCGCCGAGGACCGGCCGCCGCCGCGATAGTCGCGCACGCCGTATTTGGCCTGATAGGTCACATCGGCATGGCCGGGGCGATAGGCGCGGGCGATCTCGCCATAGTCCTTGGACCGCTGGTCCTCGTTCTGGATCTCGATGGCGATCGGGGTCCCCGTCGTGACCGGCCCGTTTCCGTCGTCGAAGACGCCCGACAGGATGCGCGCGGTATCGCTCTCGTTCCTCTGGGTCACGAACCGGCTGCCGCCGGGCTTCCTCAGATCCAGCCAGGGCTGCAGATCGGCCTCGGTCAGGGCGATCAGGGGCGGACAGCCGTCCACCACGCAGCCGATCGCCGGCCCATGGCTCTCGCCCCAGGTCGTCACGCGAAACAGATGGCCGAAGGTGTTGTGGGACATGGCCCCCGCTTAAGCCGCCAGACGCTCCGGCGTCCAGACCCGCGTGAACCGGGCCAGCAGATGTTCGGCGGCCGAGGGCGCGTCCTCGGACGGCTGAAGCGTCACGAACAGATGGCCCGCCGGCCGGCTTCCCCGCGCCGGCAGACCCATGTCGCGCAGCCGGATGCGCACCGGGACCGTCAGCCCGGGCGTGACCCAGGCGCCCCGCGTGCCGGCGTATGTGTCGATCTCGACCCGGCCGCCGTCCTCGATCAGGCGCGGCGCCACGGCCCAGCTCATGTGCAGGTCATCGCCCAGCACCGTCAGCCCGTCGGACGGGCGGATCAGGATCGGCAGATAGAGGTCGGCGCCGTCGGCGGCCGCCCCGCGCAGCCTCAGATGATCGCCGGTCCGCATGCCGGGGGCGACGGTGATCTTCAGCCGCTTCTGGCCCAGCCGCACCGTGGTCTGGCCGCCCAGCACCGCCTGCACCGGATTGATCCCCACCACCGGCAGGGCCTCGGGCGAGGCCTTCGGGGCCTCCAGCGGGGTCAGGGCCCCGCCCTCCTCCAGGATCAGGCGCCAGGCGGCGATCACGCGGCGGAAGCGGTCGTCGTCGCCGCCGGGAAGGTCGGGTCGTGCAGCCTTGACCGCCGTCCGGAACGCCCGCCTCACGGCGTCTCCGTCCGTCGGGCCGTGCAGGCCGAGAATGGCATAGGCCTGGGTCAGGGTCTGGCTGGGCGCGCGCATCCGCAAGCCTTGTCGCCAACATGGTCAAGAGCGGGTTAACCTCGTTCTCGGGCGGGCGTCTTGATCCAGAACAATGCGTTTTGCATCACAAGCCGCTATATCCCGGCCCATGACGAACGCCGCCATCCCCGCCAGCCCCGACCGCGAGACCTATGCGCGGGACTATGCCGCCGCCCTCGCCGCCAACGGCGACGAGACCATCTTCGACCGGGCCGAGCCCATCGGCCTGTTCCTGGAGTGGCTGGCGGATGCGAAGGCGACCGAGCCCAACGACCCCAACGCCATGGCCCTGTCGACGGTCGACGCGTCGGGCGCGCCGGACAGCCGGATGGTCCTGCTCAAGGACATCGACGACCGGGGCTTCACCTTCTTCTCCAACGCCGAGAGCGACAAGGGCGTCGAGCTGGCGGCCCACCCCGTCGCGGCCTTGCTGTTCCACTGGAAGTCCCTGCGCCGTCAGGTGCGGGTGCGCGGCCGGGTCGAGCCGGTGAGCGTCGAGGAAGCGGACGCCTATTTCGCCACCCGAGCAAGGGAGAGCCGCATCGGCGCCTGGGCCTCGGACCAGTCCCGCCCCCTGGCCGACCGCGAGACCCTGGAAGCCGCCGTCGCCCGCGAGACCGCCCGCTTCGACGGCCAGGACGTCCCCCGCCCCGCCCGCTGGACCGGCTGGCGCGTCATTCCCGAGGCGGTGGAGTTCTGGCGCGACCGCCCCTTCCGCCTGCACGACCGGCTGAGGTTCGACCGCGCCGATGGCGAATGGCGGCGCGAGCGGCTGTATCCCTAGACGGCCGGCGAGGTTCAGCGGCGCTCGACGGAAATTCCGAACGCCCTCCAGGGACCGGAAGCGGCGGAGATTTCCTCTCCCGCCGCCTGAGGCTCGGCATTCTTGATATTGCCCGATCTTTCGCGCTTAAACGCTCGGAGTCAGATACCCAGGCGGCAGGACGCTGAATGACCACGACGGCGCCCCGTATCGCAATAATCGTCAGCGGCCAGACCCGGTGTATCGATCGAACGCTGCACCTGTTCCGGGGCTGGACCGAGACAGCGGATCTTTTCGTCGTGACGAACCGCGCTGAAGACGCCGCCCAGAAGGAACTCCTGGGCCTCGCAAAGGCCTGGCGGTTTATCGAGGACGACAGCGCGCTGGCCGAGGAAGAGGCTGCGCTTCTGACACACCCCGAAGGCGGCAAGGCGGCCCAGTGGCTGAAGCTGGCTGAGGCGTGGCGTCTTCTGGAAGCCTACGAAGCCGAGCACGACATCCGCTACGACGCTGTCTACAAGCTGCGCACCGACCTGCACTACGTACCGGACGCCCGACTTGATCATGTCCGGCATCTCGCGTCTCCGGATGAGATTTTCATGGAGAGCGATCTCGTTTTCGGCGGCTCGCGAAAAGCGTTTGCCCACGCCGCGGCCTTTCATAGCCGCGTCAGCTACTATTGGGGCGACCACCTCGCATTCAAGCCGATCCCGATTGCCCCGATGCTGGCGTCACACCCGAATGCGGGGCGCTTTCACTGGTTCAACTACCCCAAGACCATGTTCCCCGATCTGATCCGGTGGGACGACGAACATTCGTTCCGTGCCGAACTCACGGCACGGGCGGACGAGCTGGAAGCCTATAATCGTGATCCCGGCAGCGTGCTCGACTGCTTCAATGGCCGCGGCGAACTGTTCCGCGAACTTGTGTTCCCGAGCGAGCCTGCCTTCGCGCATCACCTCCTGGTCAGCGGCCTGTCCTGTCAGAGGATTTTGCCGGGGCTGCTTGAGCCGGCGTGTCTGATGGAAGACCGACGTCAGGTCTGACGGGCCGCGCAGGACAGACCATTGCCGGCGCAGGCCCGCACGAGGTCAAACGCCGGCCTCTGTTCAGCCGCAAGAGACGCCCCTACTTCGCCCCATACCGCGCCAGGAAGGTCTCCACCGCGTCCGAGACGATCTGTTCGATGGAGCGCGCGGCCTGGACCTCGTCGCCGGTGACCAGGGGCATGAAGAAGATGGGGTGTTCGATCATCCCCATCAGCTGGCCCGCCGCCCAGGACGGTTTGTCGATCACCAGCTCGCCCGAGGCCTTCAGCTCCATCAGGGCGGTCATCAGGGGACGGCCGAAGTCGCTGCGGCCGCGGTCGAAGAACTTCATCGCCGTATCGCGGAAGCGCGGCCGCTCGGCCATCACCAGACGGAAGACCGACCGCACGAAGGGGTCGCCCATGAAGCCGGCATAAGCGGTCATGAACTGCGTCAGCCGCTCGCGCGCCGGGCCGCCGACAGCGCCCACATGGGACATCTGCCGCTCGAAATCGTCGGCGGCGTCCACGATCACCGCCGCGAACAGATCCTCCTTGGAGGGGAAATAGGCATAGAGGGTGGCGGTGGAGACCCCGGCCTCGCGCGCGATCGGCTCGATCCGCGTGGCCGCGTATCCGGCGCTCATGAACGGTTTGCGCGCGCTGCGGAGAATGGCCGCCTTTCGGGGGTCTTCAGGGGAGGACGGCGGGGGCGTTTGGCTCTCGGGGGGCATTTGACCGACTGCTGTTATTCTCAGCCTGTCGCGAAACGGCGAAGCTCGCAAGCAAATTAGCGAGCCCGTTCAGCCCTTTCGACCAGAGGGGCCAGAAGCGGGTGCGCCAGAACCGGCGCCGCCAGCCGCACCACGGCCTGGGGATCTTCCAATCGGACCGCCGCCGTAGCATCGGCGACAATGAAGTCTGCGTGGGTTTTGGAGGGCTCGGTCAGCCGCTCGTGGCCGGGGCGCACGGTCAGCAGATACTGGTGAATGACCGACTCGGCCGTGCGACCGCGCTCGGCCTGGTCGCGCAGCAGCCGGCGGATGAAGCGGATGTCGGACGGGGTGTCGACGAAGACCCGGATGTCGAACAGTTCGGTCATCCCGGGAGTGCACAGAACGTGGGTGCCCTCGACCACGATCACCTCGGCGGCGGGGATCGGTTCGCCCTCCGGCTCACGCCCGTGGTGGATGAAGGAATAGACCGGCGCCGTGATCGGCTTGCCCGCCTTCAGCCGCGTCAGGTCCTCGGCCATCAGCTCATGATCGCGCGCCGCCACATCATCGAAGTCGAAGGTTGCGGCGTCGAAGTCCGGCAGGCTGGCCGCATCGCGGTAGTAGGAATCTTCGCGCACCAGCACCGCCGCCCCTTCGGGCAGGGACGAGACGATCGCCTCGGCGAGCGTGCTTTTGCCGGAGCCGGAGCCCCCCGTGATTGCGATCAGGATAGTCATGGCGGCCTTCTAGGGCCTGAGGCCCCCACCCGCTAGTAGGGCCCGCTAGTAGGGCCCGCTAGTAGGGCCAGGCGTTGCCGAAGGTGAACACCGACACGGTCATGCCGGTCACGAGCAGGATGAACAGGGCCAATTTGTTCATGAGAAGCCCGCGGACCTGCCGCTCGCGCGCCCTCACGATCGCATGAATTGATACGCCGATCGAAAGAAGAACCAGAACGGCGGGCCCGGCGATCGTCGCCGCCGGCCCTGCGCCCACCAATTCGCCGACAATCGCGAAGGGAACACCACACATCAGCCAGGCCCAGACGCTGATTATGCCGATCCAGGCGCCCACTGGAGAGGCGGCCAGGGCAATGAAAACTCCACCGCCGAACAGACCCCACCAGGGGAAGGGCCAACCGATCGGTTCCGGGCCGCTGAAAGAGGAGGGCTTCGCGCTGTCCATCCCAACATCTTGATGCAGGCAGGGTTTCCAGTTCGTGGAGTGACGTTGGGTCACGTTTGCTTATCAGCGTTCACCTGAGTAGCTTGCCCGCAAGCGCCGCGATCAGCCGGTGCAATTCGAGGAAGTGCGATGCTGGGTTTGATGCAGGACTGGCCCCTGACGGTCGACAAGATTCTGGACCATGCGAAGAACTGGCATGGCCACAGGGAGGTCGTGACCCGCTCGGTCGAGGGCCCCATCGTCCGCACCACCTATGCCGACATCCACGCCCGGGCGAAGCGGGTGTCGAACGCCCTGCTAGGCTGGGGGGTCAAGCCCGGCGACCGGATCGCCACCCTGGCCTGGAACACCGGCAAGCACATCGAGGCCTGGTACGGCATCATGGGCATCGGCGCGGTCTGCCACACCCTGAACCCGCGCCTGTTCCCGGAACAGCTGATCTACATCATCAACCACGCCGAAGACCGGATGATCTTCGTCGACCTGACCTTCGTGCCCCTGCTCGAGGCCATCCTGCCGCATTGCCCCAAGGTCGAGCGGGTCATCGTCATGACCGATGAATGGACCATGCCCGCGACCGCCCTGCCGCGCGCCGAATGCTATGAGGCCATCCTGTCGGAAGCCTCGACCGAGGTGACCTGGGGTGACTTCCCCGAGAACACCGCCTGCGGCCTCTGCTACACCTCGGGTACGACCGGGAACCCCAAGGGCGTCCTCTATTCGCACAGGTCCAACTTCATCCATACCCTGCTGGGCTTGCAGTCGACCGTCTTGGGCGCGACCCCGTCCGAGGTCATCCTGCCGGTCGTGCCGATGTTCCACGCCAATGCCTGGGGCATCGCCTTCGGCGGCCCCGCGGCCGGGTCGAAGCTGGTCATGCCGGGCGCCAAGATGGACGGCGCATCCATCTATGAGCTGATCGTCAGCGAGGGCGTGACCTTCTCGGCCGCCGTGCCGACCGTCTGGCAGGGGCTGCTGGCCCACCTGCGCGAGAACAAGCTGCAGATTCCGACCGTCAAACGCGTCCTGATCGGCGGCTCGGCCGTGCCCGAGAGCCTGATCCGCGCCTTCCACGACGAGTTCGGCATCGAGGTGCTGCAGGGCTGGGGCATGACCGAGACATCGCCCATCGGCACCCTGTCCAACATGACGCCCGAGACCCTGGCCCTGCCCTACGACGAGCAGATGAAATACCGGATCAAACAGGGCACCCCGCCCCTTGGCGTCGAGCTCAAGCTCAAGAACTACGCCGGTCAGGACATGCCCCACGACGGGCACACCTACGGCCGTCTGATGATCAAGGGTCCGACCATCGCCGGCGCCTATTTCCGGTCTGACGAGAGCATCCTGGACGCCGAGGGCTTCTTCGACACCGGCGACGTCTCGACCATCGACGAGATGGGCTTCATGCAGATCACCGACCGCGCCAAGGACGTCATCAAGTCGGGCGGCGAGTGGATCTCCTCGATCGACATCGAGAACATCTCGGTCGGTCATCCCAAGGTCGAACTGGCCGCCGTCATCGGCGCGGCTCACCCGAAGTGGGACGAGCGCCCGGTCCTGGTCCTCAAGCTCAAGCCTGGCCAGACCCAGGACAAGCAGGAGCACCTCGACTTCTTGGTCGGCAAGATCGCCAAATGGTGGATGCCTGACGATGTCGTCTTCGTCGACGACATCCCCCTGGGCGCCACCGGCAAGGTCGACAAGAAGCTGATCCGCGAGCGGCTCAAGGACTACCGCCTGCCCACGGCGACGGAACCGGCTTAAGGCCGGCCGGTCAGCTTCCGTTCACCCTTTCAGGGTTAACGTCATGGCTTCGGGAGACCCAGTCATGATCATCGCCTCTACGCGCGCGCCCAAACTCGCCCTCACGCTGGCCGTGGTTCTGGGAACCGCCGCCCTGCTTCAGGGCTGCCTCGTCGGGGCGGTCGCCGGGGCGGGCGTCGCCGTGGTCGGCGGCACGGCCAAGGTCGTCGGCGGGGTCGCCGGCGCCGGCATCGACGCGGTCACCACCTCGGACGAAGAGACCAAGGCCAAACGTGAACGCGAACAGCGCGACTGGGAGCGCGAGCAACGCCGCTGCGAACAGCGCCAGCGTCAGGGCAAGCGCTGCTAGGACAAGCGCCGTCAGGTTGTTTTTCCCCTCCCGGCTGAACAGGCCTGCGGTTGCGCCCTTCGCCCGCG
This sequence comes from Brevundimonas goettingensis, assembly GCF_017487405.1. NCBI lineage: Bacteria > Pseudomonadati > Pseudomonadota > Alphaproteobacteria > Caulobacterales > Caulobacteraceae > Brevundimonas > Brevundimonas goettingensis. The sequence goes on along the minus strand of NZ_CP062222.1, from coordinate 336,658 downwards.
ATGGTCTAGCGTTCGGATAACAAGGGGGAACATTCAAATGACCGACACGCCGTCCGGGCTGCCGCCCGAGGAGTCCGCCGGCCTGCCGCCGATCGCGGTCGAGGACACCATCGGGAGCCCGCCGTCCGGCGGTCAGACCCTGAAGTTCGACACCACCCTTCGGCCGTCCTCTTTCCTGGGCCTCAGCCTGAAGAACGGCCTGCTCAACCTGATCACCCTCACTCTCTGGCGCTTCTGGGGCAAGACCGAGGTGCGCCGTCGCGTCTGGCAGGGCATCCGTCTGAACGGCGACGCCTTCGAATACACCGGCCGGGGCGTCGAGCTGTTCATCGGCTTCCTGCTGGCCCTGCTGGTGCTCGGCCTGCCCTTCCTGCTCATCATATTCGCCGTCCAGTTCGCGGGCCCGATGTACGCGGGCCTGATCATCCTGCCCCTTTATCTGTTCATCTTCTGGCTTTCGGGCTTTGGCGTCTTCACCGCCTATCGCTACATGGCCAGCCGCACGACATGGCGCGGCATCCGGTTCGAGCTCGGCGGCTCGGCGACCGGCTTCGGCTTCAAATACCTCGGCATCATGTTCCTGAACGGCATCACCCTGGGCTGGTACGCCCCCGCGGGCGAACGCCAGCTGGCCGAGAGCCTTTGGAGCGCGCTCAGCTTCGGCAATCGCCGCTTCCGCTTCTATGCGGCCAAGTCCGAGCGTGAGGGCGTCTACGGCGCCTTCGCCCTGGGCTGGTTCGGGACCATCGTCCCCTATTTCCTGTTCATCATCATCGCCGTCGTGATCGCCGTGGCGACCGGGGCGGGCGCTTCCACGGCCTCCAACACCCCTCCCATGCCGCAGATGGCCATGATGGGGATCATCTACGCCGTGATGCTGTGCCTGGCGCCGCTGATCCTGCTGATCTGGGCCCCCTATCAGGCCGCCATTCTGCGCTCGATCACCGCCGGCGTCGGCGTCGACGGGGCCAGCTTCAAGCTGAACGTCAAGGCCATCGCCCTGTGGTGGCTGATCGTGACCAACCTCTTCTTCCTTCTGATCACCCTCGGCTTCCTGATGCCCTGGGTTCAGGCTCGGACCGCCCGCTTCCTGGTCGAGCGGCTGACCTCGACAGGCGAGGCTAGGGTCGACGAGGCCCTGCAGACCGGTCGCGGCCCCGGCTCGGGCGAGGGTCTGGCGGACGCCTTCGGCTTCTCGCTGATCTGAGCCGATGCAAGGCCGGTTTCTGGACGGAAGGAGCGCCCGGCCCCTACCGGCGCAGGTCGAGGTGGACGGGGCGACCGTCCGCATCGTCGCCGACGGCCGGTCCTACGCCTGGTCGGTCAAGGGGCTGAACCTCGTCTTGGAGGGCGACGAGGCGCGGCTGTCGCACAGGTCCAACCGCGACGCCCGGCTGATCCTGCCCGAGGCCGAATGGGTGCGGATCGGGGGCGACCATATCGAGGCCATCGCCCGCCATCGGCGGCGGGTCGAGACCGGGCTGGTGGTCGGGCTGACGGCCTTCGCGGCCGTCACGGTCGGCTTCGTCTTCTTCGGCGTCCCGGCCCTGTCAGGCCCCCTGGCCCGGGCGACCCCGCCCTCGTTCGAGGTCGGCATGGGCCGCAATTTCGACGCCCAGCTTGGCGCCGCCTTCAAGCGCTGCGAGGGCCGCGAAGGTCAGCGGGCGCTGCACGATCTGGGCAAGCGGATCGCGGCCGGGACCGACACCTCTTTCGACATCCGGGTGCGCGCCGTCCACGCCCCGATGCTGAACGCCTTCGCCCTGCCCGGCGGGCCCATCCTGGTCACCGACGACCTGATCCGCGACGCCAAATCGCCCGACGAACTGTCAGCCGTTATCGCCCACGAGGTCTCTCACGTCGAGAAGCGCCACGTCATGCAGGCCGTGTGGCGCAGCCTCGGCATTGGCCTTTTGCTCGACGCCGTGGTCGGCGGAGGCTCTGGGGCGGGCCAGCAGGCGGTCCTGCTCGCCGGTCAGGCCACCGACCTGCGCTACGGCCGCGAGGCCGAGAGCGAGGCCGACGCCCGCGGCCAGCAGTTGCTGCAGAAAGAGGGGCTGTCGTCAAAGGGCATGGCCAGCTTCTTCGCCCGCCTCGGCAAGGGCGACGGCGAAGGCGACCTGGCGACCGTGGCCGAGTTCACGGCCACCCACCCCAACGCCGCCCGCCGCGCCCGCGCCGCGAAGGCCGCCGAAAAGCCGGGCGCCGTCGCGCTGACCCCCGCCGAGTGGACTGCCGTCAAGGCGACCTGTGGGGCCGACGAGGAGAAGCTGATCCCCGTCATCCGCCGGAAGTTCGGCTTGGGGCGATGAGCCTGATCAAACGATAGACAGCGCGACACCGGAAGGTCAGGCTGGCCCCATGACCCCCATCCTCCTCATCCCCGGCCTCGCCTGCACCGCCGAGCTGTTCGGTCCCCAGATCCCGGCGCTGTGGCCGCTCGGGCCGGTGACCGTCGCGACCTCGACCGAGGGCGACAGCATGGCGGCCATCGCGGCGTCCATCCTGCGCGACGCCCCGCCCCGCTTCGCCCTCGGCGGCCTGTCGATGGGCGGCTATCTGGCGCTCGAGATCATGCGGCAGGCGCCGCAGCGGGTGCTCAGGCTCGCCCTGATGGACACCGCCGCCCGGCCGGACACGGCTGAGCAGTCGGCCCTGCGTCGCACCCTGATCGAACGCTCCGACGACGGCGACCTCGAAGGCGTGATCCGCCAGATCGCGCCCAATCTGCTGCACCCCGACCACCGCGATAACTCCGTGCTGATCGAGACCCAGGTTCGCATGGGTCTGGCCGTCGGCGCGGAGGCCTTCAAACGCCAGCAGACGGCCATCATCAACCGCATCGACAGCCGCCCCTACCTCTCGGCCATCGCCGTCCCGACGCTGGTTCTGGTCGGCGACCGCGACGCCCTGACACCGCCCGACCGCTCCCAGGAAATGGCCGCCGCCATCCCCGGCGCGAAACTGGTCGTCGTCCCCAACTGCGGCCATGCGTCGAGCCTCGAACAGCCCGAGGCGGTCAACGCGGCGCTGCTGGGTGGGTGGCGGGCTGAACCCCGCCCCGCTCCTCCCCCACTCACCGCCCCTCCCCATTCACCGCCGCCCCCTACCGCTCATCCCGGCGAATGCCGGGATCCAGATTCACATCGGCTGTCTGGAGTTTCGTGCGGAAAGCACTCTTGCGGCAGGCACAGCGTCTGAATCTGGATCCCGGCATTCGCCGGGATGAGCGGTGTAAGGGTTACGGGCATCCGAATCCTGGAGCCCGCGCAATTCGCCCAACCAATCCCAACGATTTCGCGGCCTTGCGGAAATCTCACCGTCCCGAACCCGCCCTACCTCAAACCCAGCCTATAATTCTCCCGTTCCGTCGCAGGGAGGCGCAGAGGCCTTGCGACCGTCTGGCGGCGGAATGCGGAGAAGCGGGAGAACCGGAGCAATCCGGGGTAGGGGCCAGGGGGATACTGAGCCCGGTCCGGGGAGCCTGTCGCAAGCAGGCCCCGCCCGTCGCGGACGCTGCGGTAAGGCGATAAAACCGCCACCTGACGCAAGTTCGCGGAAACTCTTCGCGCGGGGCCAAAAAGCGGCGTCGAAACGGTAATTCCATTTTCCTCCCGGGCGTCGCCCGGCGGTCCCGCTCGCCTCCCAACTCGCCCGATCCGGTGCGAGATCGCACACCCACGCCCAGAGGAGAGCCCCATGCCCGCCGATCGCAAAGGTCGCCCCCGCCGGGTCCGCTACAACCCCGCGGACGACCCTTACTTCGACTGCCCGTGGGACGACGAATTCCTTCAGGCCTGCGCCCGCTTCGAGGTCATGAAGGCCTTCAAGAACGCCTGTCACAAGATGGTCTGGGCCACAGCTCGCGCCCGGGGCGTGCATATGTGCGGCGAGGCCGAGTTCGCCGAGGCCGAAGCCATGGTCATCGCTTCGGGCCATCCCAAGCCTCCCGCCGACTGGTTCCTGTGGAACCCGATCTTCGACACCGACCGGCCCAATCCTTTCGGGAGTCGCAAGCTCGGTCCCAACGAATGAACCGGCGGACTCTACTTCCAGCCCGCCGCCCGCGCCTTCGCTTCTTCCTCGCCCGCGACCGTCTCCCCGGCCAGGGTCGCATCGACGGCGGCGAGGACCACGGCGGGCGTGTCCGACGAGGCCGTGCGGACCTCGGTCGAGCCTGCCTCGAACGGCGCCAGGGCCTGCACCGCCCAATGGCCGTCGCGGCGGCAGGCCAGGCCCGCAACACCGGCCTCGCCGGCCTGGAAGGTGCGGCACCAGCGGCCCTCGGCGTCGCGGAAGGTCAGGCCGATGGCCCGGCCCTGGCCGTCGGCGCCGTCGGCCGCCAGCCTCTGGTCCAGCACACGGACCAGACCGGCGTCGGCGATCACCCCGCCCGGCTGGACGGCGAAGCCCTCGGGCGTCGGCCGCATTCCCAGCCAGCCGAGGGCCAGCCCGCCGACGAAACAGGCCGTCGCCAGCCCGCCCCAGATCGGGGCCGACTGGGGCGCGAACGCCGCCTTCAGCCGCTCGGTCCATCCGGACGACGCCTTCGCCTTCGCGCCGCCTCCGATCATCCGCATCAGATCGGCGTCGCGCGGATCGGGGGCGATGGGAAAGGCCTCACGCGCCGTCGTCCGGTCGCTCCGGAACGCCGCCAGCCGTGCAGCCAGAGCCGGATCGGCCGCCGCCGCCGCATCGACCTCGGCGGCCCGCTCGGGCGACAGCTCGCCGTCGGCGCGGCGCATCAGGGTCTCGTCGTCAAACTGCGTCATGCGCTCACTCCCTGTTCGGTCAGCGTCTGGATCAGGGTCTGGCGTCCGCGCACCAGACGGCTGGTCAGGGTCCCCTCGGGCACGTCCAGCACCCGCGCGGCCTCGGCATAGGAAAGCCCGTCGATGAGCACCAGGGCCACCGCCAGCCTCTGTTCCTCGGGCAGGGCCAGGATCGCGCCGCGCGCCGCCAGGGCGTCGAGCCGCAGGCCCTCCCCGGCCATGGCGGCGTCCGGCACGGCGGCGGTGAAGTCGTCCTCGGGCGACACCACCTTGCCCCAGCGGGTGCGGGAGCGGCCCTGATCGATGAAGATCCGTCTCATGATGGTGAAGGTCCAGCTGTCCAGCCGCGTGCCCTCGCGAAAGCCCGAACGCTTCGACAGCGCCCGCTCGATCGTCTCCTGCACCAGGTCCTGGGCGTCGGCGTCCGAGCCGACGAGGGCGCGCGCGAAGCGTCGCAGTCGCGGCAACAGCTCCACGAGCCCGGTCTGAAAGGCGTCCAAAGGCGTTCCTCGGTCATGTGGGATGAAACGACCGGGCTCCGACGTTTCATCCCGCAGGATGCTTATTCCGTCATTGCCGCCGCCGCGCCAATGGCTTTCACTCAACGGGCACGGAGCCACGACCATTTCCCGCACGCTGAAAACCCTGACGATTCTGCTCACGACCCTGGCCCTGGCGGCGCCCGCCCCGAACCTGGCCATAGCCCAGGTCGGCTTGCCGGGCGGAGGCGTGAGCGGCGGGCTCGGCCAGATTCCCTCAACCCTTCGCGACACGGTCGGCGATGCGACCAGCCGCGTCGACGCCCTGACCGGCCGGCTACAGGACGGCGCGGAGGATGCGCTGCGCGCCCCGTCGCGTCTGACCGCCCTGATCCGCCGCTCGCGCGGGGCGCTGGAGGCCGATCCGCAGGGCTGGCCCGTCGTCAGCGGCGAACTGGTCGCCGTCGGCATGACCGCCGAAGCCCGGCGCGCGGCCCTCGGCGAGGGCTTCACCGTGGTCCGTGAAGAACGGCTTGAGGCGCTGGACCTGACCACCGTCGTCCTCGCCCCGCCGCGTGGCCAGTCGCTCAGCCGCGCCCTGCAGCGGCTGCAACGGCTCGACCCGACCGGCGACTACGCCTTCAACCATGTACACCAGCCGGCGGGCGTGCTCGAACCTGCGCTGCCCCCAGCCGCTCCTTCGATCCCGCCGCCACAAGCCTCAAGCTCGGTCCGCCTCGGCCTGATCGACACAGGCGTCGAGGCCACGCACCCGGCCCTCGTCGGTTCCCGCCTGATCCAGCGCGGCTTCGCCGGGCCGCCGCGCATGGGAGCCCACGGCCTCGCCGTCGCCTCCCTGATGGTCGGCCGCACCGCCGACTTCAGCGGCGCCGCTCCCGGCGCGGCCCTCTTCGTCGCCGACGTCTATGGCGGCAGCCCCGCGGGCGGCTCCTCCACGGATCTGGCCGAGGCCCTGTCGTGGATGGTCGAAAGCCGGGTGCAGGTGGTCAACATCAGCCTCGTCGGCCCGAGGAACGCCCTCGTCCAGGCGGCGGTGCGGCAGGCCGAGGCGCGCGGCCTGACCCTGGTCGCCGCCGTCGGCAATGACGGCCCGGCTGCACCGCCCCTCTATCCGGCCGCCTATGACGGCGTGGTCGGGGTCGCCCCGGTCGATCGCCGCGACCGCATCCTGCCCGAGGCCGGACGGGGGTCGCAGGTCGACCTGTCGGCGCCGGGCTCCGACATGGCGGCGGCGGGTGTCGCCGGAAGCTGGGTCACGGTGCGCGGCGCCTCGTTCGCCTCTCCCCTCGTCGCCGGCCTGCTGGCGGGCGAGAGCCTGTCCTCCCTCGAACGCTCGGCCCGCGATCTGGGCCAGCGCGGTCCCGATCCCGTCTATGGCCAAGGGCTCGTCGGCGAGACCCTGCGCACCGCTCCCGACGCCGTCGGCGCCCGCCAGCGACTGGCCAACTAGGCGATCCGGAAAAAAGTTGAGGGGCCGGGATGAAACCCGAATGGCCCGTCGTTGGACCCTGTGAGGACGGATCAACCGCCCGCGAAATCGCAAGGAGACACCAATGCGCAAGTCCATGATGCTGATCACCGCCGCCGCCTTCACCCTGACCCTGGCGGGCGGCGCACAGGCCCAGATCCTGGGCGGCGGCGGCGGCCTGGGTGGTGGCCTCGGCGGCCAGATCGGCGGCGGCCTCGGCGGGGTCGGGGGCAATCTGACCGGTTCGGGCATGCTGAACGGCACGGTCAACGGCTCGGGCGTCACCGGCGCCGTGGACCAGACCATGACCCGCGCCGAACGCGCCGCGGCCCGCGCTGAAGCCCGCGCCGCCCAGGCCCGCGCCCGGGCCGAGCGCACCGCCAATGCGGCCCGCGACCGCGCCGCCTCCACCGCCGCCAGCGGCGTCTCGACCGCTCAAGGCGCCGCCGGTTCGGCGGCCTCGACCGCCCAAGGCCTCGGCTCGTCGGCCAGCGGTTCGGCCTCCGGCGCCCTGAGCGGCGCGGCCAACGCCGCCTCCGGCTCGGGCGTGTCCGCCTCGGGCTCGGGTTCGGGCAATGGCGCGGGTTCGGTGACCACCCCGCGCGGCCGTCAGATCGACGCCGGCGGCTCGGGCTCGGGCTCGGCCAACGGCTCGGCCTCGGCCGACCGCAACGGCGCCTCGGTCAGCCTCGGCGCCAGTGCGAGCGCCAACGGCTCAAGCCAGCGCCCGCAATCCACGACCCCGAACTAGGGGTCGCCAGATACGAAGAAGGCCGCCGGTTCGCCCGGCGGCCTTTGCGTATCAGAGCGCCCGTTCAGAGGGTCAGGGTGCACCGCTCATGGATCGTCGGCCGCGCCACGGTGATGCGCGACAGGCCCGGCCAGTCGGGCTTCAGCCGGTTGGCGAACCACAGGCACAGATGCTCCAGCGTCGGCAGCTCCAGCCCGGGCTTGTCGTTCAGCAGGCCGTGATCCAGCTCCTCCGCCGCCGCCTTCAGGGCGCGATCCAGGGCGCCGAGGTCCGCGACCCAGCCGTGACCGTCCAGCGTCGTTCCCTTCACGGTCGCCTCGACCTGGAACGAATGGCCATGCATCCGGCGATAGATGCTGCCCTCGGGCTCGTTGGGGAAGTGGTGCGCGGCGTCGAACGTCGCGGCCTTGGTGATTTCAAACTCGGTCATTCAACGCACGCCAATGTATTTGTGGGTCTGGACGCTGAGCCTCCACTGCGGGTGCGTCAGGCAGTATTCGATGGCCGCCTCGGTGTTGGCGGCCTGGTCCGGTCCGTCCATCGGCTGCAGCCAGAAACGCTCGAAATCGAGCCCCTCGAACCGGTCCGGCTGGGCCAGCGCCTGCGGATAGACCAGCTTCAGCTCGGCGCCGGAGGTCTGGACCACGGCCGCGTCGGCCTTGGGGCTGACGCAGATCCAGTCGATGCCCTCGGGCGCGGCGACCGTGCCGTTGGTCTCGACCGCGATGTCGAAACCGCGCGCCTTGAGCGCCGCGATCAGGGGAGCGTCCAGCTGCAGCAGGGGCTCGCCGCCGGTACAGACCACCAGCCGCGGATCGCCCTCGCGGCCGCGCCAGAACGAGGCCACGTGATCGGCCAGGGCCTCGGCGTCAACGAATTTGCCGCCGCCGTCGCCGTCCACCCCGACGAAGTCCGTGTCGCAGAACGAACAGACGGCCGTGGCCCGGTCGCGCTCCAGCCCGTTCCACAGATTGCAGCCGGCGAAACGCAGGAAGACGGCGGGCCGCCCCGCCTGTCCGCCCTCACCCTGCACCGTCAGGAAGGCCTCCTTGACCGCATAGGTCATTCGGCGGCCCATTCGGCGTATCCGGCGGCGCGCAGTTCGCAGGCCGGGCAGGTTCCGCAGCCGAAGCCCCAGACGTGCCGATGCGACCGGTCGCCGAGGTAGCAGGTGTGGCTCTCCTCGACGATCAGCTCGACCAGCCGTTGGCCGCCCAGCCGTTGCGCCAGGGCCCAGGTCTGGGCCTTGGTCAGGGCCATAAGCGGGGTGTCGATCGGCACAGGCTTGTCGAGGCCCAGCGTCAGGGCGCTGGACATGGCGTCGATGGTGGCGCGGCGGCAGTCGGGATAGCCCGAGAAGTCGGTCTCGCACATGCCGCCGACCAGCACCTCCAGCCCCCGCCGGTCGGCGAGCGCCGCGGCGCAGGTCAGGAAGACCAGGTTGCGGCCGGGCACGAAGGTGTTGGGCAAACCCCGCGCGCCGATCTCGATGGCGCGGTCCGTGGTCATGGCCGTCTCGCCGATGGCGCCGAAGCCGGTCAGGTCGACGATGTGGTCGGGGCCCAGCCGGTCGGCCAATTCGGGCAGGACCCTGGCCATGCCGTCGCGGACCCGTTGGCGGGCCTGCATCTCGACCGAATGGCGCTGGCCGTAGTCGAAGCCGACGGTCTCGACGCGCTCATACCGCTCCAGCGCCCAGGCCAAGCAGGTGGCGCTGTCCTGCCCGCCCGAGAACAGGACGAGGGCGGACGAAGAGGGAGAATTCTGGAAATCGCTCATGACAAATCTGCGGTCGGCCGGTCGGCCGCGCGCATTCGGGTCGCTTTCAGGATGAAACTTCGGCTCTCGCCATACACCAAATGGGGTCCCGGCGCAAAAAGCGCCAGTTCACGCCACGACTGACCCATTGGCCGAACAGGCAATTTTCTCAATCTGAGAAAATCCCTCCCCGCTTAACCCTTCTGAAAATGGTTTTCAGCCATTGTCCACAGCGTAGAACGGAGTCCCGGCCAGTATGCCGACCATCGAAGTCCTCACGGAACGAGCCGAACCCATCGCGCCCGATGTGCTGGCGAGCGAGGTTTTCGCGCGCTTTCACCGTGAGCCGGACACCCTCGTCATTCCCGTCGTCGACGACGGCCGCCCGGTCGGCCTGGTCGAACGCAACGCCTTCCTGATCAAGATCGCCGGCCCCTTCGGCCATGCCCTCTACTCCGGCCGCCCCGTGACCTATGTCATGGATTCCGAGCCCGCCGTGGTCGAGGCCGGCGTCGCCATCGACGCCTTCTGCGACATCATGCTCAAGGGCGGGCCCGGCGCCCTGATGCGCGGTTTCATCGTCACCCGCGACGGCCGCTATCGCGGGGTGGGCACCGCCGTCTCCCTGCTTCAGGCCATCAACGACCAGCAGCGCCGCCAGAACGCCGAACTGGCCGACCAGCAGCGCGCCCTGACCGACTCCAAGGCCCAGGCCCTGGCCTCGGCCCGCGCCAAGAGCCAGTTCCTGGCCATCATGAGCCACGAGCTGCGCACCCCGATGAACGGCGTCCTCGCCGTCGCCGAACTGCTGCGTCGCCAGCCACTCAACGACCAGGCCCACGCCCATGTCCAGACGATCGTCGACTCGTCCGAGACCCTGATCCGCATCCTGCAGGACGCGCTGGACCTGTCGCGCGCCGAGGCCGGCGAGCTGGAGCTGTCGCCGGTCGCCACCCCGCTGCGCGCCCTGATGGACGACGTCGAGCAGCTGTGGGCGCCGCGCGCCTCGCAGGACGGCGTGACCCTGATGGTCGGCTACGAAGGCGACACCGAACTGGCCGCCGAGATCGATCCGATACGGATCAAGCAGGTGTTCAACAACCTGATCGGCAACGCCCTGAAATTCGCCCGCAACGGCATGGTCGAGGCCCGCCTCAAGGCCTGGGTCGACGGCTCGGAAATCCGCATGGAGGCCCGCGTCCGCGACGACGGCCCCGGCGTCGACGCCGGGCGCGTGGACGCCATCTTCGAACCCTTCGTGCACGGCTCAGGCCCCGACGGCGCGGGCCTCGGCCTGTCGATCTGCCGCCAGATCGTCGAGCGCATGGAAGGCCGGATCTGGGCCGAGAACAACGCCGGTCGCGGCGCCACCTTCGCCTTCGACTTCGCCGCCCCGCGCACCGTCGCCCAGGCCGACGCCCAGTCCAATGTCCAGGCCCTGGCCGAGCTGGAGCTCCAGGCCAATCCGCACATCCTGATCGTCGATGACAACGCCACCAACCGCGTCGTGGCCCAGGCGCTATGCGAGATGTTCGGCTGCAGCTCCGAGACCGCCGAAGACGGCCTCGAGGCCCTTGAAGCCGTCCAGGCCCGTCCGTTCGACCTGATCCTGATGGACATCAAGATGCCGCGCATGGACGGGGTCCAGGCGACCCAGGCCATCCGCGCCCTGACCGGCCCCGAGAGCCAGATCCCGATCGTGGCCCTGACCGCCAACGCCGACCCGGACGACGCCAAGGCCTATCTGGCCATCGGCATGGCCGCCGTCGTCGAGAAGCCGATCAAGCCCGAGCGCCTGCGCATGGCCATGAACGCCGCCCTCTCCGGCGAGACCCTGGCTCCGGCCGAGGCCGCGCCCAAACGAGTTCGCGCCGCTTAACGGACCGGGTCAGGTTCCGCGACCGGCGCCTCCTCGTCCTCCTCGTCATAGCCGACCAGTCTGAGCGCTCGCGCCGTCTGGCCGTTCAGCTCGCACCAGCGCAACAACCCCTCCTCGCGGCCGTGGGTGATCCAGATTTCCTCGGGCTTCAACTCGGTGAAGGTCGTGGTCAGTTCGGTCCAGTCGGCGTGGTCCGAGATGACCAGAGGCAGCTCCACCCCCCTTTGCCGCGCCCGCGCCTTCACGCCCATCCAGCCCGAGGCGAAGGCGGTCACCGGATCGGCGAAACGCCGGGCCCAGCGGTCCTGAATGGCCGACGGCGGGGCGATGGCCACCTCCCCGCCCAGCGAGTCCTTCGGCAGGCCGGTCGCCGGCAGGATCGGCCCAAGATCGACGCCTTCGCGCTGATAGAGGGCGTTCAGCCGCTCCAGTGCGCCGTGGACATAGATGGGTCGCTCCCAGCCCGCCTCGCGCAGCAGCCGGATCACCCGCTGGGCCTTGCCGAGCGCATAGGCGCCGACCAGATGGGCGCGGTCGGGAAACTGGCCCAGCGACTGGACCAGTCGGCCGACCTCCTCACTGTCCGGAGGGTGGGTGAAGACCGGCAGGCCGAAGGTCGCCTCGGAAATGAAGACGTGACAGGGCACAGGCTCGAACCCGGCGCAGGTCGGATCGCGTCGGCGCTTGTAGTCGCCCGAGGCGACCATGGTGATCCCCTTCCAACTGACCACCGCCTGGGCCGAGCCGAGGACATGGCCCGCGGGGACCAGCCGGATATCGACGCCGTTGATCGCCGTCGTCTGGCCGTAGGGCGCGGCCTGACGTGCGACGGTGAAGTCCTCGCCATAGCGCTCGGCCATGATGGCCAGGGTCTGGGGCGTGGCCAGGACCGCGCCGTGGCCCGCCCGCGCGTGGTCCGAATGGCCGTGGGTGATCACCGCCCGCTCCACCGGCCGGACCGGGTCGATATAGAAATCGCCGGGCGGGCAATAGAGCCCCGCGGGCGTCGGCTTCAGCAGGTCCTCGAAACGGATCATGGGCTTTAAGGTCGGCATCCGGGGCTTGCGCGCAAGGCCGCGCCCGATAAGGACGGATGGATGAGCGATACGTTCCTGACAGAGATTCTGCCTCAGTTGGCCGGCGGCGCCGCCCACACCCAGGCGCTGGGCTTCAGGCTGGAAAGCGTCGAGGGTCAGATCGTGAGGCTGCGCACGCCATGGCGCGAGGATCTGGTCGGAGATCCCGACACGGGCGTGCTGGCCGGCGGGCTGGTCACCACCATGCTGGACCATGTCGGCGGCCTGGCGACCTGGGTGGCCCTGGGCGGTTTCCAGAACATCGCGACCCTGGATCTGCGCGTCGACTATATGCGGGCGGCGCGGCCGAAGACCGACCTGATCGCCGAGGCCCACTGCTTCAAGGTGACGCGCAACATCGCCTTCGTCCGCGCCTGGGCCTTCGAGGCCGGAGCGGATGACGGCCCCGGCGATCCGGTCGCCGCCGCTCAGTCCGCCTATGTGATCACGGAAAACGCCTCGCACCGGACCGGCGCCAATCTGAAGCCGCGCACGGAGGGAGCGGCCCGATGAGCGAACTGCTGCAACGCCTGCCCTACGCCCGCTTCCTCGGCCTTGAGGGCCGGGTCGAGGAGGAGGTCCTGACCGTGGTCATGCCCTTCGCCGACAAGCTGATCGGCAACCCCCTGCTGCCGGCCCTGCACGGCGGCTCTACCGCGGCCCTGCTGGAGATGACCGCCATCGCCCAGGTGGCCCTGGCTTATCCGCGCCTTCGTCTGCCCCGGCCGATCAACGTCACCGTCTCCTATCTGCGCTCGGGCCGGCCGGTGGACGTGCTGGCGCGGGCCCATATCTCTCGCGCCGGCCGCCGCGTCGCCCACGTGCTGGCCGAGGCCTGGCAGGAGGACGAAAGCCAGCCGATCGCCACCCTGGTCGCCAACTTCCTGCTGGACGACAGCAACGAGTAATTGCGGTCCCGAGCCACCCATGATTGTCTCACGGGGTGACGCTGGGTCATCCGGGGGGCGGATATGGTTTCAAAGGCTTTCGGCCGCGACGCAGCGGCCCGTATTTCAGCCGGCCTCAAGGTGACCGGGAGCCTGCACGCCGCCGAGGCCGCAGTCGAGGTGGCCCTCGTCGAAGCCCAGGCCCTGACGGCGCTCGCCCCCGCCGGCGGCGGCCAGGCCGCTCCGGCCAAGGCGGTGAACCGTGCCCGCCTCCATCTGGCGCGGGCGCACCAGACCCTCGCCGACGTCGCCCGCCGCATCGGACTGGACGAAACCGCCGTCGGCCCGCTGGACAAGCCCGAAGACACCCCCCTGATCGGCGGCGGACCGAGACGCCGCAAGCCCGCCTCCCGCTCCCTCGCCTAACGGCGACGCTCCCGCTTAGGGTAAACAAATCCCTACCGGACTCTCCTGAAACGTGTTAAGGATATTTTTACCTGTTGCTTAGGAGGGGTACTATGGATCGTTCTGAAGTTGTCGCCAGCGTCGCCGGCGAACTGCATGCTACTGAAAACGCTATCGATACCGCGATCACCCAGGCCACGACCCTGGTTCAGTCGATGATCGGCGCCCGCGCCGCCCTGTCGCTGTCCGCGGTCACGGCTTCCGGCTCGCAAGCCAAGGCGATGGAAACCATCGCGGCTCTGAGCACCGCGCGTGAGGCCATCGTGGCCTGCCACGCCGAAATGCAAAAAGATCACCGCAAGCTCGGCTGGGGCATTTATGCCGTCGGCCCGCTGAACAAGCCCGACGATTGGGAAACCCCGATCGGCGGCGGCGAGAAGCCCACCGGCGTCGGCATCACCACGCGCCTGCGCGCTGTCTGAATTCGACGTAATGTAGGCTTCCGGTCATTCCGGATTGGCCAGACTCGTTACATTATCGCCCTCGCGTCATTCGGCGCGGGGGCGTTTTGATGTTTGATACCCTGTGGTCACAGATCGGCGCGGTCTTTGTGGTCGCGATCTGTCTGTTCGCATTCTGGAAGGGCGACGAGCCAGAACGCCTCGCCGCCGGCGCCTATGTGCTCGGCTGGTTCGCCTCCCTGCTCGCCCAGGGCGACGGCAAGGTGTTCCAGGTGCAGTGGGGCGTCTTCGCCATCGATGTGGTGATGCTGGTCGTGCTGGCCGCCCTGGTGTGGAAGTCCCGGCGCGTCTGGCCGGTCTGGGCCGCCGCCTGCCAACTGCTGGTCGTGACCAGCCATGTCCTGTCGATCGTGGACGTGCGCCCGTCGTCCGCCGCCTTCCTGACCGTGGTCAATCTGGCGGGATATGGCGTGCTGATCGCCCTGGCCGTCGGCACCTTCTGGGCCTGGCAGGAACGCCGCGCCGCCGGACTGGAATAGGGCTCCAGCTCCAACCGAAGCCGACCGCACTGGCCTAGGCATTTATTCCTGTGTATTGTGGCGACTCATACGCCGGAAGCCCGTGTCATGCCCCTGTCCCACGCCAAGCTCTGGAAGGCCGTCGACAATCTGGCGCGGCGCGAGGGCCTGTCGCCCTCAGGCCTGGCCAAACGCGCAGGACTGGACGCCACCAGCTTCAATCCGTCGAAACGCTTCGGGCCGTCCTCGGGACCGGCGGATCCGCCTCGGCCGCGCTGGCCCTCGACCGAGAGCCTGATGCGGATACTGGAGGCGACGCGGATCTCGCTGGGCGAGTTCGCCGCTCTCGCTGATGACGACGCCCCGCCGGCGACCATCCCCCTGCTGGGCCTGGCCCAGGCGGGCGCCGACGGCTTCTTCGACGACGCCGGCCTGCCGACGGGCGAGGGCTGGGACCAGACGGAACTGCCGCGCCTGAAAGACGGGCTGTTCAGCCTCAGGATCACCGGGGATTCCATGATCCCCCTCTATCGCGAGGGCGACCGGGTCATCGTCGATCCCACCGCGACGGACGTGCGCAAGGGCGACCGGGTCGTGGTTCGCACCCTGGGCGGAGAGACGGTGGCCAAGGAGCTTCTGGCCGTGACGGCGCGCGGCGTCACCCTGGGCTCGATCAACCCCGCCTACCCGCCCCGCGTTCTGCCCCGCCGCGAGGTGGTCTGGATGGCGCGGATCCTCTGGGTCAGCCAGTAGGTCGCGCGCTCAAGCAGCGAGCGACCGTGTCGCGAGCGGTAGCGCCCAATAGCAAAGACGCTCAAGCGGCGAACCGCCGCGCGGTGAGCGTTAGCGCCCAAAGAAAAAGCCGCCTCTCGCGAGGCGGCCTTCCCTGTCTGGCTCACGCCGACCTTAGTTGGTCGTGACGTAGTGGGCGTTCACCCAGCCGCCGCCGGCGATCTGGACCCATTCGCCCGAGGAGCCGATGGCGCTGAAGCGCTGACCAGCGGCCAGGGTGCCGCGCGTGCCGTAGTTGGTGCCCGGACCCGAGCGGATGCGCAGGTTCGAGGTGGCGCGGTACTGGCCCTGGGCCGAGGCCGCGCGGGCGCGCTGCTGGTTACAGCCGATGTAGGACCCGGCCGCTGCGCCGGCGCCGGCGCCGACGATGGTGCCGGCCGTGCGCTCGTTACGGGCGAGGTTGGAACCCACCACGCCGCCGAGCACGCCGCCGATCAGGGCGCCGGCCGTCTGACGTCCGCCAGGGGCGTCACAGTTGGTGATGCCGTTGGCCTGGGCGGAAGCCGCCATCGGGGCGGCGGTGACCAGCGACGCCATCGCGGCGGCCGTAGCGAGGGTGATCTTGAATGTCTTCGACATGGCTCTCTCCATTTCATCGAGGTTGGTCGATGGCAGGGAGAATGCCCGACGCCACATGAAGGCTCCCGGAGCGCTGCCGTTATTTTCCGTTCATGTACGGAAGGGGACATTTAGAGCGCACTTGCGGTGGGCCTATCGCTCGGCTCGCGGAGCCTCGCTGCTGAGCGCCATGTCCGGCGGGTCGCCGGCGGGGGCTAACCCGCCAGCTTGCCGTTCACGCCGTCCTCGATCAGCTGGACCGTCTGCGGCAGGCCGTAGATGGCGGCGAACGAGCCGAAGCGCGGCCCCTGCGAGGCGCCGAGCAGAACCTCGTACAGGGCGCCGAACCAGGCGCGCAGCGGTTCGAAGGCGTGGTCCTTGCCCACCGCATAGACCTCGTTCTGGATCAGCTCGCCGTCGGTGGTGTCGGCCGGCAACGCTTTCAGGCGCGCGCCGAGGTCCAGCAGGGCCGCCTTCTCCTTCTCGTCCGGCAGACGATAGGACTTCGAGGGCTTCACGAAGTCGACGTAGTAGTTGAGCGCCCGGTCCATCAACTGGTCCAGCACCGGCTCATTCTCCGGCGTCGCCTCGGGCAGATACTTCGCGAAATAGGCCCACAGCTGCGCCTTCGACGAGGCGTTGGCCACGCCGACGAGGTTGAGCAACAGCGCGAAGGACACCGGCGAGACGGCCGAAGGCGGCGATCCGGCGTGGATCGACCAGACGGCGTTGTCGATCTGCTTGGCCGGCTCCTGGGTCTTGTAGGCCTCGATGAAGGCCAGATAGTCGTCGATGGCGCGGGGGATGACGTTGAAGTGCAGGCTCTTGGCCGACTTCGGCGACTGGAACATGTACCAGCTCAGGCTCTCCGGTGTGCCGTAGCGCAGCCACTCGTCCATCGTCAGGCCGTTGCCCTTGGACTTGGAGATCTTCTTGCCCTCGATGTCGAGGAAGAGCTCGTAGTTGAAGCCCTCCGGCGGCGTGCCGCCGAGGGCGCGGCAGACCTTGGAGCTCTCACGCACGCTCTCGATCAGGTCCTTGCCCGACATCTCATAGTCGACGTCCAGGGCCGTCCAGCGCATGGCCCAGTCGGGCTTCCACTGCAGCTTCACATGGCCGCCGGTGACCGGGACCTCGGTGCGGTTGCCGGGCTCGCCGGCCGGGTCCTCGAAGGTGATCGTGCCCTTCTCGACGTCGCGCGCCAGGGTCGGGACCTGAAGCACATGGCCGGTGATCGGGCTGACGGGCAGGAAGGGCGAATAGGTGGCCCGGCGCTCCTCGCCCAGGGTCGGCAGCATGATCGCCATCACGGCGTCGAACCGCTCCAGCAGGGTCAGCAGGGTCGCGTCGAACCGGCCCGACCGATAGGTCTCGGTCGAGGACATGAACTCATAGTCGAAGCCGAAACCGTCGAGGAAGGCGCGCAAACGGGCGTTGTTGTGGGCGCCGAAGCTGTCGTGGGTGCCGAACGGATCGCGCACCCGGGTCAGCGACAGGTGCAGGTCCTCGCGCAGCATCTCGGGATTGGGCACGCCCTCGGGCACCTTCCTGAGGCCGTCCATGTCGTCGGAGAAGGCGATCAGACGCGTCGGCCAATGATCGCCGGTCAGGGCGCGGAAGGCGTTGCGGACCATCGTCGTGCGCGCCACCTCGCCGAAGGTGCCCATGTGCGGCAGGCCGGAAGGGCCGTAGCCCGTCTCCAGGATCACCGGCCGCTGCAGGGCCTCGAAGGTCGCCAGCGCCTCGTCCGCCTTGCCGGCGTCGATCAGCAGCTTCGCCGCATCGCGCTCGGCGTCCGACAGCCGCTTCTTGAGCACATGGGCCAGAAGATTGCGGGCTTGTTCGAAGGGCCAGGACTTGGCCTCACGGGCGAGGGTTTCGAGGTTCTGAAGCATGGGTGGGGCTTTGACGCCTTGAGGCCCGTGGGTCAACGGCTGCGTGCGTCCCTGCGCCCTTCACCGTGTGGTCGTCAGGCGGCCGCCTGCGCGGCCTCACGCCACGCTTCGCGCCAGGGCGTGGAGGCCCAGTCGAACAGTTTGGTGAACAGCTCGGGCGCCTTCACCGGCTTGCCGATGCAGTCGTTCATCCCGACCTCGGCATAGACGGCCAGTTGCTCGTCCAGGGTGTTGGCGGTCAGGGCGATGATCGGCACGGCCGAGACCTCGGCGTCCAGCAGCCGGATGCGGCGGGCGGCCTCGACCCCGTCCATCACGGGCATCTGGATGTCCATCAGGATCACGTCCCAGTCCCCGCGCGTCGCCGCGGCCACCCCTTGCGCGCCGTCATCGACCGTCTCGCAGACGATCCCCTGCAGGGCCAGGAGCGCCGAGACCAGGGCACGGTTGCTGTCGTTGTCGTCGACATAGAGGACGCGCATGGCCCGGCCCCCGTCCTCATCGGCGGCGGGTGCGGCGTCGGCGGGAAGACCGGCCTGTCCGGCGACTGGCTCCGTGCCGCCGGTCCAGTCCTCGTGCTGGGACAGGGCGATCATCTGCTCCACGACGGTGGAGAGCCGCTCGCCCGCCGCATGGATACGGCTGGCGTGGTCCTGCTGGGCGGGCGCCAGCCCGGCTTCGGACAGCAGGGCCGAGAAGCCGAGCACCGCGTTCAGGGGGGTGCGCAGCTCATGCGACATCTCGGTGAGGAAGCGCTGCCGGGCCTCGGCCATGGCGGCCTTCTGCTCGGCGGCGGCGCGGGCGGCCTCGGCCTCGACCCGGTCGGTCACGTCGCGCTCGTTGAGCAGGACGCTGATGGCGCCGGTGACGGGGTCCTGCAGCGGGCGGCAGTCGATATGGTGCCAGCGCGAACCGGCCCCGGTCTGCATCTGGAACAGGGCGCCGGTGGCCTGACCCTCCATGGCGCGGATCAGGATGGCCTCGCCGTCTTCCGAGCTGACGAAGCGCGCAACGAAACCCGCGTCCAGACCATAGGCCGCGAAGGCGGCAGGGTTGGCGAACAACGACTTCCCCTGGCCGTCGAACAGGCCGACGGGACCGGAGGAGTGGCGCAGGGCCTCGACTGCGCGGCGTTCCTCGGCCTCGACCTCGACGGCGGCGGCTTCGAACAGGAGCACCTCACGGCTGTCGGCGAGGGCCACGGTCGAGATCACCGCCTGCACCGTCACCGGGCTGCCGTTGGGATAGAAGGTCCAGTGCTCCTCGACCTCGCGCCCCTCGGCGGTGGCCGTGCGCAGGCGATCGGTTCGCGCCCGGACCGCCGGGGAAAGCTTCGAGAAGTCCCGGGCCAGCAGTTCGTCCAGATCGACCGCTCCCCAAAGGGCCAGGGCGGCGACATTGGCGTAGACGCCCCGGCAGCTGACCGGATCGAACAGCCACACCGGCCGCCGCAAACGGTCCCAGGCGTCGAGACGCCCGCCGTCTGCGAGATGTGGAAGCTCCGAACTCATCCCGGCAGTGTGCCGTAAACGGCTGAAGCAACACTTAAAACCGCGACCGGTCCCGGGTCAGCGCCGCCTCATGGTCAGCCCGACCACCGCGGCCCCGGCGGCGACGATAAGGGCGTCCTCGATCAGGCCGCTCTTCGTCTGGCCGATGCGGGCCATGGCCTTCTTGCGGCCGGCGAGACCGAGATAGGCGAGCGGGACGGCGGTGCCGACAGCGAGGGCGGCGCCGGTCTTTTCGCGGCCTTTCGGGGCCAGCGCTGCGCCGGCGATGCCCGCGCTCATCACCCGGGCCAGCAGGCCGAGGAAGACGGTGCGGTCGGGCGCCGACTTCATCTTGTCGCCGAACAGCTCGCCCACACCCATGGCGAGGGCCCCGAATTTGAACAGGGGATGGTCGAGCAGGACCAGCTTGCCGGGGGTGCGCTCGCCCGCGAGACGGGCGGTGGCGAGGGCGGCCATCGGGGTCATGGACCGGGCGCTGGCGACGGCGCCGATGAGGACGGAGGGAAGCAGGGAGGAGGTTTTCATCCGGCTCGAACGCCCCGGATCGGCGGGAGTTCAGTGGCTGCGGACTTGACCCGCTCCCTCCCCCGTGGCCTTTGCGCCCTCCTTGGACGAGAGCCTATGAAGACCGCCGATTTCGATTTCGACCTGCCCGAGGACCGCATCGCCCTGAGGCCCGCAGAGCCACGGGATTCCGCGCGGCTTCTGGTCGTGAAGGACGGGGTGCTGGAGGACCGGGTCATCCGGGACCTGCCGGGCTTCCTGCGGCCCGGCGACGCCCTTGTGTTCAACGATACGCGGGTGATCCCGGCGCGGCTGTCGGGCGTGCGGGAGCGGCCCGATCCCGTGACGGCGGGCGAGATCCTGACCGTCGAGGTCGAGGCGACCCTGCATCACCGCGATGCGCCCGACGTCTGGTCGGCCTTCATGAAGCCGGGCAAGCGGATCAAGGCGGGGGACCGGATCCGGTTTCAGACGCTGGAGGCCACGGTCGCCGACAAGGGCGAGGACGGGTTGATCACCCTGAAGTTCGACCTGGCCGGGCCGGCGCTGGACGATGCGATCCGCGCCGTCGGAGTCATGCCCCTGCCGCCCTATATCGCGGCCAAACGGCCCGAAGACGATCGCGACCTCACCGATTATCAGACGGTTTTCGCTGAACACGACGGCTCGGTGGCGGCGCCGACGGCGGGGCTGCATTTCACGCCGGAGCTGCTGGAGGCGATCCGGGCGAAAGGCGTCACCACCCACGCGGTGACCCTGCATGTGGGGGCCGGCACCTTCCTGCCGGTCAAGGCCGACGACACGGCCGATCACAGGATGCATTCCGAGTGGGGCGAGGTCTCGGCCGGGACCGCCGCCGCCCTCAACGCGGTCCATGCCAACGGCGGGCGGATCGTCTGCGTCGGCACGACCTCGCTGCGGCTGCTGGAGTCGGCGACCACCGTCGAGGGCGAGGTCCAACCTTTCCACGGCGACACGGCCATCTTCATCACCCCTGGCTACCGGTTCCGGGCGGTCGATGTGCTGATGACGAACTTCCACCTGCCGAAGTCGACCCTGTTCATGCTGGTCTCGGCCTTCGCCGGACTGGAGACCATGCGCGCGGCCTATGAGCACGCGGTGAAGGACGGGTACCGGTTCTATTCCTACGGGGACGGGTCGCTGCTGTTCAAAGCCTGAGCTCTCTCCACGATCTCCCCCTCTCCCGGCGGGAGAGGGCTTGAGCGCCTGAGAGCGCCAGCGATCAGACTTGCGCGAAAGGGTGAGGGGTTCCCGGCCAACCGGTGAGCGCCAGCCCCTCACCCTTTCGGCTGGCGCATCGCTACGCTCTGCGAGCCTCAAGCCCTCTCCCTATGGGAGAGGGTGAGGATCAGCCCGCGATCAGGCCGAAGTCGGCGACGCGGCCCATGACGTCGCGGACCTGGCCCAGCAGTTTCAGGCGGTTGTCGCGTTCGGCGGGGACGTCGGAGTTGACCAGGACGTCGGTGAAGAAGGCGTCGACCGGGGCGCGCAGGGCGGCAAGGGCCGTCATGGCGGCGGCGAAGTCCTCGGTTTCCAGCGCCGTGTCGACGGCGGTCGCGGCGGCGGCGGTGGCGAAGGCCAGCTTCGTTTCGGCCTCGGGCTGGTTGGGCAGGCCGGTCTCGACCATGCCCGTCGGCACCGGCCCCTTCTTCTCCTCAGCCTTGAGGATGTTGGAGGCGCGTTTGAAGCCGGCCAGCAGGTTGGCGCCGTCGTCGGTGGCGAGGAAGGCGGCGAGCGCCTCGACGCGGCGGACGATGCGGACGAGGTCGTCATCGCCGAGCGCGAAGACGGCGTCGACGAGGTCGTGACGTTGGCCTTGGTCGCGGAGGAGGACTTTCAGGCGGTCGGCGAAGAAGGCGACCAAGGCGCCAGCAACGACCAGGGCACGCATGAGCTCATTGTCAGTGACATAAACTCGGCCCTTCATTTTGGCAGCATGCCGGGCCTGAACGAGTTCGTCCGATTCCACTCCCAATGCCTCGGCCGCGTTGAGCGCAGCCATTTGTCCGGCAAGCATTTCAGATTTCTGATCATCGAAAATGTCGGTCGCGGCGGGCACGATGAGATCGGCCAGCGAGGTGCGCACCCCATTATCCAGTACCAGCCGGATCACGCCCAGCGCCGCACGACGCAAGGCATACGGATCCTTGGAACCCGTGGGCTTTTCGTCGATGGCGAAGAAGCCGACGAGGGTGTCGAGCTTGTCGGCGAGGGCGACGGCGACGGTGACCGGGGCGGTCGGGACGGTGTCGGCCGGGCCCTGCGGCTTGTAGTGGTCGCGGACGGCGTCGGCGACGGCGTCGGGCTCGCCGGCGGCGCGGGCGTAATAGCCGCCCATGACGCCTTGCAGTTCGGGGAACTCGCCGACCATGCCAGATGCCAGGTCGGCCTTGGCGAGGCGGGCGGCGCGTTCGGCCTGATCGGCGTCGGCGCCGACCAGAGGCGCGATTTCACGCGCGAGGGCGGCGATGCGATCGACGCGTTCGGCCAGGGTGCCGAGCTTGGCGTGGAAGGTGACGCCGGACAGTTTCTGAGACCAGGCGTCGAAGCCGGTCTTCAGATCCTCGTCCCAGAAGAAGCGGGCGTCGTTCAGGCGGGCCGAAAGCACGCGGCTGTTGCCGGCGGCAAGGGCCGCGCCGCCGTCGGAGGCCTCGACATTGGCGACGACGACGAAGTTGGGGGCGAGGCCATGCTGGGCCGGATCGCGGACGGCGAAATACTTCTGGTGCACCTTCATCGACAGCCGGACCACCTCGGGCGGCAGGCTGAGGAACTGGGGATCCATGTCGCCGAGGATGGGGGTCGGCCATTCGGCCAGCCCCGCGACCTCGTCCAGCAGGCCGTCGTCATCGACGAGGGCGAGGCCCTTGGCGGCGGTCACGGCTTTCGCGGCGTCGAGGATCTTCAGCTTGCGGTCGGTGACGTCGAGCAGGACGTAGTCAGCCTCCAGCTTGCGGCGATAGTCGGCGAAGTCGTTGACGGCGATAGGCTGACCCTTGCCGAGGAAACGATGGCCCTCGGTGATCGCATCGCTCTGGATTCCGTCGATGTCGAAGGGCACGACCTTGCCGTCGAACAGGCAGAGGATGCGCTTCAGCGGGCGGATCCAGCGCAGGGTTCCGGAACCCCAGCGCATCGACTTGGGCCAGGGGAAGGCGCGGACGACGGCGTCGACCGTCTCCGGGATGATCTCGGCGGTGGCGCGGCCTTTCTGCTCGATGACGGCGAAGAAGACGCCGTCGCGCTCGGTCAGCTGGTCCTTGGTCAGGCCGGTCTTGCGCAGGAAGCCTTCCAGCGCCTGTTCCGGGGCATTGGCGCGCGGACCCTTCAGCTCCTCCGAGCGGTCGGGCGTCGCCGAGGGCAGGCCGTCGATGACCAGGGTCAGGCGGCGCGGGCCGGCGAAGACGTTGAGCGCGTCCCAGCTCAGGCCCGCGGCCTTGAGCTTTTCGGAGACCATGCGCTCGAGATCGCGCGCGGCGCCCTGCTGCATGCGGGCGGGGATTTCTTCGGAGAAGAGTTCGAGGAGGAGCTGGGGCATCAGGCGGTTTTCCGCTCTTGTTCGACGTAGGCGAGGGCGCAGGCTTTACACAGGTCGCGGATGCGGCCGATGTAGCTCTGGCGTTCGGCGACGGCGATGGCGCCGCGGGCGTCCATCAGGTTGAAGAGGTGCGAGGCCTTCAGGACCTGGTCATAGGCGGGCAGGACCAGAGGCTGGCCTTGCGGGCCGGTCATGGCCAGCAGGCGGGTCGACTCGCGCTCCATGTCCTCGAAGCGGCGCTTCAGGCCCTCGACGTCATAGCCGTGGAAGTTGGCTTCGGACTGCTGGCGCTCGTTCTCGAGGAAGACCTCGCCATAGGTCAGACCGTCGTTGTTGAACTTCAGGTCATAGACGTTGTCGACGCCCTGAACGTACATGGCCAGACGCTCGAGGCCGTAGGTCAGTTCGCCCGAGACCACGTCGACCTCGATGCCGCCGACGCCCTGGAAATAGGTGAACTGGGTCACCTCCATGCCGTCGCACCAGACCTCCCAGCCCAGACCCCAGGCGCCGACGGTGGGGTTTTCCCAGTCGTCCTCGACGAAGCGGATGTCGTGCAGCTTCGGATCGATGCCGATGGCGGCGAGGGAGCCGAGGTAGAGCTCCTGAAGATTGTCCGGGTTCGGCTTCAGAACGACCTGGAATTGGTAATAGTGCTGCAGCCGGTTGGGGTTCTCGCCATAGCGGCCGTCGCCGGGGCGGCGGCTGGGCTGGACGTAGGCGGCCTTCCACGGCTTGGTCCCCAGCGCGCGCAGGACGGTCGCCGGGTGAAGCGTCCCCGCCCCCACCTCGATGTCATAGGGCTGCAAGAGGGCACAGCCCTGTTCGCCCCAGTAGCGCTGGAGGGTCAGGATGAGATCCTGAAAGGACAGGGGTTCAGCTTGGCTGGGCAATGTCGGTCTTCGCGGGAGGCAAACGAAAGGCGGCGGACCCTAGAGCCCGCCGCCTTCAAACTCAACCTGACGCGGTGATTAGGCCTGCGGCGTCGGGGCCGGAGCCGGCTCGGTCATCGTCGGGCTCTTGTCCTCGTCGGGCGTCGGGGCGATCGGGGGCGTGGGAGAAGGAGCCGAGGTGGCGACCGGATCGGTCATGGTCGGCTGGGCGACCGGCGCCGTCGCGGGGGCCTCGGCGGCGGGGGCCTCGGTGGTCATGGGGGCGGCCGGGGCCTCGTCCGCATCGCCCGAGGCGACCTGGGAGGTCGCCGGATTGAGCACCTTGTCGATGGCGAAGACTGCCCCGTTGGAGGCGGCGATATCGGCCGTGGTGACGGTGGCGTCGTCGACCTTGATGGCGTCGCCGGTGCCGTCCAGCTGGACCTGGGTGCGGGCCGCGGTCTCGACCCCGCCGCGCGTGCCCTTGATCTGGCTCGAGTTCACGTCGGCGACGATGACATGGTAGAGCAGCAGCTGACGCAATTCATTGATGTTAGCCGGGTCCATCAGCCGGGCGCGCTCCGCCTCGGGCAGGCTGGCGAAGGCCGCGTCGGTCGGGGCGAAGATCGAGATCGCCGGCTGGGCCTTCAGCGTGTCGGTCAGCTGCGCCTGATCGAGGGCGGCCAGCAGGGTCGTGAACTGGCCGTTGGCCTTCAGCTCATCGATTACGGTGTCGGAGGCGGCCGGGGTCGCGACGGCCGGCGCCGGGGCTTCCGCGGGCGCGGTTTGCGGGGCGGCCATATCCTGGGCGAAGGCGGGGGCGGCGAACAGGGCGATGGCGGCGGTTGCGGTCAGAAGGCGGGCGCGATGCATGACGGTTTCCTTTGACTCCGGAGGCGCCGCGCGAGGGATCGCGACGCCTTGACTCAATATGTCGGTTGCAAGGGAAAGACGGTTAGCGCGACCCGAGTTCCATCCGGACGCTGATATTGGCCGGTCTTCAGAGACCGGCAGCGCCGAGGACGGCGCCACGAACCCACCAGCCGGGATGGGCGGCCGTCAGGGCGGCGGCGGCGCGGGCGGCGTCTTCACCCGAGGCGAACAGGCCGAAAACGGTGGCGCCGGAGCCCGACATCCGGGTCAGGCCGACGCCCGACTGGGCCGCGACGGCGTCAAGGGCGGGCTGGATGGCCGGGGTCAGGACGAGGGCCGCAAGCTCCAGATCGTTGCGCTGTCCGGCCAGCCAGTCGATGACGGCGGCGGGGCTCCATTCGGCGGGCGGGGCGGGGCGGTCGGTCGCGCCGGCCGGACCCGCGTCGAAGGCGCGATAGACGGCGCCGGTCGAGGACGGCACGCCCGGATTGACCAGAACGGCGTGCAGCGGCGGCAGGTCAGCGGCGTCGGTGAGGACATTTCCCCTGCCCTCGGCCCAGGCGGAACGGGCGCGCAGGCACATCGGACCGTCGGCCCCGACGACGCCCGCGACGGCCTCCAACGCCGCATCGTCCAGATCGAGGCCGAGCAGGGCTCTAGCCAGCTTGAGCGCCGCTCCCGCATCGGAGGAGCCCCCGCCCAGGCCGGCGGCGATGGGCAGCTGTTTGTCGAGGGACACCTTCAGGGCCGGCTCGCCGATGCCCGCCGCCTCGCCCAGGGCCCGCAACGCCCTGAGGATCAGGTTGTCGGGCTCGGCCGCCAGGCCCGCGCCGAAGGGGCCTTCGACCGTTAGGGAAAGACGGTCGGCGCGCTCGACCGTGACCCGGTCGCCGATGTCGGCGAAGGCGACCAGGCTGGCGAGCGGATGGTAGCCGTCGGCCTGGACCGGGCCGACATGCAGGAAAAGGTTGATCTTGGCGGGCGCGAGCCCGGTCAGCGACACCCTAGGGCTCGGCGCCGACCGAGGCGGGAACGGTCACGGCGACGGGCGGCGCCACAGGAGTCTGGGGCGGCAGGCCCTCGGCCAGCTTCTTCTCGACCTCGGCGCGGCGCTCGGCGTCGGGGTTCAGGGTGAGGACGCGGTTCCACTGGAAGCCCGCCTCGCGCTTGCGGCCCACCTGCCAGTAGGCGTCGCCGAGATGGTCGTTGATCTCGGCGTTGGCCGGCTCCTTGTCGACCGCCTCCTCGAGCGTGGTGACGGCGGTGTCGTACTGGCCCTGACGGAACTGGGCCCAGCCGAGGGAGTCCTGGATATTGCCGTCGTTGGGCTCGGCCGCATGGGCGCGGGCGATCAGGGCGGCGCCCTCGGCGACCCTGGTGCCGTTATCGACCCAGAGGTAGCCCAGATAGTTGAGGAAGGCCGGCTCATTGGGCTGGTCGGCGACTGCGGCGGACAGTTCGGCCTCGGCCTCGGCGATCTTGCCGGAGGCTTCATAGGCGGCGCCGCGCACGAAGTGGACGGCGGCCGGCTGGTCCGGGGTGTTGAGCAGCGGACCGTTGAGGATTTCCAGCGCCTCGTCGTTGCGCTTGAGCTCCAGCAGTTGGGTGGCCAGGGCATAGGCGATGTCCTGGGAGTCGGGCGCGGCGGCGAAGGCCTTGCGAAACTCGGCCAGGGCCTCGTCCTTGCGGTCGTCGCGGCCGAGACTGGCGCCGATCTGCAGCCGGGCGGCGGCATAAACGGCCGCGTTGCGCGGCCCGATCACGGCCATGGCGTCACGGGCGGCGGCTTCCAGCTTGGCGCTGACGAGTGCGCCGCCGAGCAGAAGGCGGATGTCGTCGCTGGGCGCGACCTCCAGCGCCATGCGCAGATAGACGGCGGCGAACTCATTGGCGCGGTTGTCGGCGGCCAGGGAGGCGGCCAGGGTCAGACCCTGGGCCACGCCGTCGCTATAGGTCGGGGCGGCGGGCGCACGGCTGCGTCGAGCAGAAACCCGCTCCTTGGCGGCTTGGAGCAGCAGGCTGTCGGGATTGGCCGTCAGGGCGGCGTCATAGACGGCGGCGGCCTCGGCCTTGCGGCCACGGCGCTCCAGGAAGGCGCCGTATCCCTGATGGAAGGGCGGCTGGGCGGCCGGGTTGGCGGCGAGCAGCTTGTACTCGGCCTCGGCCTCGTCATAGCGGCGATGCAGCTCCAGCAACTGGGCGCGCTGGAAGCGCAGCACCTGGCTGAAGGTGTCGTTGGCGGTCTGGGGCGGGCCGATCAGGGCGAAGTCCCAGTCCCCGGCGGCTGCGGCGATCCAGCGCTGGGTCATCAGGCCCGCGGCGGCGTGAGGCATCTGGATCGGTCCGGCCTTGAACACCGCCGTGGCGTCGCGCGCCTTGCCGTGGGCGTAGAGGTCGATGGCGCGGACCAGACGCCCGGCCTCCGAGAGCACGGCCGGCACGCCCTCGCCCGACGGGGCCATCCGGGCGGCGGCGGAGAGGTCCCCGGCCAGGAGGGCGGCGGTGAAGGCCTGTTGCCGGACGGTGGGCTGTTCCGGGGTCAGGGACTGGACCTCGGCCAGATAGCGGGCGCCGAGCGCGGCCTCGCCGTCGCCGACGGCGGAGCGCCCGACCAGGTTGCGGCCGCCGAGATAGAGGCCATAGGCGGTGTGGCCCTCGCGATCGACCGGGGCGGGCGCCCAGACCGTGGGGATCGGGATGATGGCAGGAGCCGCGGGCGGCGGCAGGGGCGCCTCGTCGGAGGCGGGTTCGCCGTCTTCAGGCTCGGCGTCTTCCGGTTCAGCAGCGGGCTCGCCTTGAGCGGGCGCAACCACGGCGGGCGGCAGGCGGGCCGGATCCGACTGGCCGGGCTGGGCGGGAACCAGGATCGGGGCGCGTTGGCCGGCCGCCGGGTCCGAGACCGGCGGCGCCTCCTGGGCCAAAGCGAAGCCGGGCACGGCGGCCGCAAGACCCAGGGTGGTGAAGGACAGCAGCGTGAGGCGGAGGGACGTCATGGCAGGAACCCTCGCCACTTTGTCCCTCCCCTGCAAGAGGGGGTTTCCCTCAAGCCCTACATATTCGGATAGTTGGGGCCGCCGCCGCCTTCGGGCGTGGTCCAGACGATGTTCTGCGACGGATCCTTGATGTCGCAGGTTTTGCAGTGGACGCAGTTCTGGGCGTTGATGACGAAGCGCGGATCGGCCTTCGCCGCCTCGTCGCCATAGACGACTTCGTACACGCCCGCCGGGCAGTAGAGACGCGCCGGCTCGCCGTATTTCGGCAGGTTGACCCGGATCGGGATCGACGGATCGATCAGCTTCAGGTGGGCCGGCTGTTCCTCGGCGTGGTTGGTGTTGGAGATGAACACCGACGACAGCTTGTCGAACGACAGCTTGCCGTCCGGCTTGGGATAGACGCGCGGCTTGTGCTTCGAAGCCGGCTCGGTCGAGGCCGCGTCCGTCTTCTTGTGCTTCAGGGTCCAGGGCGTGGTCAGGCCGGTCAGGGCGAAGAGCCACATCTCCATGACGCCGAGCGCGCCGCCGAGCGTGGTGCCGAACTTCGTGAGGTAGGGCTTGGCGTTCCGGACGCCCTTGAGCTCCTTGAAGACCCAGCTCTTCTCATAGGCCGTCTGGTATTCGACCAGTTCGTCGCCTTCGCGTCCGGCCATGACGGCGTCATAGGCGGCGTCGGCGGCCAGCATGCCGGTCTTCATGGCGTTATGGCTGCCCTTGATCCGGGGCACGTTCACGAAGCCGGCCGAGCAGCCGATCAGGACGCCGCCGGGGAACGACAGCTTCGGCACCGACTGGAAGCCGCCCTCGGTGATGGCGCGGGCGCCGTAGGAGATGCGCGTGCCGCCTTCGAGGTGTTGGGCGACCGAGGGGTGGTGCTTGAACCGCTGGAACTCGTCGAACGGCGACAGGAAAGGGTCCTTGTAGTTCAGGTGAACCACGTAACCGAGGGCGATGTAGTTGTCGCCGAAGTGGTAGAGGAAGCTGCCGCCGCCCGTGAACTCGTCCAGCGGCCAGCCGGTCGAGTGCTGGACCAGACCCGGCTGGTGCTTGTCGGCCGGGACCTGCCACAGTTCCTTGAGGCCGATGCCGAATTTCTGCGGGCTGGAATTCTTGGCCAGCTGATGGCGGGCGATGATGGTCTTGGCCAGCGAGCCGCGCACCCCCTCGGCGATGAAGACGTATTTGCCGTGCAGCTCGATGCCCGGCTGGAAATCGCCGGTCGGCTGGCCGTGCTTGTCGATGCCGAACACGCCGGCGACGACGCCCTTCACGCGACCGGTGGGTTCGTCCCAGACGACATGGCTGGCGGCCATGCCGGGATAGACCTCGACGCCCATCGCCTCGGCCTGTTCGCCCAGCCAGCGGGTCACATTGCCGAGCGAGGCGATGTAGCAGCCGTCGTTATGCATCATCGGCGGCAGCAGCGGCATGGGGATGGACACCTCGCCCATCGGACCAAGAACCAGGAACTTGTCCTTGGTGACCGGGGTCTCGAGCGGGGCGCCGCGTTCCTTCCAGTCCGGGAAGAGTTCGTTCAGGGCCTTGGGGTCGATGACGGCGCCGGACAGGATGTGACCACCGACCTCGGCCGCCTTTTCCAGAACAGCGACATTGATCTCCTTGCCCTCGGCCTCGGCGCGCTGCTTCAGGCGGATGGCGGCGGACAGGCCGGCGGGACCGCCGCCGACGATGACGACGTCATATTCCATGACCTCGCGCTCGACGCCCTGAAGGGCTTCGAGCGGGGGCAGGTTGTCGAGAATGGCTTCCTGCGCCTTGCTTGTGGCGCCGCCCTCGATCGCTTCCTCGGCCATGGTGTCGTGAATCCCGGTTGTCGGTGTGGTCATTATTGGTTCTTGGTTGCTTATCAGAACGTGACGTTGCGGCGGTCAAGGCTTATCCCTGTGCCTACAGTCATGAACGCCTCTCCCCCGGATATCGCCGCAACCGAAAGTCTGCTCGCCTTCTGGCGCGATGCGGGGGTCGACGCCTGCTATGAGGACGCCGCCGTCGACCGGACCTATGTGCCGGCGCCGGCGCTGAAGGCGGTGGCCAAGGCGACGGCCTCGGTCGTCGTCCAGAACGATCCCCACGACGCGATTTCCGAAGCGCGACGGCTGGCGGCGGGGGCGGAGACGCTGGAGGCGCTCGCGGTGGCGGTGTCGATCTGCGAGGCCTGCGACCTTCGCGGCATGGGCGCGCGCCAGTCGGTGTTCGGGCGCGGCGCGACCGACGCCCCGATCCTGATCATCGGCGAAGGCCCGGGCGCGGACGAGGATGCGCAGGGCCTGCCCTTCGTCGGCAAGGCAGGCCAACTGCTGGACAAGATGCTCGACGCTGCGGGCCTGACCGGCAAGGTCTTCATCACAAACACCGTCTTCTGGCGGCCGCCCGGCAACCGCACGCCGACGCCGCAGGAACAGGCCGTCTGTGCCCCCTTCGTGGAGCGGGCCTTCGCCATCCTGAAACCGAAGGCGGTGCTGCTGCTCGGCGCGGCCTCGGCCAAGGCGGTGCTGCAGACAGACGAGGGCATTCTGAAGATGCGCGGCCAGTGGCGCGAGTGGCGGCTGCACGAAGGCGACGTCTCCGCCCCCGCCCTACCGACCCTGCACCCGGCCTTCCTGCTGCGTCAGCCCCAGGCCAAGAAGCAGGCCTGGGCCGACATTCTGTCGCTCGCGGCTCGGCTGGAAGACCTCGAATCGGGTTCGCCCAACTGACGCCTCGAACCAAGGCCATACGCCTGGTGACAGTCATGTGATTGAGACTGGCCCGTTTTTCGGGCATGGTTACGGATTGACGACCGATCGCAGACACACGCGCCGATCCTGATCGAGACGGGAGACGCGTTGCACGAGGGGGCCGCCGCCTATGTACGCTTATCGCCGGGCGCTTCTCGCGCCGATGCTCATCCTGACGCTCAGCGGCCTCGCTTCGGGGATCGCGATGGCCAAGGAAGCGCCCTCCGCCGAGTCCGCCGCGGATTCCGCCGAGGGCGTTGCCTACGAAGGTGGGGCCTACGAGGCCGCCAGTGAAGGCGGGCCGACTGCACTCAGCTCCGCCGACCGCCTCAGCTACACCACCGCCTTCGACGCCCTGCGCCGCGGGGACCTCGACCTCGCCAGGGCCGCGGCGCGCGAGGCGCGCGATCACGTCCTGCTGGGCCAGGTCGAGTTCGAACGGTTGTTCCACCCCGACCATGTCGCCACCTATGAGGAACTGTCGGCCTGGCTGGATGACTATTCCGACCTGCCGTGCGCGCCGCGCGCCTATGCCCTGGCCCTGAAGCGCCGTCCGGACGGCGCGGCCGAGCCGAAACGCCCGGCGGGCGTCAGCGGCCGCACCTGGTCCAGCGTGGTCGAGGCCGGCGGCGGCTCGACCGAGGACGACCCCGCCAAGGCCGCCCGCGTCGCCTACAACCACGACGACTTGTCGACCGCCTATTCGCTGGGAACCCAGATCGGCGACTGGTGGACTTCGGGCCTGGCCGCGTATCGGCTGGGTCAGTTCAACGATTCCATGCAGGCCTTCGAGCGCGTCGCCGCCGACCCGACCGAGGATCCCTGGGTCCGCGCCGGGGCCGGGGTCTGGGCCGCCAAGGCCGCCGCCCAGTCGGGCCGTCAGGACCGGATCACCGGCTTCCTGAACCTGGCCGCGCAGTGGCCCGCGACCTTCTATGGCCAGGTGGCGCTGCGTCAGCTGGGCCGCGACGTCGCCCTGGAGGGTCTGGGCCCGCGCCCCTATCAGCCCGCGGGGGTCCAGCGCGTCGCCTATCAACCCGCCCGGGCCGGCCATGAGGTCAATCCGCGCGACCTGAACGCCTTCATCCAGTCCGACGACCGCGCCCGCCGCACCGTGGCCTATCTGGAGGTCGGCCGCCGCTCCGACGCCCAGGACGAGCTGCGCGCCGGCCTCCGCACAGCTGTCGGCGACACCGCCCGCCGCATGTGGACCAGCCTGGCCGACGCCCTGGGTCCGCGTATGGGCGGCTCCGGCCCCGACGTGACCCGCGTCGACGCGATGCGCTATGCGACCCCGGTTCTGGCGCCCGAGGGCGGTTTCACCATCGAACCGGCGCTGGTCTACGCCCTGGCCCGCAAGGAGACCGACTTCAACGCCGACGCCCGATCGGCGGCAGGCGCATACGGGATGATGCAGGTGATGCCCGGCACCGCCGCCGAAATGACCGGCGACCGCACCTTCGTTTCGAAGCCGCAGCAGCTGTTTGACCCGGCTGTCAACATGCGGCTGGGGCAGGTCTATGTGAACCAGATGCTGTCGCGGCCCGAGTTCCAGGGCGACATCCTGCGCGCCGTGGCCTCGTACAACGCCGGGCCCGGCCCGATGCTGGCGGCGCTGCGCAAGCTGGGCCCCAATCCGGACCCGCTGCTGCTGATCGAGACGATCGACGTGCCCCAGGCTCGCGACTATGTCGAAAAGGTCGTGGCGGCCTATTGGGTCTATCAGCGCATGTTCGGCAAGCCGCTGAACACCCTGGACGCGGTGGCCTCGGGCGCCGGTCTGGTGTCGATCGGTCTGGACTATGTGCCGCCCGCGCCGAGCGCGCCGGTGGAGATGGCCTCGGCCCCCGCCCCTTCAGGCGGCCTCTGACGCTCTAGAAGATGCTGGCGACCAGCGAGGCGCACAGGCAGCAGCCGACCAGAAGCGCGAGCGCGACACTGCCCAGCGTCGGCTGACGCGGCGTGACGACGGCGGGGCGCGGCTCGACCGGAGCGGTCATGGTCTGAAGTCCTGTGTCGGGGCAGGCCCCGGATATGTGCAAGATAACGGCGTCGTCTTAAGCCCGGGTCAGCGGGCGTGCTTAACGAACGCTGACCCTTGAAGGCCCCAAATGAGGCGAGGTTCCGGCTAAGCCAGAGCTTCCCATTCGAGAAAATCGGGCTGTTGCAATAAGGCCGCGACATATGTGGCCGCGACGCCATCCTCGTCGCCGTACTGGGCCAAATCGATCTGGTAGTGGCGAATCCGGGTGGCGATCGGGGTAAAGAAGGCGTCGGGCACCGACCATTCGCCGAACAGATAGTCCCCACCGGCGCCGAAGCGCTCGCGCATCCCGCGGAACAGGGTCACCAGACGGCGGATGTCGGCGGCGACGGCGTCGTTCTGCGGCGTCGGCGAGCGCTCGGGACCGACCATCGGATGGTTCGGGTTCATGGTGCAGTGGGTGCGCAGGGCGCCGAAGCCGCCGTGCATCTCGCAGGCCGCCGAGCGGGCCAGCCAGCGGGCCTTGGCCTCGGCCGGCCAGAGCTTCGCCTCAGGGAAGCGTTCGGCGCACAAGACCGAGATGGCCATCGAGTCCCAGATGGTCTCGCCATCCACCTTGAGCACGGGCACGAGGCCTGTCGGGGAAACCGACAGCATCTCGGCGTGGCCCTCGGGGGTGTTGAAGTCCAGCTCGCGCACGGTGAACTCGGCGCCGCAGCGCTTGAGCACCAGCCAGGGGCGCAGCGACCAGGTCGAGAACCGGCGCGGTCCGATGATCAGTTCCATTTGGCCCTCTCCCTGTCTTTGGTGGCGGTCTCTTGCGCCGACTCGGGCCCGCGCGCCACAGCCGCTCACGCAAGTTTACGCAGCTCAGACACAAGCGCCGCTTGACTCAGAAGGGGGTTACACCGACACCCCGCGCCCATGATCACGCGCTATTCCCGCCCCGAAGCCGTCGCCATCTGGTCCTCCGAGACCAAGTACAAGATCTGGTTCGAGATCGAGGCCCATGCCGCCACCAAGATGGCCGAGCTGGGCGTGATCCCGACCGAGGCCGCCGAGGCCATCTGGGCCAAGGGCAAGGACGCCGCCTGGGACTCGGACCGGATCGACGAGATCGAGCGCACGACCAAGCACGACGTCATCGCCTTCCTGACCCACGTTTCCGAGACGGTCGGCGAGGAAGCCCGCTTCCTGCACCAGGGCATGACCTCCTCGGACGTGCTGGACACCTGTTTCGCGGTGCAGCTGGCGCGGTCCTCGGACCTGCTGATCGCCGGGGTGGACCGGGTGCTGGCCGCGCTGGAGGCCCGCGCCAAGGAACACAAATACACCCCGACCGTCGGCCGTTCGCACGGCATCCACGCCGAGCCGGTGACCTTCGGCCTGAAGCTGGCCGGCTATCACGCCGAGTTCCAGCGGGCGAAGCGCCGTCTGGTCGTGGCGAAGGAAGAGATCGCCACCTGCGCCATCTCCGGCGCCGTGGGCACCTTCGCCAACGTCGATCCGCAGGTCGAACAATATGTCGCCGACCAGATGGGCCTGCAGGTCGAGCCGGTCTCGACCCAGGTCATCCCGCGCGACCGTCACGCCGCCTTCTTCGCGGCCCTCGGCGTCGTCGCCTCCTCGATCGAGCGTCTGGCCATCGAGATCCGCCATCTGCAGCGCACCGAGGTGCTGGAGGCCGAGGAGTTCTTCGACAAGGGGCAGAAAGGCTCGTCGGCCATGCCGCACAAGCGCAACCCGATCCTGACCGAGAACCTGACGGGTCTGGCCCGTCTGGTACGCTCGGCCGTGACCCCCGCGATGGAAAACGTCGCCCTGTGGCACGAGCGGGACATCAGCCATTCGTCGGTCGAGCGCGGCATCGGCCCGGACGCGACCATCCACCTCGACTTCGCCCTGAACCGTCTGGCCGGGGTGATGGAACGTCTGCTGGTCTATCCGGAGAACATGCAGAAGAACCTCGATCGCCTGGGCGGTCTGGTCCACTCGCAGCGCGTCCTGCTGGCCCTGACCCAGCTGGGTCAGTCGCGCGAGGACTCCTACGCGGCCGTCCAGCGCAACGCCATGAAGGTGTGGCGCGGCGAGGGCAACTTCCTCGACTTCCTGAAGGAAGACCCGGAGGTCATCGTTCCCGACGCCGAACTCGAGGCCCTGTTCGATCTGGGCTATCACACCAAGCATGTGGACACGGTGTTCCAGCGGGTGTTCGGCGCGAGCTGAAGCCTGACATGACGATCAAGCGGCATTTCGCCCCGGTCGTCGATGAGAACACCCGGCTGCTGGTGCTCGGCAGTCTGCCCGGCGACGCCTCGCTGAAGGCGGCGCAGTATTACGCCCATCCGCAGAACGGCTTCTGGCGGCTGATCGGCGTCGTGATAGGGCGCGAGTTGCACGCCCTGCCCTATGCCAACCGGCTGGAGGCGCTGAGGGCGGCGGGCGTCGGTCTGTGGGACGTCATCGCCTCGGCGGAACGGCCCGGCAGTCTCGACGCCGCCATTCGCTCGCCCGAGGCCGCCGACCTGCGCGGCCTGATCGCCGGTCTGCCCCGAATACGGGCGGTCGCGTTCAACGGGGCAACGGCGGCCAAGGGCGGACGGCGGGTGCTTGGAGGAATCGAGGGCCTGACCCTGATCGACCTGCCCTCCTCC